>NZ_VFWC01000019.1:0-79061 GCF_006442405.1 Mesorhizobium sp. B2-2-3 | reverse complement strand
AACCGCTTCGACGCCAAAACAGAAGCGGACAGATCATGTGCTACCAAACCGGACAACTTGATTAGCTACCGACAGAGACTATTACTCTCCAAATGATAGTGGGACCGGTCAATCAGGAGAAATCTTATGCGTGCCATTATCCAGAATTCCGTCGGCGGACCCGATGTCCTTGTCATCGCCGAGCGCCCGGCGCCCTCGCCCAACGCCGGCGAAGTGCTGGTCCGCATCAAGGCGGCCGGGATCAATCCGGTCGATGGCGCCGTGCGCGCCGGCTATTACCCGCTGCTCGGCGAACCACCCTTCATCCTCGGCTGGGACCTTTCGGGAACCGTCGAGGCGCTGGGGCCTGGTGTCAGCGGCCTGAATCCAGGTGACGCGGTGTTCGGCATGCCGCGCTTCCCAAAGCAGGCGGCAGCCTATGCCGAACTGGCCGCGGTGCCCGCCGATGAAATCGCGCGCAAGCCCGCGCACGCCGATTACGTCCAGGCAGGCGCATTGCCGCTGGCCGGCCTCACCGCCTGGCAAGGCCTCGTGCGTCATGGCGCGATAAAAGCCGGCCAGCGCGTGCTGGTCCACGCCGGGGCCGGCGGCGTCGGCCATCTGGCGGTGCAGGTCGCCAAGGCGGGCGGCGCCTGGGTTGCCGCCACCGCCAGCACGGAAAAATTGGATTTCGTCCACAAGCTCGGCGCCGACGAGGTCATCGACTACACCAAGGATGATTTTACCGACAAGGCGAAGGACATCGACCTGGTGCTCGAGACGGTGGGCGGCGAGCACGCCCATCAATCGTTGAAGGTGCTCAGGGACGGCGGCGTGCTGGTGTCACTGCTCGACATCAGTGACAAGACCAGGGCGGATGCCAAGGCGCGAAGCATCCGCGTCGAACGCATGTCCGTTGTTCCCGACCGCGAAGGCCTGCTGGAACTTGGCAGGCTCGTCGATGCGGGAAAGCTTACCGTGCATGTGGCAAAGACCTTCCCGCTAGAACAGGCCGGCGCCGCGCACGCTTTCCTCGCCAGCAAGCCGGTCGGCAAGGTGGTGCTGACGGTCTGAAACGCGCAAATGCTGTCAAGAAACCAAAAGGGCGCGAACTTCGCGCCCTTTTGCAGATTCTTGAGCGTCAGTGCCGGTATTGCTGGATGCGCGTCGTGCGCAGCCCGGCGAGGCCGTATTCGTCGATCGAGGCCTGCCAGGACAGGAACTCCTCGGTGGTCAGCTTGTAGCGCTGGCATGCCTCCTCGAGGCTCAAAAGCCCGCCGCGCACCGCTGCAACCACTTCCGCCTTGCGCCGGATAACCCAGCGACGTGTATTCGTCGGCGGCAGATCGGCAATTGTGAGAGGGCTGCCGTCAGGCCCGATAACATATTTGACTCGCGGTCTAACCAGATCGGTCATCGTACTCTCTACAAAAAACTCAAAGACCCAATCCCCACCACGTTACCGCCACAGCTTTAAAAATTGCCTAAGCAGACCCTAACAGCTAGGTAATGATCATGAACGCCGCGTTAGTCTTTTCGCAAACATTTGAAATATCTGCCGGGAAGTTCCGGATTCGCTCGAAAAATCTGCGCGGTCACCGGGCCGGCAGTTGCCCGCCGATCGGTTCCCGCAAGCTGGCGCAGCCGCCAAGCTTGACCTATATTCGCGTCATTGGCATGCAAGCGCCGCGCAGAACGAAAGAACCATGAACAGCCTCGATCTTCCCGGACGTCCCGAAAACACCCGTATCGTCGTCGCCATGTCGGGCGGCGTCGATTCGTCCGTCGTCGCGGGTCTCTTGAAGCGCGAGGGTTATGATGTCGTCGGCGTCACCTTGCAGCTTTACGATCATGGCGCCGCGACGCACCGGGCCGGGTCCTGCTGTGCCGGGCAGGATATCGATGACGCCCGCCGCGTTTCCGAGACGCTCGGCATTCCGCATTATGTGCTCGACTACGAAGAGCGCTTCCGCAAGGCGGTCATCGATCCCTTCGCTGAGAGCTATGTCGCCGGCGAGACGCCGATCCCTTGCGTTTCCTGCAACCAGACGGTGAAGTTCGCTGATCTGCTGGCCACCGCCAAGGATCTCGGCGCCGACGCGCTGGCCACGGGCCACTACATTCGCTCCGGCGCCAATGGCGCCCATCGCGCGCTCTATAGGCCGGTCGACGCCGATCGCGACCAGAGCTATTTCCTCTTCGCCACCACGCAGGCGCAGATCGATTATCTGCGCTTTCCGCTCGGCGGCCTGCCGAAGCCGCAGGTTCGCGCCATTGCCGAGGAGATGGGCCTGACGGTAGCCGCCAAGCAGGACAGCCAGGACATCTGCTTCGTGCCCCAGGGCAAATATTCCGACATCATTGCCAAGCTGAAGCCGACGGCCGCCAATCCGGGTGACATCGTCCATATCGACGGCCGGGTGCTCGGCCGCCATGAAGGCATTCTGCGCTACACCATCGGCCAGCGCCGCGGCATCGGCGTGGCCTCCGGCGAGCCGCTCTATGTCGTCCATCTCGACGCCGAGCGCGCCCGTGTCGTGGTCGGGCCGCGCGAGGCGCTGGAGACGCACAAGATCTACCTGCGCAACATGAACTGGCTTGGTGACGGCGCGCTGGCCGACATGCCCGCGGGCGGGCTGGAACTGTTCGCCAAGGTCCGCTCGACCAGGCCGCCACGCCCGGCGATGCTGCGTCACGAGGCGGGCGTCACATCGGTCGAATTGGCCGATGGCGAGTCCGGTATCGCGCCTGGACAGGCTTGCGTGCTCTATTCCGACGACGGCAACGAGGCCCGCGTGTTCGGCGGCGGCTTCATCGAACGCTCCGAGCGCGGCGCCGAGGCCGAGGCGATGTTGAGCCGACTTGCCGCGTCACCGGCGCAGGTTCCCGCCGAGTAGGCAACGATCTCTCCGCCGCGACGCGGCCCGATCTTCTTCAGGGATTGGATTTGGTGTGCGTGACCGTACCCGCGGTCAGGATGCGCAGCACCCGGATTGCCTCCTCGCCGCTGGTGCGCGGTTCGGCCCGCGTTTCGATGCAATGGATGAAGTGCTCGAGTTCGCGCGTCAGCGGCATACCTTGGCCAACCGCGACATAGGAGGGCTCATTGGTGGTGAACGCCCATTGGCCGCTGTCCTGCCAGACCGCGTGGCGATAGACGGCGAGCTTGCGCTCCCATGGTTCGACATCGTCGAAGACAGCCATCGCCTTGGTGCCGACCACGGTCAGCCGCCGTTCGCGGTAAGGGTTCAGCCGCGAGGCGAAGAGATGGCTGCGCAAACCGTTGGGAAAGCGCATGTGCAGATGCGCGAAGTCGCTGAGATTGTCGAGCAGCGCCGCCCCTTCGCCGCGCACCTCGATCGGTTCGGTGCCGGTGATGGCCAGGATCATCGACAGGTCATGCGGCGCCAGGTCCCATAGCGCATCGTTCTCGGTGTGGAATTTGCCGAGGCCGAGCCGGTGCGAATGGATGTAGCGGACCTCGCCGAGCTCGCCCTTGTCGATGAGCGCCTTCAGCGTCTCGAACGCGGGATGGAAGCGCAAGACGTGGCCGACCATAAAGACGCGGCCCTTGTCCTTCGCCGCCTGCACCGAGCGCTCGGCATCGGCAACCGTCAACGCGATCGGCTTCTCCACCAGCACGTCCTTGCCGCTTTCGGTGGCGCACACCGCCATCTCGGCATGAAATTGCGGCGGCAGCGCCATGACGATGGCGTCGATGTCATCGCGGACGAACAACTGGTCCGGTTCGATCGCGAGGCAGTCCTGTTCGCTGGCAAAGCCTTCGGCGCGGGCACGGTTGGCGTCGGAGACCGCGTGCAGCGCGCCGAGCGCCTTGAGGGTGCGGATGTGGTTGGAGCCCCAGTATCCGCAACCGAGGACTGCAATGCGCGGCTTCATCTGTTCTCAAACTCTAAAAACTCGTGGCCGAGACATAGCGACGTGCCTCTTCGAACTCAACCCCGGCGGCTGCAACCAATTATCGGCGCGGCAAAGCTTTTCGGCAGCGAGAATAAGCGCCCCTGCCGAGCGGTTCGAAGCTTGACAGGCTCACCCTCCCAACCTTATATCCGCGCGACCTTGGCGAACGCCTCGAAATGCCTTGCGATTTAAGGCGGATTTCGGGCCTTTCGCCGCCCTGGCGGGGTAGCTCAGTTGGTTAGAGCACGGGAATCATAATCCTGGGGTCGGGGGTTCAAGTCCCTCTCCCGCTACCACCTCTCACCTGTACGGCCCGGAGACATAGGTAACAGAATGTACCTAAGACATGGGTGACAACCTCGTGCCGAACGGGTTGTCGATGGTCTGCAAGGTCCTCTGTTCCAGGTCGATATATCCCAGATCATAGTGCATGAAGCTGACGAGCCAAATGCCGTCGTCGACTTCGCTGATGCCGAGCCTTTGGCCGGCGAGCACGGTGGAGATGTTTATCTTCTTCCTGTGCATGCAGATGCGGCCGCAGGCGGTGACGAGAATGTCCTTGTCATGGAAGGGATATCCAGCTCGGGTAGACCTTGATAGGCTCTTGAAGAGCCTCTGTAGAGCTCGGCTGGCACCTTCATGCCGATGGCCTCGTGGGGCCTCTCGTCATTGAATTCGCTCATGAAAGCATCGAACCTGGCCTGCTGCTGCAGGGCGTTCATGCCCGGCGGCCGGGTCGTTTCGGCCTTGAGCGTGCGGTGCATGCGCTCATGGCGAGCGTTCTCGTGCGGGTTGCCAGGCCGGATGCGCTCGATGGCGATGCCGAGCCTCAGCCAGAACACCGACAGCCTCGATAGATTGTGGAGGCCGTTGGGGCTTGCGAAGGGAAGGCCATTGTCGCTTCTAATCGCTTCCGGCAGGCCACGTTCCTTGAAGAGCCGGACGAAAGCCTCGATGACTGGAACCTCCTTTGTCGCTTCAAGGGCTTCGCAGGCCAGCAGATAGCGTGAAGCCTGGTCGGTGACGGTCAGGGGGTAACAGTAGCGGCCGTTGCCGAGCTTGAACTCGCCCTTGAAATCGGCGCACCAGAGATCGTTGGGCTGCATCGCCTGTGACAGTTGCGTGCCCACGGCCTTGTTCGCCCGGTTCCTCTTGCGGGCCTGGCTCACAAGGCCGTGGCGGTCGAGCACGGCATGAACTGTGCTCTTGGCCGGAATGCGCACGTCGCCGGCCAGTTTCCTGATCAGCAACTCCCTGATCTTCCTGGCGCCCCAGTGCGGCTTCTCTTGCTTGTTTTCCACAATCATCCGCTCGATCTGGACCGGCAGTTGGTTGGCATAGCGCACCGGCCGCCGAGAGCGGTCCGTCAGTGCCTCAAGGCCCTCATCCTTGTAGCGATTGAAGATCTTGTAGCCCGTCTTGCGCGAGATGCCGAACTCCCGGCACACATCGCTCATGCCTTCCCCGTCCAGAAGACGGGCCACGAAGCGTAGACGTTCCTCCATCACCGAACACTCTCTCCACGGCATCAACACCTCCGGCCAAAAGCCAAAAGTGTTACCCATGTGTCCGGTACAAAACGTCACCTGTGTCTCGGGTCGCTCACCCGGTCCGTTCCGGACACATAGGTTACGGTTTATACCGGAGACATGGGTAACACTTTTGGCCCGAAGGGGTTTTGGAGTGGTTCGAGCCTGCATGTCTCATCATCGAAATATCCCAAATCGTAGTCCATGAAGCTAGCCAGCCAGATATGGTCCTCGACCTGTTTGATGCCGACGATCTGGCCGGCAAAGACAAGGCTGAGGTTGATCTTCTTTCTGTTATAGCAGATGCGGCCGCAGGTGGTGACGGTGACGGCCTTGTCGTGAAACGGATAGTCGAGGTCTGGTAGGCCGGCATAGGGACGCGTTGAGGGCGCGTAGCGCTCCGCCGGGTAGTCCATGTCGAGCGCCTGGTGCGGGCGTTCTGAGTTGAACTCATCGATGAAGTCATCGAACCTGGCCTGCTGTTGAAGGAAATTGGCACCAGCCGGTTTGGTGGTTTCCTTCTTCAGGGTGAGGTGCATGCCATCAAGGACTGCCCTCTCGATCGCGGGCAGGTAAATAATGCGCCGATTGGAGCAGCTCCCGCTTCACGAACGGCGGAGCACCTGATACGCGTTTTGCCCGTCTTGTCACGATCGTGAACCGACATGCCCGATCCACAGATGCCGCAGCGAAGTAGGCCGGATAACAGGTGAGCCGGGCGACCCTTGAAATGAGAGGATGCGTTCACCCTCGCGACTTTGAGTGCCTGTGCTTTTTGCCAAACGTCGTCGTTGATAATGCGAAGATGCGGAACCTCTTTCGTCTGCCACTGGTCCTTGGGATTTGGCCTGGAGACGCGCTTGCCAGTATCGGGGTTCTTCACCATTCGGATCTTGTTCCAAATGATCCGACCAACGCAGAGTTCGTTAAAGAGCAGACTCACCCCGCGTTGGGCATTTCCGTTGATGGTGGAGCCGTTCCAGCGTGTTCCTCGTGGCGGCGCTATCCCATCGCGTTGAGATCACCAGCTAGGTCTCGTGGGGTTCGACCGGCAGAGTAGGCATCAAAAGTCCTTGCCGCAGTGCCGGTATTCAAAACGTTGCAACAGAACCAGATTTCGAACTGTTCGGCGATTGAGGGACGTGGATTAAAGCAAACCGCGCTTGCCATTTGCGGCGACAGGGGATCGCTTGTGCTCGAGCCCTTTCATCCATTGAAATTACCGGCAAGATTTATTGTCTGCTCAAGATAGCCGTGCAAGCATTCGCCTTGGCACTCCAAACAAACTGGCCGTGCTTCAGCGCAGGAAGCCCAACGCTGCGATGGTGGCGGTGGCATGGCTTGACTCTGCAAAGATCACGCAGCCGGCGGGATGAACGGTTGCGACACTGGAGAAAAGCATGGAACAGGAACAAGCCACGATGGCGCGTGTGACGTGGCGTCTGGTTCCGCTGCTGATCGCAGCTTATCTCATCGCATATCTCGATCGCGTCAATGTCAGTTTCGCCGCGATAAGAATGAACGCTGACCTCGGCCTCTCGGCAGCCGCTTATGGTTTCGGCGCCGGGATATTCTTCATCACCTACACCCTGTTCGAGGTGCCTTCTAACATCATACTGGAAAAGGTGGGCGCGAGGCGCTGGATCGCGCGGATCATGCTGACCTGGGGCCTGGTCTCGGGCGCCATGGCATTCGTGACCGGCGAGACCAGTTTCTACATCCTGCGGGCTTTGCTCGGCATTGCCGAAGCCGGCTTTTTCCCGGGGGTCGTCTTCTATCTGTCTCTCTGGTTCCCTGCCGGGTATCGTGGGCGCATCTCCAGCTATTTCATGGTGGCCATTCCGCTCTCGACAGTGATTGGAGCCCCTCTCTCTGGGATAATTCTTGGAATGGACGGCATGCTCGGATTTACCGGCTGGCAATGGCTGTTCATCATCGAAGCGGTGCCCGCGATCGTGCTGGCGGTGATTGTCTTCTGGTATCTGACCGACAGGCCCGCGGAAGCGGGATGGCTTGAACCGGACCAGCGCAACTGGCTGCAGGCGCGCATGGATGCCGAGAACAAGGAGGACGCCGGCGGCCACCACAGCATCGCCGCGGCTCTCAAAAGCCCCAGGGTCCTGGCCCTCGGTCTCGTGTGCTTCGGAGCAGTCATCACGAATTACGGCGTCAGCTTTTTTCTGCCGCAGATCATATCCGGCTTCGGCCTGTCCGCCCTTGCGACCGGCTTCGTCGCAGCCCTGCCCTATGTCGTGGGCGCCGTTGGCATGATCTGGTGGGGACGGCGTTCGGATACTCGCGGCGAGCGTAAGATACACACTGCGATCGCTATCGCGGTGGCCGTCATCAGCCTGATCGTTTCCACTATGCTGTCGGATCCCGTTCTAAAGATCACCGCCATATCGATCGCCGGCTTCGGCATGTTTGCCTATCTCGGCCCGTTCTGGGCCATACCGAACACCTTCCTGCGCGGACCGGCCCTCGCCGCGGGCATAGCGGCCATCAATTCCATCGCTAACGTAGCCGGGTTCACCGGGCCTTACATCGTAGGTTACGTCAAGACGCTGACCGGGAGTTTCGAAGGCGGGCTGCTGGCTTTGGCCGGGCTCGGCTGCGTCGCGATCGTCATCCTGCTCTGCCTTCCGATCGAGCGTACCGCGCCGCTCGCACGGACAAAGCCGCATCCCGCGGAATAGTGATTATGGGGCTTCACAGCCTGGGAGGACGGAAATGGACTATATCGAGGTCAATGGCACATCGCTGCGCTACGACCTGCATGGCGCGAGCGGCCCCATCCTGGTGATGATCCATGAGATGGGAGGCATGATCGAGAACTGGGATATGGTCGCGCCACGGTTTGCGCAGAGGTTCAGGGTTCTCCGCTACGATACGCGTGGCTGCGGCCTGTCGGCGAAGGTAGGCGGCGAACTGTCGGTCGAATTGCTGAGCGACGATCTCCTGGCGCTCCTCGATGCGCTCGGCTTGAGGGAGCCGGTGGCGCTCGCGGCATGCGCCCTGGGCGCGGCGACGGCCTTCGCGTTCGCCGCGCGTTTTCCGGAACGGACGTCGGCAGTCGTCGTGATGAGTCCGGCGATCGACATGAAGCCGGAAGATCGGCCCAGCCGGCGCGCCATGCTCCAGAACGTATTGCGTGACGGGATGCAATCCATCGTCGACGGTGCGATGGCAAGCGGATACCCGCCAGTGTTGCGCGAACGCGATCCCGAACGATTCCGCGCCTTCCGGGCGCGCTGGCTCGGCAACGACCCTCACAGCTTCGTCGCTCACTACGAATTGTTGAGCGACATGGACATCGCCCACTACGTCGAGGCCGTGCGATGCCCGGCACTTGGTATCGGCGGCACGCTAGATGTGTTCCGCTCCCCCGAATATGTGCGCAACGTCATGCGTTCCATCCCGGACGTCGAGTTCGTCACCATCGAGACGAGCCATCACCAGACGGTCGAGACACCTGAGGAAATCGCCGACGCGATCGACGGCTTCTTAAAGCGTCGCGTGTTGAGCCTAGCCTAGCCCGATCGAAGGATGCGACCGATGAAACTCTATTATTCCCACCGCTCTCCATATGTGCGTCTTGTCATGGTTGCGATCCATTGGGCGGGTCTGGCTCAGCGCATCAAATTGATGAACACGGTCGTCGACATCTACCGACCGTTGCCGGATCTGATGCGGGACAACCCGCTGACCAAGATTCCGACACTGGTTCTCGACGATGGCAGCGCGATCTATGATTCACGTGTCATCTGCGAATATCTCGACGGCTGCCATCAAGGGCCGCGTCTCTTTCCCGAGCAAGGAAAGGCGCGCGTGGAGGCGTTGCGCCGCTTGGCGCTGGGCCACGGCACGATCGACTTGCTTCTGGCCTGGTTCACGGAGCGGAACCGGCCGGGCGCCTTGAAGTCACCTGAATTCGTCGCCGCGCTGGAGACCAAACATCAAAACGTCCTGGACCGGATGAACGACGAAGTACCCGACCTGATCGCGACGCCGTTCTCGATCGGCCACGCAGCCATCGGCACGGCCCTGTCCTACTCGAATTTTCGTTTTGGCACGCTCGACTGGCGCACGGGGCGTCAGGCACTGGCCGATTGGCACGATGAGTTCCTGAAAGTACCGGCGGTGGCGGCGGACCCGTTCTTCGACGACCTGGCGGCGGCAGCCAGTTAACTGAAATCCACCGCAAGCCGTTGAGAAATCTTCCGAAAACCTCGAAATGATTATATCCACCAGCTTGATCCGCCGCCGGGAGGACATTTCGCCCGCCGCATTTAAAAGCCATTGGCTCGATCCTCATGGGCCATTGACGGCGAAATTGCCCGGCGCGCGCAAATACGACCAGAACCATGTAGTTGCCGACGCGCCCGGAACGAATGACGTGGCACGCCGGCTCCGCGTCGATGGATTTCCCGTGCTTGCCTTCGACAGCCCGGAAAGCCGTCGCTTGTCGCATGGCTCGCCCGAAATGGCGGCTTGCAACAAGGATTCCCTTTTTTTCATCGGCGCCGTCGCACGGGTGATCAGCGACGATGGTGGGGCGCAGGCGCCGGCCGGACCCGAAACCGCGATCAAGCAGCTTCTTCTGGTCCCGGGGGACAGGGGAGTCTTCGCCCTGCCGGACGTCATCGCCGAGCTCGATGGCGTCCTTGGCTCGATCTCGCATACTATCCTCGAGCAGGGAGCGGCCCCCAGTAGTGCCGTCCCATTCATCGGTTTCGGGGTGAGCGCCCTGGCGGAGCTATGGGTTCGCGACGATAGGTCAGTCGTCGCGAATGCGGCCCGGCTCGAACAGGAAGCTCCCGAAGTCGCGACCTTCGCCGTTCAGGTGCACAGGTTCTTCTGAATACAGTCCCAGTTTCGTGGGGCGGAAACATCAGGGCGGGTAGCGGCCGCGCTCGCCGCGAGCTCTCCATAGATAGTCTTACCTTGCCGAAAAATTGTGCGACGGGCATTGCTCGTCGCACAATACGTGCCGGAGATTCCGGTCGATCACTCCAGCACCATCACGTCGCTTGGCTTGACGCTGAGCGTGATAGGCCGGCCACGCTCCATCGCACGGAAATCCCTGGTCGTCAGTCGCCGCACATTGACCGTCTCGGCATCGCCCAGGCGAACCTGGATATCGACGACACCACCCGTAAGGGTAACATCTTCCACCGCACCGGTAACGGTATTCGGCCCCTGTTCGCCATCCGTTGCGAGGGCGAAGGATTCCGGGCGGATCATGATCTTGGCCGTGGGCGCGGACAAGGACGTCGCAACGCCCGCTATCTGGAAGCCGCTCCGGGTAGACAGCTTCGCCTCTGTTCCACTGGAGACGACAGAAACGTCGAGAATGTTGGATTCTCCGAGGAAATCGGCGGCGAAGACGGTCCGCGGCCTGAAATACAGATCATCAGGGGTCCCGATCTGCTCCACCCGGCCCCCGTTCATCAGACAGATGCGGTCGGACAGGACCAACGCCTCGCTCTGGTCATGCGTGACATAGAGCAGAGTGACGCCCAGTGTCCGGTGGATGCGCTTAACTTCGAGCTGCAACTGATCGCGAAGCTTCTTGTCGAGCGCGCCGAGCGGCTCGTCCATCAGGATCAGATCCGGATTGTAGACGAGGCACCTGGCAATGGCGATGCGCTGCTGCTGACCACCGGACAGTTCCTTCGGCTTGCGCGCCCCGTAGCCGCCCAACCGGATCACATCGAGAACTTCGTCCACCTTTTTCCTTATTTCCGTCTCGGAGCATTTCCTCACCCTGAGAGGAAAGGCGATATTCTCGAACACGGTCATATGCGGCATCAGCGCATAGTTCTGGAACACCATGCCAAGTTCGCGCTGGTTGGGCCGCAATCCGGTGACGTTGCGCCCTCCTATCCAGATCGTCCCCGCTGAAGCGGCGATCGATCCCGATATCAGGTTGAGGATTGTGGTCTTGCCGGAACCGCTCGGTCCGAGCAGCGTCAGGAATTCACCCTTGGCAATCTCCAGGGACGTGGGAGACAGCGCCCGCACGGCGCCATAGTCTTTCCCGACGGCGTCCAGCCGGACCATCGCTTCCGTCATCGGTCATTCCTTTGCAGCAAGGACATCGCGACGCACGCGCCGAACGACAGGACAGTCAGCAGACTCGAAATCGCCGCGAGAACCGGAGAAATCTCCCAATGGATGCTGCTGTACATCTTCACCGGCAGCGTTTCCGATTGAACGCTCGAGATGAAGTAGGAAATAACGACCTCATCGAACGACAGAAGGAAGGCGAACAGGCCTGCCACGACAAGCGAAGGCACGACCAGCGGCAGCACGACTTTCCAGATGATGCGCAGTCTGCCCGCTCCCATCGTTTGCGCGGCCAGTTCAAGGTTGCGGTCCACGTAGCGAAGGCCGGTGAAGGCGGTGACTATGACGAAGGGAACCGTAACCACGGTATGGGCCGCGACAAGTCCGAAAGTGGTGCCGACCAAGCCGAGCTGTGACAGGTAGAGATACATCGCGAGCGCAATGGCGATGTGGGGCATGAACATCGGGCTGAGCAGCAGGATCGTCAGCGGTCCCTTGCCTGTGAAATCGGCCCTGGTGATCCCGTACGCGGCGGAAAATCCCAATACTAGCGACGCGGCCATGGTCGCCAGGCCTACCTTCACGCTTTGCGCGGTGACAGCCATCCAGGTCGATTCCTGGAAATACTGCCGGTAGAGTTCGAGCGAATACGAACGGGGCGGGAATACGAGTTCGCTTCCTGTGCCGAACGACATCGGAATGACGATCAGGCTCGGCAGGACGAGAAACACGTAGCCGAAAATGGCCGCCGCGATTCCGATACGTGGAAGGAAGCGTTCCGCGAGTGATGCGGCGCCGGGAAGTCGTTCAGCCATGATTTCCCAGCCCCCCGCCCCTGATACGCGAAATGAGAGCGCTCAATGCCGCCGTCATGACGATCAGCATCACCGTAAGGGCGGCAGCCAAGCCCCAGTCCAGCGTCTGCCGGATATGCATCTCCACCAGATTGGCCAGCATCATGTCTTTCGGCCCGCCAAGCAGCGCCGGCGTCACAAACATCCCCAGCGACAGGACGACACAGATGAGACAGCCGGCGCCGACGCCCGGCAGGCTGAGCGGCAGCGTGATGCTGCGAAATATCTTCAGCCGGCCCGCTCCCATCACTTCGGCCGCTCTTCGTAAGTCCGGATTCTGGGCCATCAGGCTGGTCAGTATGGCGAAGATCATGAAGGGCAGCAGGTAGTGAGCCATACCTATGATAACCCCCGGTCGGTTGAAGAGCAGCTTCAATCCGGTCTCGGGGCCGAACAGGGCGCGGGCAATGGTATTGATGACGCCGTCCTGCCCTAGCAGCACGGTGAAGGCGAAGCTCTTGACGAGAATGCTGGTCCAGAACGGCAGCAGGACCAACGTCATCAGCATTGTACGTCGCCGCGGCGGCTGCTTGTAGAGATGATAGGCCACCGGGTAGGCGATCAGAAGCGTCACGATCGTCGACAGGCCGCTGATCTCAAGGGTCGAACGCAGAACTCGCACGTAGAGCAGCGATGTGAACAGTTCCTGGTAGTTCGACCCGGTCAGGACCGGATCGAACAGACTGGCCAGAACGACCATCCCGAGCGGCAGCAGGAAGAAAACGACAAAGAATGCCGCGATGGGAAGGACAAATATGATCATTCGGCCGCACTCACGCGAACGCCGTCACCGACCGGGTGGATGTGAACGTCACGTCAAGCGCCACTCGAGAAAGCGACGGCTCGTCTCGACGTAATTCTGGGCCCACCAGTCGACATCCACGAACATGACTTCTGGATCGTCGAATTTCGGCTGATTGGCTTGAACCTCCGCCTTCATGAGCGGAACCGCGCCCGGATGTATAGGAGTGGAACCGGTCTGATTGCAGAATTCGGCTTGCAGGTCGGGCCGCAGGAAATGCCCCATAAGCTGCATGGCCATGTCGCGCTTCTTTGTCCCCTTGGGGATTACGTGCGTTCCCGGCGTCAGGAAGTTCGGCCCGTAGGCAAAATCGACCGAAGACCCCTGCTTCTGCGCGGCCTCGATGCGTGAACTGTAGGTGAATACGAAATCCACCTCATTGTTCTGCAGGAGTGACACGGTCTGGGGCGTTTCCGCGATCCAGTGCGCAACGCTCTGCTTGATCTTGTCGAGCGACGCGAACGCGCGATCGACATCGATGGGATAGACATCCCGCGGAGCGACGCCATCTGCTATCAAGGCCATCTCCAAATTGTCTTCGGGCCGCGAGCGCAGTCCCCGCCTGCCGGGAAAACGTTCGATGTCCCAGAATTCCGCCCAACCGGTCGGATGCTTGCCGGCGGGGAATTTCTCGGGATTGAAGCCTATGCCGCCCCGGGAAAAATAATAGGTGTTGAAGAATTTGGACTGGCCCCGCTCAAGCGGCCCGTTCTTGTGGACAACCGCATAATCAATCTCCTCCAGCAGCCCATCATTGCCAGCTGCCGACGCTTGCGGCCCGATAAGATTGACAAGGTCCCATTCGATATTTCCGGTCTGCACCTGCGCCTTCAACTTGGCCAGGTCTGCGCCGGGATTGGAGATGATCTCGATGCCGGTTTCCTTGGTGAACGATTCGATGAATACCTTGTTGATTACGTCCTGCGTCGAACCGCCATATCCGATATAGACAAGAGATTCAGCGGCCCGAGAGCGGGTCGTCAGTAGACTTGGCGCGGCCAAACCGATGCCCACCGCTGCCGAGTTTCTCAAAAACTGTCGGCGCGTCACGGTTTTGTGGATCGAATTCTTGGATATCATCGACATTACACCCCCTCCCGATGGTGAAAGTGCGCCAAGGCGCTCTTCAGTCTGATGTGAAAATCATACCAAGCAGCGGCCTTTGCCTGCGCGCTTGAATCCGCCGAATTCCGGACAATGAAATTGGCCTGCATTCAACCAGATTTGGAAATAGCCCACCGGCCCCGGCGCGGCGTCCTTGCCCCGGTTCAGAAAAGATCACGTCGCTCACTTTGCACGGATATGAATTCGGCCATCGCCTGGGCCGGCCAGATGTCTAGGACCGAGTGAGGGAGTTTCGGATCTGGCGCGATTTGCACGGCGCCGATGCGCTCCAGCGCATCTTCGGGCACAAACGTGCTCGCCATTGCTCTATGCCTACGCGCCGACGGCAGGCGCAAGACAGGCACGGCTCAAATGGCCTCGCGACTTCTGCGCCCGGGCGACCGACCCAATTGAGGTCAGCGCTTGTTCAGCAGCCCCATGTCGCCTGCAATGTCGTGGATGAGGAATTTCCTGCTGAACAGCCATTGGCCGCCGACTTCCTTGAAGCTGTCTTTGTAGGTGCCGCCCATCACCGGGATCAGTCCAGCTTCCGATTCCCTGACGATGAGGTAATCGGAAACGGCGGATGCCTCCTTGCCCGCCACCTCGATCGCGGTGTTGCAGATGTAGTGCTTGCGCTGGGGGCCGTTTCCCTTCGTTGGAACGACCGTCGCCAGGAAGGCTTCGATCTCGCCTCGCCCCGTCGCGGCGCCATAATCGGTTTCCCATAAGCCATCCTCGGCGAACAGGGAGGCGACTCCAGCGAAATTGCAGGCATCGAGGTTATGGCAGTATTTCGCCATCGCTTCGCGGATGGCATCCTTTGCCAACAGGACGTCAAGTGTGCTCATTTTCAACTCCGGGATCGACCGTGCCACAAGAGGACGCGTTGCTGCTGTTGTCACTGAAATCTTCCGTCAGGGGGTTGGCCTTCGCCAGTTGCGATCGCAGGAGCGACAGCTTCTCGTCGATCCGCTCGATGGCATCCGCGCCGAGGATAAGGTGCAAGGGCGGATCCGCCTCGCTCGCCAGGTTCCATACGGCCGCTGCCACGGCGCGTACGTCGCTGCCCCTGCGAGCGGCATTGCGCCCAAGTTCGTCCGTGCGTGCGCCGGCGGTCGCCTGATAGGCCTCCATCCGGACATCCGCCTGCCAGATCGAAGGACCGTTGAAACCGGTGCGCATTCCGCCCGGCGCGACCATAGACACCCTGATGCCCATGCCGGCGACCTCCTTGCGGAGTGCTTCCGTTAAGCCTTCCAGCGCAAACTTGGTGGCGCAATACGCGCCAGTTCCGGGATTTGAGACAAATCCGGCCACAGAGCCAATGTTAATGATGAACCCACTGCCGCGCTCGCGCATCGAAGGCAGCACTTCGCGTATCAGCGTAGCGACTCCGAAGAAATTGACGTCGAATAGGGCGCGCAGGCTCGTGTCGGACGTCTCCTCGATCGCGCCGTGAATTCCCTGCCCCGCATTGTTCACCAATATGTCGATGCGGCCCGCCCATTGTTCCACCTTGCGAACGGCTGCACGAATGCTTTCGGAGTTGCTGACATCAAGCGCCACAGGCAATGCCGTGTCTGGAAATTCAGCAAATACCGGGTCTGCCGGGGACATTTTGCGTCCCGTCAGCGCCACCCGGTCTCCACGAGCGAGCGCGGCACGGGCGATAGCTGAGCCAAGCCCCTTGCTGGCCCCCGTTACGAGCCAAATACGCATGTTTCCTCCGCATACTCGAACCCGAGGGGAAAGAACAAGCTCACGCACATATCCGTCGCGACCTTACAAACGATATCGTTTGACAGCGGTGACATCGATGTCCAGACCGAGCCCGGGCGCTTCTCCCAGGTGCAGATATCCATCTCGCGGCCAGGGGACTTCCCGGAACATGGCGATGGACCATGGCATGTATTCCACCGTCCGGCCGTTTGGAATCGCGGCGACGAGATGAAGTTGCACCTCGGGCGCGAGGTGGCTCACGACCGGCTTGCCGTGAACCTGCGCCAGTTCCGCGATGGCGAGCCACGGCGTTATTCCCCCTGCGCGAAACGGATCGATCATCACGTAGTCCGGCGGCGCGGCATTCAAGAGTTGGTCGAAGCCGTTGAGCCGATAGATGAATTCGCCGGTCGCGACCGGGACGGGCTGCCCGCCGTTCACCGCCACCTGCCCGCGCAGGTCGTCATGGGCGATCGGATCCTCGAGCCAGCAAAGCTTGAATTCAGCCATCGCATGGCCCATTTCGATCGCCTGCTGGACAGTCCAGCGCTGGTTGACGTCGCACATCAGTTCGACATCCTCGCCGAGCGCCTCTCGAACCCGACGAATTCGATCCACCTCCCTGTCCCGATCGTAAGCGCCAGGCAGGGCAAGCTGCATCTTGACCTGCCGGTGGCCGTCGTCGGTCAGGCGACGGCATGCCCGCAGGACTATGTCGAGATCGAAATCCCGCATCATGGCTCCGCTGGCATAAGCCGGCACCGGTGTGCCCTTCGCCCCAAGCAATCGCCATAGCGGCTGTCCCGCCACCTTGCCCTTGATATCCCACAAAGCGATATCGAGAGCCGCCTGAGCAAGCGTGAAAATACCCGCTGGGCCAGAGCCGCCCGCGAGGGCGCTGATCTTTTCGAATAGTGGCGCAGGATCAAGCGGGTCATGCCCGAGGCACATTTCCGCCATGTCTTCCACGGCCACTTTCAATGCGCGAGAAAGACCCGCGCCAAGGAAGGTGAAACCGATACCCTCCACGCCTTCGTCGGTACGCAGCAGAAGCAGCACCGTGGGCCTGCTCGCGTTCGGTCTGGATGGTCCGCCCGCGAGAGGCTCATCGACCGGTAGGCCGAGCAGCAGAACCTCGAAGCCTGTGATCACCATCGGGTGGTCAGTCCACCAAGGAGTGGGTAACGAATTTGGAAACCAGATATGGCTCCATCGCTTCCGAGCCGCCCTCGGACCCGTAGCCGCTGTCCTTCACGCCGCCGAACGGCGTCTCCGGAAGACCTAGGCCATGATGGTTGATCGAAACCATCCCGCTCTCCACCGCATCGCTCACCATGGCTGCCGTGCGTGCGGAACGCGTGTAGGCATAGGCGGCCAGCCCATAGGGAAGCCTGTTCGCCTCTTCGACCATGCTGTCGAAATCGGCGAAGCGCTGCAGCGTCATGATCGGACCAAAGGGCTCCTCGTTCATGATCCTTGCCGGCTGCGGAACGTCCTCCAGGATCGTCGGCTCGAAGAAATTTCCCTGGTTGCCGATTCGGCGGCCGCCTGTGGCGACGGAAGCATTACGGTCCGTGGCATCCTGCACGAAAGCCTCCATCGCCTGCACGCGCCGGGGATTGGCCAGAGGCCCCATGTCCGTGCCGGGGTCGGAGCCATTGCCGGTCTTCAGCCGGGCCGCTCGCTCGACGAGCTTGGACTTGAACTCACCGTAAACCTTGTCCTGGATCAGGATGCGCGCGGGCGAGGTGCAGACCTGGCCGGCATTCCGGAACTTGAACGCCGTGAGCAGGTCGGCGGCACGCTCGAGATTGGCGTCCTCGAACACGAGCGTGGGCGAATGTCCGCCGAGTTCCATCGTGGCGCGTTTCATGTGCGCACCGGCCATGGCGGCGAGTTGCTTGCCGACGACGGTCGATCCCGTGAAGGAAATCTTACGGATGGCTGGATGGGGGATGAGAAACGACGATATTTCGCTCGGCACGCCATAGACCAGATTGAGGACGCCGGCGGGAATACCCGCGTCATGCAGGGCGCCGACGATCCGGGCAAGCGCTTCGGGGGCTTCTTCCGGTCCCTTCAGGATCACGGAACAGCCACTGGCAAGCGCTGCGCCGATCTTGCGGGCAGCCTGTGCGAGAGGAAAGTTCCACGGGCTGAACGATGCCACCGGACCGACCGGCTCGCGCGTGACGGACAGCCTTACATCCGGAGCCCGAGACGGAATGATCCTGCCATAGACCCTGCGCCCCTCCTCCGCGAACCATTCGAAGATGTCGGCGGAAGATTCCACCTCCTGCCTTGCTTGTACGAGGGGCTTGCCCTGCTCTCGGGTCAGAAGAGGCGCTATGACGGCGCTTCGCTCACGGATCAGCGCCGATGCCTTTCGAAGAAGGCCGCTGCGTTCGACGGCCGATTTCGCCCGCCACAGCCGGAAGCCTCTGTCGGCGGCGCTGCAAGCTTCTTCGAGATCCTTGGAGGTCGCCACGGCCACCGCTCCCGCCGTGGCCCCGGTTGCCGGATCCCAGAAATCGGTAGTCTCGCGCGTCGCGCCGTCGCGCCACATGCCGTCGATATAAAGTTGAACCGTTTCACCCATAATCTGTCAGTCCTTGGTTTGCGGCGCAGCGCTTCCCCAGCACTACTGGATCAGTTTGCTGAGGAGCTTGAATTGGGGCGCGGCGGCCGTCTTCATCATCTCGAACACGACCATTTCGGCCGTGACAATCGCTATACCCGCAGCATTCATTCTGTCGCGGGCGATCTCCTTGCTGGAATCGGCGCGTGAGCCGATGGCGTCCAGCGCAACGAACACCTCGAAGCCTCGACGTTTGAGTTCCAGCGCGGTCTGGAGAACGCAGATGTGAGCTTCCAGGCCGCACAGGATCGCCTGCTTCCGCCCCAAACCCTCGATATGCGCCATGAGGCCCAGGTCGCGCGCACAGGAGAATTCCACCTTGGCAAAGATGGCATCGTCACTGACAAGCTCCGCGAGAGCCGGAACCGTCTTTCCAAGCCCTCTGGGATACTGCTCCGAAACGACCGCGGGAACCTCCATTTCGCTTGCAGCCTTCAAGAGCACGGCGCAGTTGCATTCCACCGCGACATTGTTTGCGACCGCCGGAAGCAGCCGCTCCTGGACGTCAATGACCAGCAGGAATGCGGTCGTGGCTTCCACAAGCATCATCGTTTCCTCATATCAGGCGGCCGAAGCTTCGCCATGAACCGTATTGGCGGCGCGTTCCTTCTTGATCAGATCCGCCATGCGTTCGGCGACCATGATCGTCGGTATATTCGTGTTGGCGCGGGGAATGGACGGCATCACAGATGCATCACATACGCGCAGCCTTCCAACGCCGTAGACACGGCCACCGTTGTCCGTCACTGCCAGCGGATCGTCCTGCCTGCCCATCCGGCAGGTACCCACCGGATGCCAGACCCCCGTCACGCACTCGGTCAAATAGTTGTCGAGGACCGTGTCGTCGGAAAGGATTTCCGCAAGCGTTGCCCCCTCGGTCACGAATTTCCTGACAAGCCACGGCCGCATGGCCGGAAGGGCGTCAAGCATCGAGGCAAAGATCTGCATCACCGCCTGGTTGCGCATACCGGGCACGGAGAAGTGCCGGACCCGATCGGAATAATTGGCGGGGAAAGCTATGCTGGAAATGCCCGAGACGGTTTCGGATTGTGCCAGCGCCGCCACGAAGCGGAATGCCTTTCTCAACCTTTGCATGTCGCGATCGTCAGAAAGCATCCTGAAATCAACGATCGGCTCAGCGTCGACGCTGCCGCTGGCCAATCGCACGCTTCCCTGGGAATAGGATTTGTTGACCCATACATAGAGCGTGCCGATCCGATATCCCATCGCGTGCCAGCCGGAGCGGGCAATTATGGCGAGGCTCATATCGCCGTCGGGACAATCCTCCAGCCCGGACGAGTATCTGAGATGGGCTTGGGTATGATGGCGAAAGGGATTGTGCATGCGGGCGGAGCGGTCGAGCAGGCACGACACCGAGATGACCGGGTGCTCAATCAGGTTGCGCCCGACGCCACGACGATCGGCGATGCCCTTCAAGCCCAGCGCGGCAACTTCGCTCGCCGGCCCGATGCCGCTACGCAAAAGCATTGCGGGGCTGTGTATGGTTCCGCAACTCAACACGGTTTCGCGCGCGGCAACGGTGTGATGCCGGCCTTGGCCGTCCCGCAGGACGGCGCCCGTGGCTTCCTTGCCGTCGAACACGATCCGTTCGACCATCGTCTCCGTCAGCACCGACAAATTGGATCGCGCACGCACGCTCGGCGTCAGATACGCATAGGCGCAGGAAACGCGCTGCCCGTTTTCATCGACTGAAGTCGCCACCGGCATGTAGCCATCGCGCCAGGCGCCGTTCTGGTCGTCGACCAGCCCGTAGCCTTGCCGGCCGAGTTCGCCCGTCACCGCCCGGACGAAGCCTGTCCAGTCATCCGTGGGAAAGCGGCTGATCGCCACCGGGCCATCGGCACCGTGCAGGTCGTCGTGGAAATTCAGGTCGCGTTCGAGCTTGCGGAAATAGGGCAGAACGGACTCCCAATCCCATCCGCCCGCCCCGAGGCGCTCCCATTCATCATAGTCGGATGGCGCGCCCCTGTTGGCGCAGAGACCGTTGATCGTCGAGCCGCCACCCAAAAGCCGCGACTGCTCGTAGCGGGCGATGCGCCCGGCTTCGGGATCGTTTCGCCGGCCGCCGCCCAGGCGCGCCTTCAATTCGGGCCATGTGTAGTCCGGATTGAAATATGCTTTGCCCGGATAGTTGGAAAGCACGTCGTCGGACGCGGTCTCACGGGTCACGTTCTTGCCGGCCTCCACCAGCACGACCGAGACGTTCGGATCCTCGGAGAGCCGGGAAGCCAAGGTACAACCGGCAGAACCGCCACCGATGATCAGGTAGTCGCAAGTTTCGCCGGGCGCGGCGGGATGGCTGCGAGGGGACATCAGCGTTTCTCCTGCCCGGCACCCAAGGCGAGTGGAGACGACGCGCCCTCGCGCACGAAAATCCAGGTTATAGTGCGCTCCTTGAAACGCCAGCGCCCGTCGTCCCCGCACTCGTAAATGTCGTCGTAGTCGGCCACGACCATCGGGTCGGCGGGATGCGGCGGCAGGCCGTCTTTGGCAAAGAGCGTCAGGACGCATGATCCACCCACGCGGCCATCATCGAGAGGCATCAAGCGCAGATTGCTAAAGATGTGTCTCGCCGTGCGCGGCCCATTGTCCTTGCGGAGACTGTAGCTGTTGCGGATTGCCTCTCTGCCAACGCTGCGGCCTCCCGTCGAACGGCCATAGACGCCATCGACGGTAAACAGGTCCGCGACCCGTTCGGACTGATCGTGGTCGATCAGGTAGGCGAACTCCGCGTTCAGGGCCTCGATTTCGAGCCGCAGCAAGAGCAGGTTGCGAAAGTCCATGGCAGTCATTCTAGCCGATCGCTATTACGGTGTTAGAGAGAGTCCCGATTTTTTCGATGGAGACGGAAACCGGCCCCCCCAGTGTGCGCAGATCGACATTCTGCACAGCCCTACCGGTTCCGTTCGCGCGCTGTAGCGCGGTTCCCATTGAGACGATGTCACCCGGCACCATCGTCATGTAGCCGGAGATGAACTCCAGGACTTCGGGGATTTTGTGGGTAAGATTGCGGGTGCTGTCTTCCGTGACGAGCTCGCCCTTATGGTCGCATCTAACCGAAAGCGCATGCGGATCAGGCACCTGGGTTCGCAAGACGATCCAAGGCCCCATGGGGGAGAACGTGTCGCTGCATTTGTAGCGTCCCGAATAGGATACGAAGGTGTCGACATATTCGATCACCGTATCGTCGTCCTTGCGCGGATGGATCGCACGATAGTGAAACGTATCCTCGGCCCGCATGGTGGGAGATGTGATGTCGTTGTGGATTGTATAGCCGAAGACATAATCCATTGCCTCGGCGGCGCGAATGTCCTTTGCCGTCTTGCCAATAACCAGCGCCAGTTCCGGCTCGGGGTGGACACGTCCGTAATGCTCCTTGACCAGAATCGATTCGCCGTGCCCTACCAAAGCGTTCGCGCCTTTCACGAAGATCGCCGGATGGTTCGGACCCGAGAGGATCCGCTCCGAATTGGCGCTGTTGTTGAGCGCGAGGCAACAGATTTTTGACGGCCTGCGGACTGGCGGGTGCCACTGAATGGCCTCCGGAGCTATCGCCGGTATCGCATTGGGATTGGCCGAGAAGGCGTCGTGGACCTTTGCCAGGTCTTGCAGAGCAGCCGGGCCTGCCTCGATCAACGACACCATGTCGCCGCTCCAGGCCGGCGAAGCGCCCGTGAAAGCCTTCAGGGCGTCCGCGAGACTTGCAATCCGACCGTCAGGGCCCTCGGTAACCAGGATATCGGCTCCCGCTGCTTTCACACTTGCGATTTTCAAATCCCGCACCTTTCTCGTTATTGACGGCGCGCCACGAATATTGGCCGCGTTGAATCTGCCTGATGCCCGCCGATGATTTGCCGGGCAAACGCCCGCTTGGAGGTTATTGATGCCCGAATTCAGCAAAGAGACCCTCCAGACGCAAACGACTTGCGCTCCAATTTCGACCACTGAAACTCAAATCGGCAATCCGATCCGCCGCGCACGCCCGTGATAGAAGGAAGCGGAACCATGAGGAGGACGACTTGAAGATCGAAACCGTCGACAGTTTCATGCTTTCCCTGCCGTACCGGACGAGCGGAGGTTTTCACTATATTGCCGGCCGGCCGTCGAATGCGCTTGCGATGCTGCTGGTCCGAATCAGGACCACGGATGGGTTGACGGGATGGGGCGAAGCCTTTGGCCACGCCGGCGCGGTCGCGACAAAATCCATGATCGACAGTTTGGTGGCGCCGCTGCTGGTGGGCGAAGACGCGCGCGACATCGGCACACTGATGGAGAGCGTCCGCCGCAAGATCCATTTGTTTGGGCTCAGCGGACCGGCGGTCTACGCCATTTCAGGCATCGACATCGCCCTGTGGGACCTCCGCGGTAAACGAGAGGGCAAATCAGTGTCCGACCTTCTCGGGAAGAGGCGCCATGAATTGCCGGTCTATGCAAGTTTCCTGCGGTGTTCGTCGGACGAGGCCTTGGAGAAAACCTGTTCCAGCGCGCTGGGCGAAGGCTATGGAACCGTCAAGCTGCATGAGATCACCCTTGAACGGATACGGCTGGCTCGGCGCAGCCTCGGCGAACCGACCGCGTTGGCGGTCGATACGAACTGCCCGTGGAGCGTCGAACAGTCGAAGGAAGTGCTTGCGGCGGTCCGCGACCTGAACCTGCGATGGATAGAGGAACCCGTATGGCCGCCGGACGACTATGCCGGGCTTGCGCGCTTGCGCGGGGCCGGGACGCCGATTTCCGCCGGAGAGAACACGGCATCCATCGACGATTTTGAACGGCTCCTCGCCGCCAAAGCGGTGGATATCCTGCAACCCAGCGTCTGCAAGGTTGGCGGCATCACCGAAATGCTCAAAATACTGACGATGGCGGATAAGTATGGCGTCGAAGCGATCCCCCATTGCGGATACATGGGTTCCGGTTATCTCGCCAACCTGCACATCGTCGCATCGCTACAGCCGGAAATTCCGGTGGAACGCCTCTATGTCGAGTTGGAGGAATCTCCCTTCCCCATGATGCCCGTGGTCGCTCACGGACATACGGTTGTTCCCGCCGGCCCAGGACTGGGTTGTGACCCGGATATGAGGATTGTTGAAAAATGGCAGGCCACATAAGCTGTTTTCCCATGCCACTGGTAACCCCACAGCCACAGGAAACCGACGAAGAGTCTCCCAGCTCTTCGAAGCGGCGCAGCTACGCGGATGTGAGCCTGGTGCAGCGAACGCTTGCGGTGCTAGAATGCGCCAACCGGCTTGAATTGATCACGGTGCAACGGATCAGCGACGAATGCGCGATCCCGCCCAGCAGCGTCGTACGCATCCTCGAAACGCTTTGCGCGGAAGGTTATTTTGAACATGTTTCGCGGCGGGGCGGATATTCGCTCACCTCCAAGGTCAAGGCGCTCAGCGCGGGCTATCACAGCAAATCACTGATCGTCGAGGTCGTGAAGCCTGCCGTGGACGCCCTGACGAAGGAATATCTCTGGCCCTTTGCCGCGGCGACGCTCGAGCACAATGCGATGGTTGTCCAATACTCCTCGATTCCGCTTAGTCCGCTGGCACATGTGCGAAGCACACTGCACAAGCGCGCCTCCCTGATCAGTCGGGCTCACGGGCTCGCCTACATGGCATTCTGCAGCAGCCGCGAAAGAACCCTGCTCCTGAGGCTCGCACTGGAGCGCGACTTCGAAGAAGACAAGATCGTCAGCACCAACTATCAGTGGCGCAAAGCGCTGCGAATGACGCGCAAGACAGGATATGCAAGTCGACTTTCGAGGGCCGATCCTTTCACGAATTCATTGGCGGTGCCAATCGTGGTCGAGCCCGGGCACGTCGTTGCCACTATCGGTGTAACCTACTTTCGAAGGGTCGTTAAACGTTCGCAGATCACGGTCATGGCCGATGCGCTTCGTGCGGAAGCTTCATCCGCCGCCGACGCGATAAGGCGCAGAATGTAGCCTTTCCGAAAGACCGATCGAACGCATCCCGTGTCTTACCTGCACGCTGGGGCTGAACCGCCGAATGCTCAACGCGGCTGGTGCTCCGGTGGATGACCGGAGCCTCGGATGCTCCAGTTTCATTCGCTGAAAGTGACGATAGTGCTTATTGCCTCCATCGATAATTTCCGTCTGGCTCGAACGCCTTGTTCGATTCAAGAGCCGAGCCACGCGTCTTCCGGGAATACCGATGATCAAGAAATTGCTTCCTCCACGCTTCGCCACGGATACCGAGCACGCCGTCGTTTACCGGCGTGAAAACGAGTTCGCGAGCCACCCCTTTTCCCGCGGCTTCTGGGAAACCGCGGCGGGCCATCTCATCTGCAATTTTTCGGTTGCCGCCGCCGATTATTCCGGAGACCCCCGCGGCCTCGCCCACCACAATCTGATCAAGAATCCGGGCGGCAGGCGTGGCGTCACGATTCGATCGGAGGATCGGGGCCGGACATGGCATATTTGGAACGAGGACAGGAACCGCCCCGGGATGGACGTTAGATGCCCGCAGCCGGGGATAGACGGGAAGCCCGGCGGCTTGGCGGAAATCGGGCCGATCGACTTCACCGACACAGATGTCCTCGTCTCGAATTTTTATTACCAGTACACACGGGAAGATCCACAAATCAGGGATTTCGTGCCGACCCTGACCACCGCTTTCGGCCCCCCGGACAACCAAGTCTTTTTCCGCATTTCAAAAGACGCTGGCCAGACATGGTCGCGCTCGGCGATGCTGCCGCTCGACGGCCTCTATTCGCTAAGTGCCGTGGAATCCTCATTGGTCCGACCCGATGGACGATGTCTGCTCTTCCTGACGGGCGGCGAGACCCGCGAAGGACAGCACAACCGGTTCCCTGCCGGGCCCGAACACGGCGCGCCCAACCGGCCACTTGTCTACCGCAGTACTGAAGATGGCGCCGAGTTCCGCTTTCTCTCCTTCATAACCCCGCGAGACGATCCCGATTTCAGCGGAATGCAGCGAATGTATCCGCGCGGCATCATGTTGCCGAGCGGCAGAATCTTCTGCACGTTGCGTGTCGATCGGAACTGGTCAGGCGACATGTGGACCGAAGCTTTCAAGAGCGACGATGGCGGGCAGACCTGGCAGTTCCTTTCGCGAGTCAACGATTTCGGGGCGCCAGGCTCCCCTGTGCTGCTGAACGACGGGCGCCTGGTGGTCGTCTACACCCACCGGCTGCCGCCCTATGGCATGCGCGCCATTGTCAGCGAGGACGAGGGAGAGACATGGGGTCCGGAAATCATCATCCGTGGCGATGGCGGCAGTTGGGATATCGGCTATCCGCGCGCTTGGGAGGTTGAGCCGGGCAGGGTTGGAACGGTTTACCACTACAACGATGTTAACGATCCCATCCAGGTAAAGCCGGTCGACACTCTTTGGGGTGCCGGCGGCGTGCGCTACATAGCCCGCAGCATCTTCTCGGTGGATTGATCGTGCAAGGTCGGCCCGCCGCACTTTCGGCAGCCATTGACGATCGACAACCATGACGAGGCCACTGCGGCGTGGCCGCCAAAATCGTCGCCACCGATCGCCGATATAATTTCGCTTGATGAAATTATAGACAGTCCGCATTGCTATCCGGCCCTGCGAGGAAGTATTCGACCCTGCAAGCAGCGGCCGGGTACGCGGACAGGCGGGCTACTGGAACCTAGCCTCAAGCGGCTGATCTGTCTCGAGTTCGTTCGGCTGAGACTCGTAATTCCTTAATATTCTAATGCCTTGGGAGGGGTAATGAGTTCGAGCAACAATGCGTCCAACCCGGAAGAAGCAGGCACCGGCAAACCGGCGTTGGCCGGCATCAGGATCGTGGATCTGACGCAATTTGAGGCGGGAACGTCTTGCACCGAAACCCTGGCCTGGCTTGGCGCGGACGTCATCAAGGTGGAGCCGCCGAAGCGCGGAGAACAGGGTCGCGGCGCGACCACCGACAAGCTCGGCTCCGACTCCCCCTATTTCCTTCTGCTCAATGCAAACAAGCGTAGCGTGACATGCAATTTGAAGACGGAAGAAGGCCGTAAGCTGATCGAGAAGCTGATCGCGCAGGCCGACATCTTCATCGAGAATTTCGCGCCCGGCGCGATCGAGCGGCTTGGCTTCGACTATGAACACGTGCGCTCGATAAACCCGCGTATCATCTATGCGCAGATCAAGGGGTTTGCACCGACGGGTCGGTTCAGGAACTTCCTCGCATTCGATCCGATAGCCCAGGCCGCGGGTGGGGCATTGTCGATCACGGGTGAAGACGGCGGCCGCCCTTTGAAGCCAGGGCCGAACATCGGTGATACCGGAGCGGGGCTTCACTGCGCGATCGGCATTCTGGCCGCGCTGCATCAACGTCACACAACCAATAAGGGCCAGCGCATCGAAGTCACGATGCAGGACGCCGTCATCAATTTCGGCCGCATCGCCTATGCGGCGCAATATATGTTCGGCGCCCCCGCGCCACGGTGCGGCAACCAGAGCATCATCGCCGGTACGTCGCCGAGCGAGGTTTATCCCTGCAAGGGCGGCGGGCCCAACGATTACTGCTATGTCTACACGACTCGCGCCAGCAATGCCCATTGGCATCGCCTGCTGGAAGTCGTGGACCGCAATGATCTCCTGGACGATCCGCGTTTCATCGACGCCAAATCCCGTGCGGCCAATTTCCGCAGCGTGGACGAAGTCATAACGGCCTGGACCGTCCAGCATGACAAACACACCGTCATGCAGCTTATCGGCGACGCCGGAATCCCGGTCAGTGCCACCTTCGACACCGTCGAGCTTTCGCAAGATCCAGACCTGCGCGAGCGAGGCACGTTCGTTACGGTCGATCATCCAGTGCGTGGCGAATTTGTTCTCCCCGGAGCCATGATCAAGCTATCGGCCAGCCACGTGCCGGTGAAACCCGCACCTTTGCTCGGCGCCGACAATATCGAGATCTATCGGGATCTGCTTGGTGTTCCCGAAGATGAAATCGCGCGCCTGCAGGAAGCTGGCGCGATCTAGACAGCTTGATCTAACCACTTCCTGCCCCTGAACAGAAGAAGACGAAAATGGTCCGTGGATATACGTTGTTTGGCGAAGCTCTCGCGAGAGAGGGTGTAGAAACTGGCTTCTACATCATGGGAGGACCGATAAACGATGCGGTCAAGGCTGCCATCAGCGGCGGTGTGCGCATGGTGGATACCCGGCACGAGCAGGCGGCTGCAATGGCCGCGCAGGCCTACGCGCGAGTAAAATGCAAGCCTGGCTTATGCATGGGCGCATCCGGGCCGGGGACGATCAATCTTACCCTGGGCCTCGCCAATGCACTGGTCGACTGCGCGCCCGTCGTCGCCTTCGGAGGAGCAAGCCCAGTTGGGCAGTATCTGCAGGGCTCGTTTCAGGAGGTAGATCAGTTGGCAATCATGCGGCCGGTCACGAAATGGGCCGAACGTGTCTATGACGCTCGACGTATTCCGGAGTACGTCAACATTGCCCTCCGGCGCGCCATGGCCGGCAAGCCAGGCCCGGTTTATATCGATCTACCCGGAGACGTGCTTTATGCCGAAGTGGACGAGGCCGAAGTTGTATGGCCCAAGACGCCGGCAAGTGCGGCACGCAGCAGACCGGCTGCCGACGCGGCTACGTTGTCCAAGGTCGCCGACGCGCTTGCAAAGGCAAAACGCCCTGTCATCGTGACAGGCAGCGGCATCCTGTGGTCGCAGGCTTCCGAGCAGCTTGGCGCCTTCGTCGATGCGACCGGCATTCCATTCTACACCACGCCTCAGGGCCGCGGCGTGATCCCTGAAGACCATCCTTACTTCTACGCTCACGCGCGCTCCACAGCCTTCAAAGAAGCCGACCTCGTGTTGATTGTCGGTACTCGCCTCAACTACGTCATTTCTCACGCCCGCCCGCCACGTTTCTCGGAAACCGCGACGATCGTTCAGATCGACACGGACGCCGATGCCGTCGGAGCAAGCGACCGGGTCGATATCGGCATCGTGGCGGATGCCGCCGCGGTGCTGGAACAACTCCGCGACGCCGTGAAGTCGTCGCTCACGCCGGACGGGTTCGCAGAATGGCGGGAGCAACTTGCCACGGTGGAGCTCAAGCGGGCGCCGAAGCACGAGGACGCCATCGCTACCGACCAGACGCCTGTTCATCCCCTCCGGCTTTGCAAGGAGGTTCGCGATTTCATCGACCGGGACGCCATACTGGTTGTGGACGGCCAGGAGATTCTCAATTTCGGCCGTCAGACAATTCCAACCTACCGGCCAGGCCACAGGCTGAACTCGGGGCCGTTCGGCACCATGGGCGTGGGCATGCCCTTCGGCGTGGGCGCCAAGGCCGCGCGACCCGACGCTCAAGTCGTGGTGCTGCACGGCGACGGCTCGTTTGGCCTCAATGCGATGGAACTCGATACAGCGGCCCGGCATGGCCTGCCGCTCCTCGTCGTCATCAGCCTGAACGGAGGGTGGACAGCCGATCCTACAAAGGTCAAGCCTGGCCGGGATCTCGGTTACACGCGTTTCGACAAGATGGCCGAATCCCTTGGTTGCTATGGCGAATATGTGGAGCGTCCAGAAGACATCAGGCCGGCTCTCGAACGTGGCGCCGCGGCAGTCTCGAAGGGGCAAACCGCCGTCATCAACGTCGTGACTGACTGGCGTGCGCAGTCCACCACCGCGAGTTTCACCGCTTATCGAACCTGAGGGGGTTCAGGTGGACCAGGCGCGCCCGCGCTGCTCGTCGGACCACAGCGAAATGGCGCACCGTCGCCATCACCGACGCATCGACCACGGAAGTAAAGTGCAGAAACGTGGGAGGGGCTGTCCAGCTCGGAAGCAGAAAACGTTCAAAAGTGGAGGAGACTATGGGCTCGAACGACAAGACTGAAATCGACGCGATCAACCGCAGCCGGCCAACCCGGCGTAGCGTGATACTTGGATCGGCGGCGGCGCTGGCGCTCTTTTCCTCGGCAGGCGCGCTTGCCGAGCAATGGCCGTCCCGGCCGATCGAACTGATCGTTCCGTTTGCGCCGGGAGGCGGCACCGATCTTCTGGCGCGGGCGCTGGCGGATGAACTTTCAAAGCAGTTTGACGTGCCCGTGCAAGTCGTCAATCGCGCGGGCGGTGGCGGCGTTGTCGGCTTCGAGGACATCAGGGCGGCAAAACCCGATGGCTATACGCTCGGCATTCTCACGGCGCAGTTGATCACGGCGAACCTGCGTGGCGTGATGAAAACGTCCTACAAGGACTTCGCGCCCGTGGCGATGCTGACGATTGACTATGCCGGCCTGAGCGTCCAGACCAATTCCAAGTGGAAGACGCTGCCCGAGTTTCTGGACGCCGCAAAGGCCGATCCAGGCTCGATAACGGTTGGCAACGGCAGCCAGGGCGGCAGCTTCCATATGCTTGCCCGCAATCTGGAGGAAGCCGCGGGCGTGAAGTTCAAGCACGTGCCGTTCGATGGAGGACCGGCAGCCATCGTTCAGTTGCTTGGCGGACATATCGACAGCACCGTCAACGGTGTCACCGAGACGTTGCCCTATATCCAATCGGGACAGCTACGCATGCTCGCCGTGGCGGGAACGAAGCGATACCCTGAGCTTCCCGATGTGGCGACGTCGGCCGAACTGGGCTATCCGCTCGATATCGCCACCTGGCGAGGTGTGGGAATGCCGAAGGACACGCCTGCCGAAATTGTTTCCAAGGTCTCCGACGCGGTTGCAAGCGCCGTGAAAAGCGAAGACTTCCTTGATTCAATGAAAAAGATCGGTGCCAACGTCGAATATATGAACTCCCCCGATCTGACAGCGTATCTCGCGAAGCAGGAAGAAGTTTACAAGAAAATATTCTGACATCCAAAAATCGCACATCGTCGATGATTCCAGAGAGTTTCGAAAATGAAACTGAATAAATCGGAATGCGCCGTAGCTGCCTCCATTGTTATTTTTGGCATCGCCATGGCATTTTTCGGGAGTTTCTATGGCGTTGGCTCTCTTGAAAATATGGGAGCCGGGTATTTCCCGGTCCTCCTTGGCATTGTCACTGCGGTTGCCGGCATCGCGGTCTTGCTTGAGGTCCGGCACTCGGACAGTCCAGCGCCCGAAATTCCCTGGCGGGCCTTCATCTGTGTTTTCTCGGCGCTCCTGATCTGGGCTCTCCTGGTCGAGCACATCGGGCTGTTTCCAAGTTCAATGCTGCTCGTGATTCTCGGGTCGCTAGGGCGCAACAAGGTCAGGATGCGAGCCATGATCCTCACCGCGCTCATCGCCTCGGCTGCCTCCGTGGTGATTTTCATCGAGGGGTTCGAGCTTCCCCTGCGCGCTATTGCCTGGTGATGCGATGACGAATTCCCTTGTAAATCTTATGCATGGCTTCGGGCACGCCCTGACGCCTGAGGCTCTTCTATTCTGCCTGATCGGTGTAACGATCGGCACGCTTGTGGGCGTTCTGCCCGGCATCGGCGCGCTAGCCGCAATTTCGCTGAGTCTGCCGTTGACGTATTATGTCGATCCGCTGCTTGCGCTGATCATGTTGTCCGGCATTTTCTATGGAACCCAGTATGGCGGGTCGATCACGGCGATCCTGCTCAACCTCCCCGGTGAGCCGTCAACCGCGATCACTTGCCTTGATGCGCATCCGATGGCCAAGAAAGGTCGCGCGGGAGCCGCTCTGTTCATTACGGCCGGCGCTTCTTTCGTGGGTGGGACGCTTGCGCTCATCCTGCTGGTTTGCTTCACGCCGTTTCTGGCGAGCATCGCGCTGCGCTTTTCCTCGGCCGACTACTTTGCGCTCATTCTCTTCTGCCTGATTGGGGCGTCGATGCTCGGGCTTGGGTCGCCGGTGAAAGGCTTCTCCATGGTCGCGGTAGGACTGCTGCTCGGCATGGTCGGGACGGATGTCACCACAGGGCAGGCACGCTTCACGCTGGGCGTCCCATCCTTGATCGACGGTGTCGATCTCGTAGCAATGATGATGGGGCTGTTCGGGGTGTCGGAGATCATTTCTACCTACCTGCACGAGGACGGCGCTTCAAAGCCCGAGCGGGTAACGCTCCGCTCACTCATCCCGACACGCCAGGAGGTGCGGGAGGCGACGATGCCGACCCTGCGGGGTTCGGTTCTGGGTTCCGTGATCGGACTGCTGCCTGGCATGGGCGCCACTTTGGGAACCTTCATCGCCTACTCGATCGAGAAGCGCATTTCCCGCGATCCGTCTAAATTCGGCACCGGCGCGATCGAAGGGATCGCTTCGCCCGAGGCCTGCAACAATGCGACGGTCCAGGCCTCGTTCATCCCCATGCTCGGCATCGGAATCCCGAGCGGCGCGGTCATGGCGGTGCTGATGGGCGCGATGATGATTCATGGAATCCAGCCCGGACCGCTGATGATGGTGCAGCATGCGGATATTTTCTGGGGGGTGGTCGCCAGCATGTGGGTTGGAAACGTGATGCTGCTGGTCCTGAACATTCCGCTCATCGGCATATGGGTTAGACTGCTTTCGGTGCCTTCGCACATCCTGAGCCCCATCGTTCTGCTGGTGATGTGTATCGGTGTCTACAGCGTCAACAACAACGTCTTCGACATCTACACGATGATGATATTCGGAATCCTGGGCTACATATGCTCTTCCTTCGGGTATTCGCCGGCGCTTCTCATACTGGGGGTCATATTGTCCCCCATCCTGGAGGAGCATTTCCGACGCGCCCTGCTGATTTCGGATGGAGATTATTTCGTCTTCCTGCAGGAGCCGATCAGCGGCACGTTCATCGTTCTGAGCCTTATGATTGTTGCCCTTTCGATGCGCGGCGGCGCATCGGCGCTGATCCTGAAAAGGCGCAATGCCCGGATCATCGATGAGTAGTCGCGCCTTTTGCGACGCCTGCTGGATCGCAGGAAAGGCAGGAGACGAACGATTGTCGGGAGCCAGATATTAGTAAAGCCGTTGTTCGTGATGGTGGCGCCGAACGGTGCGCGCCGGACCAAGGCCGACCACCCGGCGCTCCCGATTTCAGCCGATGAACTGGCAAGCACTGCCGTCGAATGCCGTGCGGCAGGCGCCGCAGCCATGCACCTTCATATACGAGACCCGTTCGGCAGGCATAGTCTCGACGTCTCCGGATACGCCGAGGCCGTGCGGATGGTTTCGACGGCGGTCCCCCACCTTACGGTACAGGTCACGACAGAAGCGGCGTCCATTTGCACGGTGTGCGATCAAGAGCGGGTCCTTTCGGAGCTCAAACCGCATTATGCATCGGTTTCGATAGCGGAGATCTTGCGTGACGGTGAAGAAAGGGCGATCGAAATCGTCCAGCGCGCCATCGCTTCCGAAATCTCTATCCAGTACATTCTTTATTCGGCCGAAGACATTCGCACCCTCTCCGGCCTGCGCGGGCGGCTCTTCGATGACGATCGGCAGCCCAGTACTCTGCTTGTCGCCGGTCGGTACGGTGTCATCGACGACGCCACCGTGGATATGGTCGACGACCTCTACCGCGTTTTGAGCGCGGAAAGTCTCGCAGCCCAGGGCAAATGGATGGCTTGTGCTTTCGGTCGCGGGGAAATGGCTTGCCTGGAAGCCGTGATCGAAATGGGAGGGCATGTCCGTATGGGATTCGAGAACGCGATAGTCGACGCTCATGGCAAGCTGGCTGTCAGCAATGCGGAGCGTGTCGCGAAAGTAGCGGAAATGGCCGCAACCGCCGGCCGGCCTTTGGCCGATGAACACCTGGCGCCGTCGGTTCTCGGATAAAGACCGCATATAGCGTTGCAGCGGCCGCATGACCGTCTTGCATATTCGACGGCGTCATCAGGCGCACCCTAGAGTTGTCGTAACAGCGCGTCGACGATCCGAGACCGATAGACCCGGCAAAAGCCTTTGCCTTATGATTCACGATCGCGCCGCAGCGGCCGGGACGACCGGCGAAACGCCGTCGTCAATGAACCGATAATACCGATGATGCCTTCGCGGAAGCTCATGACACAGACCACGAAGATCATGCCTTGGATGATCGTCACCCAGGCGCCGAACGGGGCGAGGTAGTATTCCATGGTCGTCACGACCGTCGCACCGATGATCGGACCGAACATTGTTCCGATGCCGCCGACCAGCGTCATCATGACAACTTCGGCCGAGGTGGTGCCGACAACATCGACCAGGGACACCACCTGAAAGACCACCGATTTGAGACTGCCCGCCAAGCCCGAAAGCGCGGCCGACAGGGTAAAGAGAAGGATCTTGTAAAGATTGACGCGATAGCCAAGCGACACCGCGCGATCCTCGTTCTCTCGTATCGCCTTGACAACTTGACCGAACGGCGAATGCACGATCCGGTAGGTGGCGAAAATGGCCGCCGTGACAACGGCCAGGACGATAAAGTAGAGAAGAAGGTCGTTCTCAAGCGGGATCAAACCGAATAGCTTGTTGCGCGGCAGGCCCTGCAAGCCGTCTTCGCCACCTGTAGCTTTAAGCTGATTGCAGATGAAATACACAAGCTCGGACAATGCCAGCGTGATCATTGCAAAATAGACGCCGAGACGCCGGACTGCCAAGGCCCCGAACGCAAGCCCAAGCAGCGCCGCGGATGCAGTCGCCGCCAGAACTGCCAGTTCGGGCGTAAGCCCCCATTCTTTTAGGAGGTAACCGGCAACATAGGCCGCAGCCCCGAAATAGGCCGCATGACCAAATGAAAGAAGTCCTCCATAACCGAGCAGAAGGTTATAGGCGCACGCAAATAGCGCGAAGCAAAGAATCTTCATCGCGAATATGGGATAGACAAAGAATGGAGCAATCACGGCGATGATGGCAAGACCACACCAAGACAATCTCTTGGTCGAGGCTGAAAGTTCGCGCCACCAACGCTCGCCATCTGGGCGCTCCAGATGTGCATCGATCTTCATGCCCCCCATCTTGCCGAACAGTCCTTCCGGACGCGCCACCAGCACCACGATCATCACGACGAAAATGACGACATATGCTGCCTGCGGGTAGAGGTTCTTGGTAAGTCCCTCGATGAGACCAAGCGACAGGCCGGTTATCGCCGCGCCGCCGATCGAGCCCATGCCGCCGATGACTACGACGGCAAACACGACCAAGATGATCTCAACACCCATATTCGGGCTAACCGAGAAAATGGGCGCTGCCAAAACGCCTGCAAGTGCCGCAAGCGCCACTCCTCCGCCATAAGTCAGTGTGATCAGCAGTGGCACATTCACACCGAACGTGCCAACAAGAACCGGATTTTCTGTCGCCGCCCGCAAATAGGAACCGAGCTTGGTTTTCTCGATCGCAAGCCACACGAGGAAGCAGACCGCCAGAGAAAATGCGATGACCCAGCCGCGATAGATGGGCAGAATCATGAAACCGAAATCCCAGATACCGGAAAATTCCGCGGGAATTTCGTACCGAAGGCCGGCGCTGCCAAAATAAACGCGTGCCAGGCCCTGAATGATGAACGCCAGCCCGAAGGTCAGCAAAAGCCCGTAGAGATGGGCCTTATCGTAGAGGTGTCGGATAAGTATCCTTTCAAGCGCGATGCCGAAGGCACCGGCCAGCAGCGGCGCAAGAAGCAGCGACCACCAGTAGCCGAGCCCAAGATAGTTCAGCAGCATCCAGGAAATATACGCGCCCAACATGTACTGCGCCCCGTGGGCGAAGTTAACGATGTTGAGCATACCGAAGATGATCGCGAGCCCAAGGCTCAGCATAGCATAGAATGCTCCGTTGATCAGACCGACGGTCAATTGAGCGAGGAGAGCATCCATTTGCTTTGTCCTTACGGGCAAGGGGCCATCGAGGCATGGAACACCCCGATGGCCGTCGCCTGGATCGGTTTCAATAAAAGGGCTACTTGATCACACAGCCAGCGTCGGTGGCGCTACGAAAAGCCTTGTCGGCGGGAATGCGCGACACCACCTTGAGGAAATCCCAATCGTATTTCGACTCGTCCTCGGTCTTCACTTGGACGAGATAGCGATCAAAGGCCGCCCTGCCGTTTTCAAGGATGTGACCGTTTTCAGAGATCAGACCGTCAATCGGAGCTTCCTTCATCTGCTTCAGGACCGCCTGGGTTTCGTCGGTGCCCGCAGCCTTCACCGCCTCTAGATAATGAGTGACCGCCGCGTAAAGCGCCGCGTGGCTTTCGTTCGGCATCTTCTTCATGCGGTCGAAATATCGATGAGCCCAAGCACGGCTGGACTCGTCCTGGTCCCAGTACCAAGTCTGGATAAACTGCAATCCGGCCAGATTTTTCAGCCCGATAGCCTTGATATCGGTCAGGAACAGGATTGGCGCCGCGATTTTCTGCTTGGCGGCGATGCCGAACTCCGTCGCCTGTTTCATCGACGTGACGAGGTCTGTCCCCGACTGAGCCAACACGATCACATCGGCGCCAGAGGCCCGCGCCGAAAGCAGATAAGATGACATATCCATGGTGTTAAGTGGCACCAATACGCCGCCGACGACTTCGCCACCCGCCGCCTTGATCGCCGCGCGCGACACGTCTTCAAGCTGATGCCCGAAATTGTAGTCCACCGTAATGAAGAAGAAGGTGGTTCCCGGCTTGCCGGATGCAAGGGCGGTCATCAGCGACGCGCTGTTCGACCAGTTTTCGGCGCCCCATTGCTGGCCGTTCGGAGAACAGGCCTTGCCGATGATATCGGACGAGCTTGCCGTTGTATAAAGCGCTATCTTGTCGAGTTCACGCGCGATATCCTGCACGCCGAGAGCGATTGCGGAGGAGGCGAAATCGACAATGACATTGACGTGCTGTTTCTCATACCATTCGCGCGCGATGGCAACGCCGACATCGACCTTGTTTTGATGATCGGCCACGAGAACCTCGATCGGGCGGCCGAGAACGCTTCCTCCAAAATCCTCTACCGCCATGCGCGTGGCGGTTACTGAACCGGGCCCACCGGAGTCAGCGAAGTTGCTGGACTGATCTCCCAGAACTCCAATCCGAATGGGGCCATCGGCCGCCATCGCTGGCGAAGCGGCTAAAGCGCTTCCCACGATAAACGATGCGGCGATCAACGATCGTAACATGAATTTCATTGTATTCCCTCCCTTTTTGCTGTCAGTTTCCGCTGGCCTGAGGCCAGCCATACGGCCTCCATCTAAACTCCAAGATAGGAATGGAGCTTGCCCAGATTGCCTTCTATTTCATCATTGACGAGCATCTCGACGATCGACCCCTCGTGCACGATGTAGTGCCGGTCGGCGACCGTCTGCGCGAACCTAAAATTCTGCTCGACTAAAAGGATGGTGAAGCCGTCCTGCTTCAACCACTCGATGGTCTTGCCGATCTGTTGCACGATGACCGGAGCTAGCCCTTCCGTCGGCTCATCCAGAAGAAGCAGCTTTGCGCCAGTGCGCAGAATGCGCCCAAGTGCAAGCATCTGCTGTTCGCCCCCAGATAGCTTCGTCCCGCGGCTTTTTTTTCTTTCCTCAAGATTGGGAAACAACTCGTAGATCTGCTCGACGGTCAGGCCGCCACGTTTCACTTGCGGTGGCAGAAGGAGGTTTTCCTCGGTAGAAAGGCTTGAGAATATTCCCCGTTCCTCGGGCACATATCCGATGCCCAAACAGGCAATCTTGCGCGAGGGAAGCCCAATCATCTCCACCCCGCCAAACATGACCGACCCTTTAGAATGGGCAAGAATACCCATCAGCGCGCGCATGATAGTGGATTTGCCGGCGCCGTTGCGTCCAAGTAGGGTAACGACTTCACCTGCATGAACATCGAAGTTCACACCATGCAGGACTGAGCCATCGCCATAGCCCCCCTCAAGGCCCCTTACCTGCAAAAGAGCAGGTGGCAGGGAAGCTGAGTCTGCTGCCATATCAGACATGACCGGCCCCGATATATGCCTCGATAACACGCGGATCGGCCGACACCGTGGCATAGTCGCCATGCGACAGGATTGCGCCGCGCGCCAGAACCGTGATGGTGTCCGACAGCGCAGCAACTACCGAGAGATTATGCTCGACCATCAGAATTGTCCGATTTGCCGAAGATGTCCTGATCAGGTCCTCGATTAGTTTGATGTCCCCTTGGCTGACCCCGGCCATCGGTTCGTCCAGCAGCATCAATTCGGGATCGAGCGCCAGCGTGGTCGCAATCTCCAGCGCGCGCTTTCGCCCATAGGGCAGTTCGGCCGCCGCCCTGTCTGCGACGTCGGCCAGATTGACCGCCTCCAGCAGTTCCACGGCTCTTGCGTCAAGCGCATGGAGCGCCTTCTGCGGCCGCCAGAAATCGAAGTTATCGCCACGTTTGCGTTGCAGCGCGACTCGGACATTCTCGAGGACCGTCATATGGCCGAAAACGGCCGAGATTTGAAATGAACGAACCAGGCCCAAACGCGCGACATCTGCGGGGCGCATCCGGGTGATATCGCGCCCGCGGTAGGAAATCGTGCCACGCGAGGGTTGCAGGAATTTTGTAAGAAGATTGAAAAGGGTTGTCTTGCCCGCGCCATTCGGCCCGATCAATGCGTGAACAGAGCCGCGGCGGATATCGAGATCCACCTGATCGACAGCGCGGAAACCAGCAAAGTCTTTTCCAAGTCCCCGAGCCGAAAGTATTATGTCATTATGCATTCAGCGCTCATCACCGGAGATTTATGGGACGCTTTTCAAGCGCATTGCAGCACCGTCGGATTTGCGTCTTTCCGGGACAAGCACAGCGCTCCTAGAACGCCGCGTAACGCTAGCAGCAGCGATCGGCCGATCAATCGATGTTTCCAACAATTTCGCCAAATGAAATTCGCCCTGCGCATCCGTGATTCCCTAGTTGCCACGATGGGGGCCGCACCGACCTGATCGAGCTGATCCAATAATGAGACGGTCTGCTCCCTCATCAGGAAGAAGGAAACGGTGCAGCGGTTGCCTCGGTCCCGTAAAGGCGTCCCCGGACGAGACCAAGTGCTGGTCGCTAGTTTTCTGGCTGGTGGAACCGCAAAACTACAGTTGGGTGCGCCGACGCCAAAACTTAGGCTAGCAGGCTGTTGAAGAAGTCCATTTGTGAGCGACGAAGTCTGCTTCGTCGCCGCGACGAAAGCAGATTTGTCCGTTGATAGAGCCGTCTGGTTGGATTTCAGCCCATCCATTGCCCTGGGCTTCGTCCATTTCGTCATTGCCTTGCCAGGAGAAGGCGACATTGTTGCCGTCACCCGAGCCGAATATCTGGCCGCTGACGCATCCGAAGGCGAATTCGCCAGAGCCATCGTCCGCGAACTCAATGTAGGCGGGGCTCCATCATGTCGCGATAGTCCCCGACATAGTCGGGCATCGCAACGATTCGCCAGCGACCGATGACGCTCATGCCGGCGCTGCCAAAAGCTTGGGCAAGCGGATCAGATTGTAGGCCGCCAGGTTCAAGGTGAAGGCCGCGCCCACACGGGCGCATCCTCGCAGCTTGACCTTGGCCATGCCGGCCGAGGCCTTGATCCAGCCGAACACCTCCTCGATCCGCTTGCGGCAGCGCTGACTGACCGCATAACCGGCGTGGCAGCGCGTGCGGCCATCGATCGCTGTTACGCGAGGCTTGCCGGTTTTGCTCAGATGATCGTCGACGGCGATGTGCGGTATGACCTTGCGCTCGCGCAGTTCCTTGACGAACTGGCGCACATCATAGGCCTTGCCGGCCCCAGTGTGATGCGCCGCCGCGACGATCTGCGGTCCAACATGGCGAGCGCGGCCTCCCGCTCGGCCGTACCTGTCGCATGGGTAATGCCGCCGTCGACAGCCAGCCCATGACGGTTCTCCATCAGCGCATGCCCCATGTAGCAGAGCTTCGCCGGCTGCCCGTCGCCCTTCTTGTAAAGCCGCGCCTGCGGGTCGCTCGTGCTCTGGTGGTGTCGTTGGAGCGCTTCTCCTTATGAAAGCCGCGCTCGGCGTTGCGACCCGCTCCATCCGGGTCGTTGTCGCCCCCGTCCTTGCGGCGGAAGCTCTTGATCGAAGCCCAGGCTTCAATCAGCGTCCCATCCACCGAGAAATGATCCGACGACAACAGCCGCTTCACCCTCGGCTGTGCAAGCACCGCGCGTAGAAACTTTGCCGCGATCTCACCTTCCAACAGCCGATCCCGGTTCTTGATGAAGCTCGAATGATTCCAGGCCGGTTCGTCAACACCAAGCCCCACGAACCAGCGGAATAGAAGATCAAACTCCATCCGCTCCATCAATTGACGCTCCGAGCGGATGCCGTAGAACGCCTGCAACAGCATCGCACGCAACAACCGTTCCGGCGCGATCGACGGGCGGCCGAGCCCAGGCCGATAGAACCCAGCAAAATCTCGATCCATCGCAACGAGAGCCGCGTTCACGATCTCCTCTATCACTCGCAGTGGATGGTCGCGGCGAACTCGCGCTTCAAGGTCGACATACGAAAACAGCGAACCTGTCCGTTGGCCTGAGTCGCGCATCCAAAAATCCCCAAATCAGTGAATCACGACCAAACAGCCGCGCCAGCACTTCTTCAACAGCCTGCTAGGTGTTACCCTGGTGTTACTCCGACATTCGCATGCGAGGCAAATTAATCGCCATCCGGTGATTAAGCCCACAAGAGTTTAGTGGCGCACCCGACATGATTCGAACATGTGGCCTCTGCTTTCGGAGGGCAATGACTAACCTCTGCCTCCAAATTGGAAAGTTTCGGACTAAGCCGCGTGCCTCCGATAGCGGAAGAGTGCTTCTTCGATAGTGGGTCTCGCGATGTAGCGCTCTCCCGCTACCACCTTTCACCTGTGTACGGCCCGGAGACATAGGTAACAGAATGTACCTAAGACATGGGTGACAACCTCGTGCTGAACGGGTTGGACAGGCTCGCGCCGATGCGGGTCGCGTTGGGAGGAACGTCTACACCTCTTCCGTTTCGAGCACGAATGTCCCGGTGGGGATGCGGTTGGTGATCATGGCGCGGATGCCGGCATCGATGGCGGGGTCAGTTTCGTCGAATAGGCCGCAGGCCTGCAGCGCCTTGCGCTGGTCGACGGAGCGGCCGAGATATTCCAGAAGCACGACCGAGGCCGCTGGTCTCCGCCCTCGTAAAAGGGGCATGCCCGTCTGGATGCCGACCAGATAGGCGACGCTCGTCTGGTAGCTCGGATAGAGGATCACCTGGGTGATGCTGGTCTTGAGCAGGGTTTCGGATTCGAGCGCGAATATGCGATCGCCGAGCAGCAGCAGGGCGGCCGAATATTTCGAGGTCTTCACGCCATATTTGCCGAAATGGACGAGCCTTTCCATGCATTTCCAGAAATAGCGGCCTTCCTTTTCATAGATCACGACCAGGCATTTGATGATCTTGCCGGCATAGCCGAACGAGTAGAAATAGCGGAAATAGTAGCCGACATAGCGCCCGAGATCGCCGGAACGCTGATAGAGCTGCTCCATATGCACCAGCATGTCCGACGGCGCGTGGACGCCGAGCGGGCGGCGGCGCAGGCCGACGATCTCGGCAAAGCGCTGCTGGTCCATCAAAAGCTCGCCTTCGCTCACGCCGAAGAAATCGCAGATCTTGCGCATGTTGCGGCGGGACGGCCAGGTCTGGCCGCTCAGATATTTGTTGAACTGCTGGCGGTTGATCTGCAGGCGCCGGCACACGGCGGCGATAGACGGATAATAGCTGCACAGGAAGGCGAGGTTCTGGGGAAGCGGTTCGGTCTGCATGACCTAATGCATACTGACGCCAGAACAGTGTCAAGTCGCGAAGGGTCGCGAAATTGTGCGGCACCGCCGATTTGCCCAAAGTGGCGCTCTCCAACAGAGGCCTCGTCATGCGCACAGTGTCCAACTTCCCCCATCCGATCCGCTCGGTCGAGCATTTCGAGATTCCGATGCCGGACGGTTGCCGGCTTGCGGCGCGCATGTGGCTCCCCGAGGGTGCCGAACAAAAGCCGGTGCCGGCTATCCTGGAATACATCCCCTATCGCAAGAACGATCTGACCGCCGCGCGTGATGTCGTCATGCACCCCTACGTGGCCGGCCACGGCTACGCAGTGGTGCGCGTCGACCTGCGCGGAACCGGCGATTCCGAAGGGCTGATGCTCGACGAGTACCTTCAGCAGGAGCTGGACGACGGCTGCTCGGTCATCGAATGGCTGGCCTCCCAGCCCTGGTGCGACGGCAACGTCGGCATGATCGGCATCTCCTGGGGCGGCTTCAACGGATTGCAGATCGCGGCCATGCGGCCGCCTGCGCTGAAGGCGGTGATCAGTTGCGCCTCGACCGACGACCGCTACGCCGACGATGTCCACCACATGGGTGGCACGCTGCTCATCGACAATCTCTCCTGGGCGGCGATCATGTTCGGGCGCAACACGCTGCCGCCCGACCCACGCAACAAGCCGCACAATTGGCGCGCTTTGTGGCACAGTCGATTGAAGGAAAGCGGGCTATGGCTGAAGAACTGGCTGGAGCACCAGCACCGCGACAAGTTCTGGAAACACGGTTCGGTCTGCGAGGATTTCGGCGCGATCACCTGCCCGGTCTACGCCGTCAGCGGCTGGGCAGATGGTTATTGCCGCTCGGTCTTCCGCCTGATGGAAAAGCTGCAGGGCCCGCGCAAGGGGCTGGTCGGGCCATGGGCGCACACTTATCCCCATATCGGCAAGCCTGGTCCTGCCATCGGCTTTCTGCAGGAATGCGTCCGCTGGTGGGATCAATGGCTGAAGGGCCGTGACACCGGCATCATGGACGAGCCGATGCTGCGCCTGTTCATGCAGGATAGCGCCCCGCCGCAAACTTCCTACGAGACGCGCGCCGGACGCTGGGTCACGGAGCCGGCATGGCCATCGCCGAATATCGAGCGGCAGTCCTTCTTCCTTTCCGGCAATGGGCGCCTGTCCCTACGCCGGGCAGACGATGCGGCCGGAACGCAGACGGTCCGCTCGCCCTTGTCGGTTGGCCTGCGCGGCGGCAAATGGTGCTCCTATGCCGTGCCCGGCGACCAGCCGGCTGACCAGCGCGGCGACGATGCCGGCAGTCTGGTCTATGAGACGCAAGAGCTGGCGCACGATGTTGAGATCGCCGGCGATGCAATGCTCGATCTTGTCTTCGAAAGCGACAGGCCCGTCGCCATGGTGGCCGTCCGTCTTTCGGATGTCGCCCCCGATGGCGCGACGACGCGCGTCAGCTACGGCCTTTTGAACCTGACGCATCGCGATAGCCATGAGAGGCCCGAACCGCTCGAACCGGCAAGGCGCTACCGCGCCTCTGTCCCCTTCAAGCACGTAGCACAGCGCTTCAGCGCGGGCCACCGCATACGCCTTGCCATCTCGACAAATTACTTCCCGATCGCTTGGCCTTCGCCCGAGCCGGTCACGCTCACCGTCCATCCGACGGATTGCCGCCTTGAACTTCCGGTCCGCGTCGGAGGCGCCGGAGATCCGGCGCCGGCACCTTTTGCCGAACCCGAAGGGGCGTCGCCCTTAGGGGTGGAGACGATCTCGAAGCCGCAAAAGGATTGGGCGATCACGGAGAATCTGGCAGACGCTTCGACTGTCGTTGAGATCGGCGAAGGCACCGGCACCTATCGCATCGTCGACAACGATCTAACCATTACCTCGCTCGGCCGCGAACGCTATTCCTTCCGCGGCGATGATTTCGGGTCGGCCAGGGCCGAGGCGAAATGGGAGTTCGAATTTTCGCGCGCTGATTGGCGCATGCGTTCTGTGACCGAAACGACCATGACCGCGACGCCATCGCACTTCCACGTCGAGGCGCATCTCGAGGCATGGGAAGGCGACGAGCTTGTCCACGAACAGAAATGGACCGAGGCGATAGAGCGTCGCCTGCTGTGACATTCGCGAACTGACGCTAATCTCGCTCACATCTGCGTCGGCAGCGAAATTGACCGGCTTGCCGGCTGAATTGAAGAATGCGCCGTCCGAACTCGCGGCCCCATCAGGCGGCGCGGTACCAAAAAGAGGGATCCCGGCAATCGTCGGGAAACCCGCTCAGTTGAAAGGGGAACGAAACCGTGAATGGAATGAAATTGAATCGCAGGCATTTCCTGCAGGCAGGCGCCGGCCTCGGCGCGGGGATCATCGCCTCCGGCCTGCCCTTGTCGCAGGCCGTATGGGCGGCCGAAGGCAAGGTACTCAAGGCCCGCGCCTATTCCGATATCGACAAGCTCGATCCTGGCTTCTACCAGAACGCGTACAATGTCGACGTCATGAACTGCATCTACACCAAGCTTACGCGCTATAAACCGGGTTCGGAGTGGGGCTGGGAACTCGAGGCCGCCGAATCCGTCGAGCAGATCGATCCGACGCACATCCGCTTCCGCCTGAAGAAGGGCATCAATTTCACTGGCGGATTTGGCGAAATGACCGCCGAGGACGTGAAGTTCTCGTTCGAGCGCGTCATCCAGCACAATTCTCCGGTCAAGGGCGACTGGGGTCCGCTCGACCGCATCGAGATCGAGGACGACCATACTGGCGTGATCGTGCTCAAGACGCCTTTCGTGCCGCTCTGGAACATCACTCTTCCCTATGGTTGCGGCCACATCGTCTCGAAAAAAGCGGTGACGAAGGCAGTTGCCGACGGCGGCGATTTCGGCATGAAGCCGCCCTGCTATTCAGGTCCCTACGTGTTGTCGGACTGGAAGCCGAACCAGCTCGTCCTGTTGACCCGAAATCCCGAATGGAAAGGCCCCAGGCCGGGCTTCGACGAAATTCATATCCTGCCGATGAGCGATATCAAGACCGCCGAGCGCGCCTATCAGGCCGGCGACATCGATTTCACCGATTTCAGCCTCGATTCGCTGGCCACTTTGAAGGACAGCCCGCCCGAAAACACCAAGATCGAAGAAAAGCCTTCGCTCTACTATGTCTATATCGGCATGAACTCGGACCATCCGAAGCTGAAGGACGTCAATGTCCGCAAGGCGATTCAATGGGCCATCAATGTGCCGCAGATCATGGACGCGGCCTATTCAGGCCAGGCACAGGTCGCCACCGGCCTTATCGCTCCAGGCTTGGTGGGACACCGGGAAAAAGCGCTGATACCGCCGGAGGGCGATCTCGAAAAGGCGAAGCAGTATCTTGAGAAGGCCGGCATCACCGAACTCAGTCTCACCATCGACGCGCTTAACGTGACCACCTTCTCCACGATCGCGGAAATGGTCCAGGCGCAGCTGTCGCAGATCGGCATCACGGTCGAGGTCAATGTTCAGGATTCCGGTTCGTTCTGGACCATCGGCATGGAATCGGAAGGCGAACGCTGGAAGGACATGCAGCTGATCGTGCAGCGTTTCTCGATGGTGCCGGACCCCTATTACGCCACCACCTTTTTCGTGCGCGACCAGGTCGGTGTGTGGAACTGGGAGCGCTTCCGCAGCGAGCGCTTCGACGAGCTCAACGCCAAGGCGGTGACCGTCGAAGACCCGCAGGAACGGGCCAAGATGTATTATGAGATGCAGGACATCATGGAAGATTCCGGCTCCTACCGGTTCCTCACCCATGAAGGCTCGCCGATCATGTACCGAACGACGCAACTCGAGGCCGAGACGCGCCCAGACGGGCGGCCACTCTATCTCGGCTTTGAGCCGAAATCGGCCTAGGGCGTTCTAGGAAAAGTGCGTAGCGGTTTTCCGTCCGGAATTGCGAAAAAACAAAGGGTTAGAGCGGGTCGGCGATTCTATCAAACGCTGAACCGCTCTGACGCGGTCGCTGGGACAGGCTGAGTCAAAACATGTGGTTATATCTTGGCAAGCGTATCGTGCTGGCGGCGGCAATTGTCGTCGTTGCCGTCACGCTGCTGTTCCTGATGATCCAGGCCGTTCCCGGCGATCCCGCCGCGGTCCTGCTCGGACCGCGTGCGACGCCGGAACTGAAGGCGCAATTGCACGAGGAAATGGGCCTCGACAAGCCGCTGCCCGTGCAGATCGTCTCATTCTTCGGGGGGCTGCTGCACGGTAATCTCGGCACCGATGTCTTTACCCAGCGCCCTGTCGCGGCCATCGTTTTCGAGCAATTGCCTTACACGATCGAACTCATCCTGGTTTCGATCGCCTGGGCCGTTATCGTCGGCGTGCCGCTCGGCTGCTATTCGGCGCTGCGCCGCAACTCCGTGATCGACAAGGTCGTGGGTGTATTCGCGGTCGGAACCATCGCCATCCCGTCCTTCGTCATGGCGATCTATGCGCTGTTGATCTTCTCGGTCGGCCTGCGCTGGCTGCCGGCCATCGGCGCCGGCTCAGGCTTCCGCGACGGGTTCGTCCATCTCATCCTTCCAGCCTTCGTCGTCGGTATCGGCTGGGTGGGCTACATCTCGCGCATCGTGCGCGCCTCCATGCTGGAGATTCTTGGCGAGAACCACATTCGCATGGCGCGCTCCTTCGGCCTTTCGGAGCGGCGCGTCGTGGCGCGCTACGCGCTGCCGCTCGCGATCCTGCCGACTGTGACGATCATCGGCGTCGGCATGGCGCACCTGCTCTCGGCGGCGGTTTTCGTCGAGGTGGTCTTCGCCCGGCCCGGCATCGGCGCTCTGATCGTCAAGGCGGTGGATTCGCGCAACTATCCGATCGTCATGGGCACGGTCCTCGTCACCACCGTTCTGTTCGTCATCTCCACGACGCTCGCCGACCTCGTCAACGCGGCGCTCGATCCAAGAATCCGCGAGAATTTGTAGCGTGTCCGAAGTTCAACTCATTCGCGAGGCGGTCGATGAACGCAGCGGGCAGGGCGCGGCCGCCATGTTCCTGCGGCAATTGCGCAAGTCTCCGCTCGGCATGATGGGCGCCGTGCTGGTCGTGCTGATGGTGGTGACTGCGGTCTTCGCCACCTGGATCGTGCCTTACGATCCGATCAAGATCATGGTTGGGCCCCGGCTGGCGCCGCCCTCTTTGCATTTTCTTCTCGGCACCGATCAGTTGGGACGCGATGTCTTCTCGCGGGTCGTCATGGGCGGAAGGATCGCGCTGCTCGTCGCCTTCGTCTCGTTGGGCGCCTCGCTCAGCGCAGGGCTTGTGCTCGGCCTCATCGCCGCCTTCGGTCCGCGCTGGCTGGACAATCTGCTGCTGCTGGTCTTCGACACGATCCGCTCCTTTCCGGTCATCATCTTCGCCTTGGCAGTGGTGACGCTGCTCGGGCCGAGCCTTGCCAGCGTCATCTTCGTCGTCGCGATCACGTCCGTGCCGATCTATGCGCGCGTGGTGCGCACGCAGGCCCACGCACTGCGCGAGAGCGAGTTCATCACTGCGGAGCGCGCCATGGGCGCCGGCATCGTGCGCATCCTTGCCGTGCACGTGCTACCCAATGTGATCGGGCCGCTGCTGATCCTGGTCAGCATGGATGTTCCGCTGGTCATCACGCTGGAGGCCGGCATGAGCTTCCTAGGCATGGGTGTCCGTCCGCCGACGCCGGACTGGGGAACCATCCTCAGTGACGGCTATGGCTATATCCACAAGACCGTGTGGCTGGTGATCGCCGGCGGCATCCCGATCGTCATAACCACGCTGGGCTTCACTTTCCTCGGCGAGGCGCTGCGCGACATTTTCGACCCCAAGCTTCGGAAAGACCTATGAACACCGGCGCTCAGGCAAGACATTCTCCAAACCGCGACCCGCTTCTGGCGATCCGCGGTCTGTCTCTCGATTTCGGCACGCCGCGCGGTCGCGCCCATGCACTGCGCGACATCCATATCGACGTGTCGGCGGGCGAAGTGGTCGGCATCGTCGGCGAAAGCGGTTCGGGCAAATCGACGCTCGCCTATGCCGTGATGGGGCTGCTGGCGGAAAATGCGGAGATGGTGAACGGCGCCATCCTGTTCGAGGGGCGCGACCTGCTCGGCATGGCTCCGGCGGAGCGGCGCGGCTTGCTCGGCAACCGCATGTCGATGATCTTCCAGGATCCGATGACGGCGTTGAACCCGGTGCGCAGCATCGAAAGCCAGATGATCGATATCCAGCATCACGAGGGCGGCTCGCACCGGACCAAGCGCCAGCGCGCGCTGGATATGCTCCATCGGGTCGGCATTCCGGACCCGGAGAGCCGCATCTGCGGCTATCCGCACGAGTTTTCCGGCGGCATGCGCCAGCGTATCTGCATCGCCATGGCGCTGCTGGTGAAGCCGGCGCTGCTCATCGCGGACGAACCGACCACAGCGCTCGACGCGACGCTGGAGGTGCAGATCATCCATCTGTTGAAAGAGCTGCAAAAGGAGATCGGCTGCTCGATCCTGTTCGTCTCTCACCACCTCGGCGCTGTCGCCGAGCTCTGCGACCGGGTGGCGGTCATGTATGCGGGCGAGGTGGTCGAATACGGCACCGTGCGCGACATCTTCCGCCGACCGGGGCATCCCTATACGCGCGCGCTGCTCGAATGTGATCCCGGACGCATCAGGCAACGCACCCGACAGTTGCCGACGATCCCAGGCGAGGTGCCGAGCCTCCTCGGTACCCAGGCGGGTTGCATCTTCCGTCGGCGCTGCCCGCAAGCCTTTACCCGGTGCGTGGATGACAGTCCTGTCCCGTGCGCTATCGGCGCAACGCACACCGCACGCTGCCATCGTCTCGACGACACGCTGGTGGCGCCGGCATGAGCCCCCTGCTTTCTGTCGAGGATCTTCGCGTACGCTTCCGCACCATGGGCCCGCTGAAGGCGCTCGCCAGCGGCGTTAAGAACCCGTTCGTGGACGCCGTCTGCGGCGTTTCCTTCGAGATCCGCAAGGGCGAAACGCTCGGCCTCGTCGGCGAAAGCGGGTCGGGAAAATCCACCATCGCCCGCACCATCATGGGCCTCCGGCCGCCGACGGGCGGCACGATACGCTTCGATGGTCAGGTGCTGAACGGCCTCGCCCCGACGGAGCGCAAGCCGCATCTTCGGCGCATGGCGATGATGTTCCAGGATCCGGTCGGATCGCTGTCGCCGCGCCTCACTGTACGCTCGCTGCTGATGGAGCCTTTCCGCATTCACGGCGTTACCGGCCGCGACCCCGCCGCCGAAGCGGAACGCCTGCTCAACATGGTCGGCCTGCCCGCCGACTTCGGGCGGCGATATCCACACCAGCTTTCCGGAGGCCAGGCGCGCCGCGTCGGCGTGGCGCGGGCCCTTGCATTGCAACCCGATCTTATCATCGCCGACGAGCCGACCGCGGGACTGGACGTGTCCGTTCAGGGTGAAGTCCTCAATCTGCTTGGACGCTTGCAGGGCGAACTCGGCATCGCCATTCTCATCATCACGCATAATCTCAATGTCGTGCGCCACATGACCGATCGCATGGCGATCATGTATCTCGGCCGCTTCATCGAGGTCGGCTCGACTGAGCGGATATTCACGCAGCCGCGCCACCCCTACACGGAGGCGTTGCTGTCGGCCAATCCGGAACCCGACCCGGACGCCGTGCTCGACAGGGTCGAGCTCAGCGGCGAGGTGCCGAGCCTGATGACGCGCCCAGCGGGCTGCGAGTTTCACACCCGCTGCCGCTGTGCGCAGGGCATCTGCAAAAGCGTCTTCCCGTCCCGGGCAGCCGACCGGGAAGATCCCCGCCATGTCTTCAATTGCCACTTCCCGCTATCGGAACGTGCGCTCGCCGGAGCCACCAATGTCTCGTGAAATCCTCGATGTTCCTCTTGCCAACGGCACACCGGGCAGCCAACACAGCGTGCGCATCATCCGGTATGGTGCCGCCGACGCGCGCCCGAAAGCCTACATACATGCCGCGCTGCATGCCGACGAAGCGCCCGGCCTGCTGGTGTTACACCATCTGGTCGAGCAGCTTGACGCCGCCGACGCGCGCGGCGAAATCCGGGGCCAGATCGTCGTCGTTCCCTACGCCAACCCGCTCGGCCTGGCGCAGTTCGTCAATGGCGATCATCTGGGGCGTTACGATCTGGCCAGCGGCCGGAATTTCAACCGCAAATGGCCTGATGTCGCCGGCGAATTGACCATCCGACTTGCCGATCGGCTCGGAAGCAGCGCCGACGACAACACGGTGCTCATCCGCAGCACGATTCGCGAAATTCTCGACGAACGCGGCGCAGGGCAGCCTGTCGATTCCCTTTACACCGCCTTGGCACGCGAGGCTTTCGATTCCGATCTTGTGCTGGATCTGCACTGCGACGACGAAGGGCTGATGCATCTGTTCGTGCGGCCCGAGATCTCGGCCGAGTTGTCCGACCTTGCGCGGGAACTCGGTTGCCGGGCGGTGTTCTCACAGGGTTCGTCGGGCGGCTCAACCTTCGCGGAAGCAAGCGTCGAGCCCTGGATCAGGCTTGCGGCTGCCCTTCCCGATAAGGTGATCCCGATCGGCTGCCTCGCCGCGACGGTGGAACTGCGCGGCTTCATCGACATCAGTGATGAGATGGCGTCGGCTGACGCTTCCGCCTTGCTCAACGTGCTTCGCCGCCGCGGCTACGTCGCGGGGCAAGCGGGCCTGCCGCCCGCCGCGCTTTGCGAGATCACCGGCTTCGATGCGTGCGATGTGGTTCGCACGCCCGCTTTCGGTGTCATCGTCTACCGCGCCGAACTGGGTGAACGCGTCACTTGTGGACAGCCGATCGCGGACATCATCGTGCCTTCTTCGCTGGGCCGCGAGGCGCGCGTGACGGTACGGGCGCGCACCGACGGGCTCGTGGTGACGCGAAGGCTGAAGAAACTTGTCGCCGCCAATCAGGTCATTGCCAAGGTGGTGGGCCAAAAGCCCCTCGCCCACCGGACAGGCTATCTGCTGGAGGATTAGATCGATCAGCGGGCGCGGGCACTTCTTGACCGCAGATCGATGATTGGCGGCCACGCGTAGAAACGAGGTCCGTTCGACCTGATCCTGTCCCGGGCTCTAGGCCAGGGGCCGACCGCCGTCGACCGGAATGATAACGCCGGTCACGAAACGGAGATGGGTCGCAGCCGCCAAAACCGCCTCGGCGACATCGTCGGGCGTGCCCAGCCGCCCCAGCGGCGTCCGGCTTGCCTGTTCGTCCCGCCAGGATTCGTCACGGCCCTTGATGAAGTCGGTGTCGACGACGCCGGGCGAGACCGACACGACCCTGATTCTCGGGGCCAGGGCACGCACCAGCGACTTGGTCAGATTATCGACAGCGGCTTTCGACGCACAATAGGCGACGTTGCTTCCCATGGCGGTGACCCCTGCGATCGACGAGATGTTGACAACAACTCCGCTGCCGGTGCGATCGAGCAGCGGCCGCATGGCCCGCGTCGCAGCAATCACACCGCGCACGTTGACGCTGAAGATGCGGTCGATCAATTCATCGTCCAGGCTGTCGAGATCCGGATGTGGCACGAAGCGGGTTGTCCCGGCGCAATTGACCAGGACATCCAGCCGGCCAAAGCTTTTCTCGATCTGACCAGCGAGGCGCGCGAGGCAATCGCTGTCCGTCACGGTCGCCTCGGCGACGAAGTGGTCGCCGTACGCCAATGACGAAACCAGATCGTCGGCCGTCTGCCGCGAACGGTTGTAGCCGATGACAACCGAAGCCCCTTCCGCAGCAAGCCTGGATACGATCCGCGCGCCGATGCCGCCGGTTGCTCCAGTGACCAGGGCAACCTTGCCTGTGAGTGTGGCTGTCATGGCCGTCTCCTGAGTGTCAAACCCCGGTGCTTCGCTTATGGGCGGCCAGCGCCATTAGATTACGGTCGCGCCAGGCGCTGCGTTCGGCGAGTTGGGATGCTGACAACTTTTCGCGGCGCGCTTCCTCGGCCTTGGCAACCAGCCCTTCCGACCAGGGGGCCGGATCGCGCCTGGCGAGGGCGATCGAATGGTAGAGCGGTCCCAGACGTCTCGCGTAGTCCGCGATCCCGCCGGGCGCATTCAGATCGATCGTCTCGAAAGGCCCCATGAAGGACCACCGGTAGCCGAGCCCATGCGACACCGTAAGGTCGATATCGGCGGCACTTGCCACGCCCTCCTCGAGCAGGGCCCAGGCTTCGTTCAGCAATGCCCCCTGAAGCCGGTTGAGGACGAACCCTTCGACTTCCTTGCGCACGATCACGGCAGCCTGCCCTACGGCCTGCATCTGCACCCGCAGCCACGCAACGGCCTCCGCGTCGGTCCAGGGCGCCGGGACCAGTTCCACCAACGGGATCAAATGCGGTGGATTGACGGGATGAGCGACAAGAAAACGCCGGCGGTTGGCACAGGACCCGGTAAAGGCCGAGGCCGGAATGCCGGAGCTGGAGCTGCCTACGACCGCGTCGGGCCGCATCGCCCGGTCAATCTCCAGACAGACCGCCTCCTTGATGTCGCGCACTTCCAGCACCGACTCCTGGATGTAGTCGGCATCCGCTACCGCACCCTCCAGCGTATCGACAACGTTCAGCCGCCGCATGACTGCATCGACGGCATCTACCAGCCCGGCCTCTTGCATATCGGCAAGACTAGCCCGGATCTTGTCGAGCACCGCGGCGCGGATGTCGGCGCTGCCGTCATAGATGGTCACATCATGGCCGGCCCGGGCGAAGACGATCGCCCAGCCACGGCCGACCAGTCCGGCACCGACGATGGCGACTTTGCGGATTGCGTCCATCATTGCACCCGCGACGTCTCGCCGTCCGCGAGGCAAATTTCGGTGATCCGCAGGCCATCCTGAGTGATGCGGGATGGGAACCGGTCCTTCAACCGCTCTTCGTGGATGGGAATGACCCGCCGTGCCTCGTGGCCCACCTGCTTCATCATCTCCTCGGTAGCGAGAACGAGATTGGTCTGGCTGCCGACCGCAAGCCCCACCGGAACGTAGAGCGTCTCGATATCGACGGCAGCTCCCGAGCCCTCGATGTTATCGAAGACGTAGACCAGATCGCCAGCCAGCACCCAGGTGTCGTCCTTGCCGTTGCGCACGGTGACCCACATCGACCCGTAGGTATGGCTGTCAAAAGCGGCATGGAGATCGATGTCGGGCAGGACGTCCTGTTTCGATCCGTCGATCGTTACCAACCGCTTCTGACGGGCCAGATCGACGCCGCGCACGATGTCGCCGGGGTCGACGGCTACGTTCATCCAGCGCATGCGGTCCGGCAGCGACATCGCCCAGACCCACTTCGCGATCTCCCTCTCCTGGATGTAGAAGGTCGCATTCGGGAAGTCCTCGACATTGCCGAAATGGTCGAAATGCGCGTGCGTGACGAAAACTGTGTCGACGTTCTTGGGCGAGAGGCCGATTTCGCCAAGAACGGCGTCGGGCGAGTGCCAGTTCTCGACGCCAAATTTGTCGGCGAGATGCTTGCCGTAGTCCTTGTTGTTGTAGCCGACATCGACCATCGCGACGCGACCGTTGCCCTTGATCAGCGCGTAGCAGTAAGGAAGCTTGACGTAACCCTGGTTGTGGGCGCCGTAGAGCACCCCGCTCTTGTGGTAGTTGCTGACATAGCTGTACTCAAGCACCCAGATCGAATATTGGCCCATTGCTTCCTCCCTGTTGTCGCCAACGCTGCACACAGCTGCAGCAGGCGTGATTGAAATCGACCGGCGTCATACCGGCCTGCGGTTCCGACGCCGCCTGCAGCCCGGCGTAGGCGCGTTTGATCCTCTCCCCGGCCCGGTCGAGCTCCTGCTGCCAGTCGCGCCGCAGTCGGGCCGAACCGAAATCGTCCAGGACCTCGCCCAGCGTTGCATGAGCGGCCCCCAGACGCGCGCAATGGCTTTCGAGCCCATGCGGCGCGTGCAAGGCGCCCAGCCGCTGCTCCACCTCCGTCCACCGTTCGCGGGCCACCGGAATGTCAGGCAGATCGAGCACGTCGCGGCGTCCGCCGGCCTGAGCCAGGACCAGCAGGCCAGCGAGTTGGCCGATCAGCCGGCGCAGGCCTTCGTAGACGGGGCGGGTTGCCACGACGTAGCGGACGATGGCTTCGTCGGCCAACGCGGCATCGTTCACGGTGGCGACGGGTTCCTCGCTTCCGGTGACGGAGGCATGGGGCGCCGCGACGACCTCGCAGTCATAGCGGTGGACGCTTACCGCCCGCTCGAAGAAGCGCTTTCCCGGGATATCAGCCATGGTGCCTTTTTCGCGTCGTCGCGCGCTCGATCACCGCGCCGGGCGGGATTAGTTGAACGATCGGCTCCCGGCCGGAATTCGTGCTCAATTCCTTCGCCAGGCTGACCGTGGCCTCGAGCATCTGGTCAATGGGCTGCCGGACGGTCGTCAGCCCGTGCGAAGGCCAGTGGGCCATCTCGATATCGTCGAAGCCGACGATCGAAATGTCGTCCGGCACGCCGAGCGCCAGCTCTCGCCGCACGCCGTCGAGAAAGCCAATGGCGAGAATGTCGTTGGCGCAGAAGACACCGTCGGGAACCTCTTTCACGTCACGCAGCTTGCGCGCCGCTTCGTAGCCGGCGTGATAGCTGAACTGGCCTGCCTCGATAACTATCGGCGCGGCGAGGCCACGCTCGACGGCGCGTTCGCTGAAGCCCCTGTGGCGTGCGACATTGGTGGAGGCATCGGGCAAGGCGGCGATGTAGGCCAGGCGCCGGTGGCCGGTATCGACGAGATAGTCGGCGATGCTGCGGCCGCCGAGTATATTGTCGCAGGAAATGCCGAACGCGTGGTCGTCGGCCGAGAGTCGGTTGAAAAAGATCACCGGAGTGCCGGCTCTACGGCATTCCTGCGCGGCCGCCGAAGACAGGGTGGCCGCCAGGATGATGGCAAGATCTGGCTGGTAGTTGAGCAGCAGGCGTAGCGCCTGGTCGACGTCTCCCGACTGGTCGGCGGCGACGAGCATCACGTTCATGTCGATGGCACGAAGGGCGGTGGTCAGCCGCGTCAGCACTTCCGGATAGAACGGGTTCTTGATGTCCGCGACGACGATACCCACGATACGCGTCTTCTTGGTGATGAGGCTGCGCGCGAAAGGGTTCGGCGAATAGCCGATCTCCCTCGCACGGTTCAGCACCAGGTCTCGCGTATCCTTGGCGATCACGGCATCGGCGTGAAAGGCCCTGGATACGGTCGAAACAGACATGCCGAGATCGCGCGCCAGATCCTTCACGGTCAGGCGGGGCTTGCTGTTCTTGTTGCGGGCGATGATCGACATGAAAACTCCGTTGGCGCGCTGGCTTAGGCCTGGTTGCGACCTCCATAGCGGCGGACCCGGATGTTGGCCTGCTCGGCATGCCCATAGAATCCCTCGAGGACACACAGGCGCGAACAGTACTCGCCTATCATGGCGCTCGCTTCGTCGGTCAGAACGCGCTGATAGGTGCAGGTCTTGATGAACTTGCCAACCCACAAACCGCCTGTGTAACGGGCCGCCTTCTTGGTCGGCAGCGTATGGTTGGTGCCGATGACCTTGTCGCCATAGGCAACATTCGTACGCGCTCCCAAAAACAGAGCGCCGTAATTGCGCATGTTGTCGAGGAAGTAGTCCGGATCGCGCGTCATGACCTGGACGTGCTCGGATGCGATCCGGTCGGCCTCCGCGACCATTTCCTCGTAGGAAGCGCAGACGATCACTTCGCCATAGTCCGCCCATGCCTTGGCGGCGATCTCGGCGGTCGGCAGGATCTTCAGCTGCCGCTCGATCTCGGCCAGGGTGTCGCGCGCGAGCCTCTCCGAGTTTGTCAAAAGCACGGCGGGACTGGTCGGACCATGCTCGGCCTGGCCGAGCAGATCGGTCGCGCAGATCTCGCCGTCGACACTGTCGTCGGCAATGACCAGCGTCTCGGTCGGGCCGGCGAACAGGTCGATGCCGATACGGCCGTACAATTGCCGCTTGGCTTCAGCGACGAAGGCATTGCCAGGACCGACGAGCATGTCGACGCGCCCGATGGTTTCGGTTCCGAGCGCCATGGCGCCGACGGCCTGCACACCGCCCAGAACGTAGATCTCGTCCGCGCCGGCCATGTGCATCGCGGCCACGATAGCCGGATGCGGACCGCCCTGGAACGGCGGCGCGCAGGCGATGATCTTCTTCACCCCGGCGACCTTGGCCGTCACCACGCTCATATGCGCGGAGGCGACCATCGGGTATTTCCCGCCCGGCACGTAGCAGCCGACTGTTTCCACGGGAATGTTCTTGTGGCCGAGGACAACGCCGGGAAGCGTTTCCACTTCGAGGTCCTGGAGGCAGGCGCGCTGCTTCTCGGCGAAATTGCGAACCTGGGCCTGGGCGAAGCGAATATCCTCGATGTCGCTTGCCGACACCTTGGACATCGCCTGCTCGATCTCGCTGTCGCTGAGCCGGAAGCTTGGCGGCGACCATTTGTCGAAACGCTCCGACAACTCCCGGACAGCGGTATCGCCTCGCTTTTCTATGTCGGCAAGGATCGTCTCGACGGTCGTCCGGACGGCCGCATCGCTCTGGGCGACAGCTTCGGGATCCCTGCCCCGTTTCAGAAAAGTCGGCATATTCTCATCCTTATGTTGAGTCAGGTGGGCGGCAGGATGCCGTCCACCTGTTGCATTGCTGATCGTCAGGGTTTTACCGTCGGCTCGATCTTGGTGAGCTTGTATTCGTCGGCCGGAGCCTTGCACGATGAGCAGTTGATGCCAGGGGCATCGGGCGCCTGCTTCACGTCCGCGGGCAATGCCTGAATGGTCGCTCCTGGTGTTGGCTTGCCCTCGAGCGCCGACTGCAGCGACAGTTCCGGCAGCAAATCGGGATTGAAGACCTCGGTGACGAAGGAACTCGGGACCTTGTCGGACGGGAAAACATTGCACCCGTCGGCGAAGGTATCGCCTTTGCAGGGTTTTACTTGATCCGCTGGCACCCAAGGCAGCGGGTACTCGATGTTCGTCGGCTTCAGGTCGCGCTTCTTGGTCAGGATCTCCATCATCAGCTTGAAGGCATAGCCTGACGTAGCAGGCGGCGAACCGGCGGACACACCCTTGAGACCCATGCCTTGCATCTTCGGGTCTGCCAGTCCGAGACGAAAACCGTCCGAGTTCTCGCCGGTCATCGGAACCAGTTTGTTGCCCTTGTCGAGCAGCGCTTGAACGGCGCCATATTCGCCTGCCTGAGCCCAGATGCCGTCAACATCGGGATGCGCAGCGAGAGCCTTGGCCGTCTCCTGCTGTGTGGTGCGGTCATCCCAGTAGGAGTAGTATTCCGCGACGACCTTGATGCCGGGATACTGGTTGAAAATGTGCATCGCGCCGTCGGTGTGGCGCTTATCCACCGAGTTGCCCGGGACGCCACGGCTCAGGAAGATCTTGCCCTTGCCTCCCAGGATATTGACCAAGGCCTGGGCGGTGTTCTCGCCGAAGCCTGCGGTGATATAGCTGACATTGTAGGCGCAAGGCTCGGTCACCGTGGCGTCGTACATGAAGAAGAGCACGCCCTTCTGGCAGCCGCGATGGACCGTGCGGTTCAGCGCCGTCGACGAGATCGGGAAGCTGATGATGCCGTCGGCGCCAGCCTGTATCATGCTTTCATAGGCCGAGATCTGAGCCTGGGGGTCGGTTCCCGAGATGACTTCCTTCAGCTCCACCGTCTTGTCGTAGGGCGGCGTCTGCGCCAACGCCTTGACGATGTTCGCGGCCTCCGACTGCCACGAATTGCCGCTGTAGCTCAGCGACAGATATATCTTGAACTTCTTGTCCTGCGCTTGGGCATGGTCGACAACCATCCCAACGCCCATGGCGGTGGCAAGCGTCAGCGACGCGGCCAGTCCCAGTCTTTTTAACAGCCTCATTTCGATCAACCTCCCGTTGGAATTTGGCCCTTGCAGGTGCCGGACCAGAGCTTGTGAGAACGTTCTCACAATTGGACAAACGCATTTCACGCACAGGCATGGTCACTTCCTCCGCGTCAGCATTCGATTTCCGAGATCGGCCAGGAATTCACCGCGCAGCACCAGCAGGGCGGCGACAATGATTGCGCCCTCTATGACGGTGCGCCATCCTTCGTTGAGGCCGATGGCGGAGATAACGGTGCCAAGCGTCGTCAGAAGAATTGCGCCGCCGACCGTCCCGATGAAAGTTCCGCTGCCGCCGAGGATCGAGGAGCCGCCGACCACGACGGCAGCGATGGAAGGCAGCATGTAGCTGTCACCCATCCTCAGCGTCGCCCCGTTCGAATAGCCCACCAGCATCATGCCGACGAACCCTGCGCAGGTGGCACTGATCGCATAGGGGGCGAGCTCGAGCCGATTGACAGCGACGCCGGCGATAAGGGCGGCGTTCCTGTTGGTGCCAAGGGCGTAGAGCCGGCGGCCGAGCGCAGTGAAGTTCTGCAAGAACCAGCCGAACAGGATGAAAACGACGGTGAAGTAGATGACCAGCGGCACGCCGAGGAACCATTCCTTCATCAGCCATAGCAAGACGGACGGGGAACCGCCGCGCGGCGTCCCGCTGGTATAGCCCAGCGCCACCGAAGCCACGACGATCGAGGTCGCCATGGTCATGATGAAGGGAGGAACCTTCAGCCAGACAATTCCCAGTCCGCTGATCGTGCCGACCAGCGCGCAAATGACCAGAATGGCCGGCAGCATGTACCAGATGCCGGCATCGCCGCTACCAATCCAAGTCGTCGTCAACACGCCGCCGAGCGTGATGAGGGCGGGGACCGATAGGTCGAGCCCGCCGATCAGGATGACGAGCCCTTGCCCGAACGACAAAACGATCAGGAAGGACGCGAGGATAAGAACCGTCAGCACCTGATCCCAGGAACCCAGCGCCGGACTGATGAAGCGCGAGCACACCACAAGCACGACACTCAGCCCAAACACCACAAACGTATTCACCACCTCCCGGTCGAGCCTTTGCCTGCCGCGCCGGTCGGAATTGGCCTCGAAACGCGTTGCGACGTCCTTATGCGCGTTCACCGGATCTCTTCCTTCTTGAGCAGGCGCGCCACGGCGCTGCCGAACACGATCGCAAGCACCAGCACGAAACCTTGGAATATGCCGGTGTAGAAGGACGAGACCCCACCCGAGAAAAGCACCTTCTGCAAAAGCATCAGCGTACCGGCGCCGAGGATCGAGCCAACGAGGCTGCCTCGGCCGCCGCTCAACGGCGTGCCGCCGAGCGCCACCGCGGCAAAGGTGAGCATCAGGAATGGCGTGCCGGCTGTCGGATTTCCTGTCGCCGTCTGGGCGCTCAGCATGAAGCCGGCGACGCCGTAGAGGATGCCGGCGCCGACAAAGGCCGTGATGCGTACCCCTGCGACGGGCACGCCGGAGAAGCGAGCCGACTGCTCGTCGGCGCCGATCGCATAGAGGCCGATCCCGGTATTGGTCCGCCGGAAGGCAAGCCAAAGCGCGATGGTGGCAACCAGAAACAGCCCGGCGATCGGGATGATACCGAACAGGGTGTCGGTCAGCGTGTAGGTGACGAAGTCGGCAACCATACCGCCAGGCGCGTCCAGGATAACCAGCGCAAGCCCCTGGCAGACGATCATCGTGCCGAGCGTCGCCGCGATGGTCTGCAGCCCAAGCCTGGCCACGAGAATGCCGTTGATTGCCCCGACGGCACCGCCGATCGCACAGCACATCAGGAGGCTGGCCAGCGCACCGCCCGGACCATCGAACGGATAGACCGCCATCAGCACATTGGTCAGCGAGACGACGCCTGCGACGGACAAGTCGAAGCCGCGGCTGATGACGACCAGCGTCTCGCCCGCTGCCGCGAGCGCCAATGGCGTCGAGTTGTTGACGAGATCGGTGAAGGTGTAGACCGAAAGCGCATCCGGTTGCCAGAACGCGTAGAGCGCATAAAGCAGGACATAGATCATCGCCACGATGCCGGTGCCGCTGATGACAGCCCTCCATAACGCGGAGCGGCGGGGCGCGGGATTTGCCTGGACCGCGGTCATGCGGCCACTCCATTCACCGCGCCCGCAGCGTGGCCGATCAGCGCGCCGACGATAGTCGGCTCATCGATGGCATCGCCCTGATATTCGGCGAAGACGCGGCCGCCATAGAGCACCATGCAGCGATGCGCGAGATGGACAAGTTCCGGCAGTTCGGACGAGTAAAAGAGCACCGAGCCGCCATCGGCAGCGAACTTCCGGATCGCCTCGTAGATCGACTGCTTGGTTCCGACATCGACTCCACGCGTCGGATCGAAAAGCAGTAGAGTGCGCGCACCCGTCATCATGACGCGCGCCAGAAGCGCCTTCTGCTGGTTGCCACCGGAAAGCTCATCGATCTTGAACTGCAGATAGCGCTCCTGCAGTTCGACCGCCTCAGCGGTTTTTTTCGCAATGCGACGCTCGCTGGCCGGCCAGACGACGCCACCCTGCGCGATACGCGAAATGATAGGCAACACCATGTTGCTGGCGGTGCTGAGGCCGGCGAAAATCCCTTCCGACTTGCGGTCCTCCGGCAGGTAGGCAAGGCCGTTGCCGAAATGGAGCGCGGCGCCCGGGCTAGCGATCTGGGCGGGCACGCCGTCGATCTCGATGCCGCCGCTTTTCGCCTTGGAGAGGCCGATCATCGTCCTGAACAGGTCGCGCTGGCCCTGCCCCTCGAGCGCGGCGATGCCGACGATCTCACCTCGCCTGACATCAAACGACACGTCGCGCAAAATGCCGCCGGAGAGGCCCCGAACGCTGAGCGCGACGGGCGCGGTGTCGGCGACCAAAGGCTGCGAGGCGGTCGTCTCACGCGCGCTTCGGCCGACCATCATCTCGAAAATGTTCGCGTCCGAAGCGCCGGACAACTCGACGGTGCCGATGCTGCGGCCATTGCGCAGGATGGTGGCGCGCGAACACAGGGTGCGCACCTCGCCGAGGCGGTGGGAAATGTAGAGGATGGCGGTCTGCAGGTTCTTCTGCCGGCGCACGAGCTCAAACAGCCATTCGACGTCCGCCAGCGCGGCCGTCGGCTCATCGAGGATCAAGAGCTTCGAGGCATGGGTGAAGGCGCGCACGATCTCAAGCCGCTGACGATCCGAAAGCGAAAGCACGCCGACGGGCGTGTCAGGATCAAAGTGGGAGAGAGCGTAGTCGTTAAGAACCTTGCCAGCTGATGCCGTGGCGGTGCGGCGCGAGACGAGACCTAGCTTTCCCTTCGGCATTTTCGGCAGCACGAGATTCTCGGCGATGCTGAGATTCGGCAGCAGGCTGAGTTCCTGAAAGGCCGTCGCCACGCCCTGCGCCCGCGCATCGATGATGCCACGCGGCGCATAAGGCTTGCCGAAGATCGACATGGATCCGCCGTCAGGCGTCACGACGCCGCTGAGGATTTTCACGAGCGTCGATTTGCCGGCGCCGTTCTCGCCCAACAGCGCATGGACTTCCCCTGGCCGCAGATCAATGGAGACGGAATCGAGTGCGACTGTGGGTCCGTAGGATTTTGCAATATTCGCGATGCGAACAGCCAGCCGGATCTCGTCGGTACCCATACCTCCTCCCAAAAGGTAAGTCCGCCGCAGCGGTGAGAACGTTCTCTGAGAACGTTCTCACTAATCCACAAGCACCGCCGGCTTGTCAATTGTGAATCGTTCATTTCTTGTCGAACGCACCAGGCTCCCGGCCTCCGGGCGGCACTTGGCCGTCTTTTGAGTGCTCAGAAGTGGCTGAGCCGGCGCCTTTTCTGGGCGGCTGGTCGGGGGGCGCCCGCCGGGATGGATTCTGCCCCTCGGACTGATGCGTTTTCTCATTCACCTCGCCTGAAGGGCGCGTCAGGCCTTGCCCGGACGCCGGCGGCTTGTTGCCTGCGGCGTCCTGGGAGAATGAATCGGCGGGATCGCCGTCGCTCCTGGCCGGATATTTGGTGGCACCAGTCTCGCGGCGATTTTCGCTTCCAGTCATGGCCGGTCCTCCTTTGGCACAGTCATTAACCTGGGTTCGACCGGCAGGTTCCAGCGGCTAGGCCGGAAGCGCAGATTTGAATCCGCCGCCGCTCCTATGGCCGGAAACCAATTTGGCGGCGCTGCGTTGACCCCGCAGGATCAGATCCCCCAACAGCTTCGGAGAAAATTCATGCTCGACCGCAGCGGAAGCGCCGTCCTGACGACCGACAGTCTCTGACAACGGGCAGCAACATGGCTCGCATCGAGCGCGGACATTGTTTCTGCGGTGCCGTCACGGCGGTGATGGAAGGAGAGCCCTTCTGGACCTGCTTCGACCATGACGACGATTGCCGGCGGGCGATCGGCGGACCTATGACCATCTGGATCGGCTATCGTCCGCACCAGGTCGAGCTGACCGCCGGGAAGCCGAAGACCTTTTCGAAGACGAAGGGGGTCGTCCGCTCCTTCTGCGCCGATTGCGGTACCTCGATCTTCTACGCCGACGAAGGCCTGCGTGACGAACTCTATGTCTCGATCGGCTTCATGGACGCTCCGGAGCGGTTTCCGCCACAGGCACAGGCCTATTGGGATATGCGCCTGCCATTCATCGAAATGGCCGACGGCTTGCCGCGCGTCGACGGCTACACGAGGCGCCGCGATCCAGCCTTGGGCAATCCGCGTGACCGTTGATGACGCGCGCCACACTAGGCCCCGCAGGCTATTGCCCGATCAGGGTCAGGCCAAAGAGAATGGCCAGCCACAGGCCCACCGCCGCGACCGCGAGCCTGGGGAGGATGCCCTCGCCCGCCAGATGCATGAACAGCAGCGCGATCACCACTGTCTTGGCAGCCGCCGCGGCAAGGTTGATCGCGGAATTGAACCCACCGAGGTCGACAAACGAAGAGCCGACGGTAAGCGCCAGCAAGGCGAGCAGCGCGAGATAGGCGAATGTGAGCTTGGCGAGGTCGCTCATCGTCATCAGGCCCGGTTGATCAGATAGAGGACCGGGAACAGGAACACCCAGACGATGTCGACGAAATGCCAGTAGAGTCCGATCGCCTGCACGCGGCGCGCCCGGCTCGCCTGCGCGGTCCTCGGCCAGAGCAACAGCATGCCGGCAATCACCGCGATGCCGCCTATCAGATGCAGCGCGTGCAGCGATGTCATGGCGAAATAGAGCGCGAAGAAGAATTCGGCATGGGCCGGATCTGGGCCTGCGAAGCGGAACGACGCGCCGAGCACCGGCGCCAGGCCCTCGCTGAATTCCTTGCTGTATTCGACGGCCTTGATCACCAGAAAGATGCAGCCAAGCAGGCTCGTGGACATCAAGGCCCAGAAGGCGGGCCGCCAACGCCGGGCAGCCGTGAACATATGGGCAAGCGCCATCGCGAAGCTGCTGGTGATCAGAACCGCCGTATTCAGCGTGCCGAGCGGCAATGACAGATGTTGCGACGCCGCGGCGAATGCCGCGCCATAGCTCAATCGGGCGTAGAGGAACACCAGCACGATCGCGCCGAACAGCATCGCCTCGGAGCCGATGAAAATCCACATGCCGAACGCATCGGCCGCCTTCTCGCGGGCCCGTGTATCGAAGGCAATGCTTTCGGTCGGCCCGCTCATGAGGCTTCGTCCCTGTGCGGGCTGAACGTCTCGTGCCTCAGGCCTTTCATGGCATAATCATAGGCCGGCCGCCTGACCACGGGCATGGTGTCGAAATTATGCGGGGGCGGCGGCGAAGCCGTCTGCCATTCAAGGCCGGTCGCGCCCCACGGGTTGGCCGGCGCCCGCGTCCCGCGAAACAGCGACCAGCCGAGATAGAGCAGCGGCATAAGATAGCCGACGGCCAGAACGACCGCGCCGGCCGAGGACAATACGTGCCAGAACTGAAACTCCGGCGGATAGGTGTGATAGCGCCGCGGCATGCCGAGAAAACCGAGCACGAATTGCGGGAAGAAAGTCAGGTTGAAGCCGAGGAAGGTCACGGTCGCGGCGATACGGCCCCAGGTTTCGGAATAGACGCGGCCGGTGATCTTCGGCCACCAGAAATGCAACCCCGCCATGTAGGCCGTCACCATGCCGCCGACCATGATGTAATGGAAATGCGCCACGACGAAATAGGTGTCATGAACGTGGACGTCGACGGCGAGAGCGGCCAGGAACAGGCCGGCCAGCCCCCCGAAAGTGAACAGCGCCAGGAAAAACAGCGCATAAAGCATGGGCGTCTCGAAAGTGATTTCGCCCTTGCGCAGCGTCAGCGTCCAGTTGAACACCTTTATCGCCGAGGGGATCGCGACGCAGAACGACAGGAACGAGAACACGATGCCGGCATAGGCCGACTGGCCTGATACGAACATATGGTGACCCCAGACCAGGAAGCCGAACACGGCAATCGCCATCGAAGACATCGCCACCGCCTTGTAGCCGAACAGCGGGCGCTTGCTGAAGCAGGGCAGCACTTCGGAAACCACGCCCATGCCGGGCAGGATCATGATGTAGACCGCGGGATGTGAGTAGAACCAGAACAGATGCTGGAACAGCAGCGGGTCGCCGCCCAGAGCGGGATTGAAGATGCCGATACCGAAGGCACGCTCCAGCACGATCAGGATCAGCGAGGCGGCCAGCACCGGTGTCGCCAGCACCATGACCAGCGCGGTCGCATACATCGTCCAGACGAAGATCGGCAGTCTGAACCAGGTCAGCCCCGGCGCGCGTAACGTGTGGACGGTGACGATGAAGTTGATGCCGGTCATGATCGTCGAGAAGCCGACGATGAAGACACCCAGCGCGGCCATCGAAACGAAGCCGTTGGCATAGAGCGTCGAGAGCGGCGTGTAGAAGGTCCAACCCGTGTCGACACCGCCGGCGAGCACCGCGGCCAGGGCAAAGGCGCTGCCGAAGATGAACACGTACCAGCTGGCGAGATTGAGCCGCGGAAAAGCGAGATCGCGCGCGCCGATCATCAGCGGCAGCAGGAAATTGCCGAGCGTCGCGGGGATCGACGGCACCAGGAAGAACCACACCATGATGATGCCATGCAGGGAAAACAGCCTGTTATAGACATCGTCCGACACCAGATCGCCCGCAGGCGACGCGAGTTCGATCCGGATCATCACGGCAAAGGCACCGCCAAGAAAAAAGAACGCCGTCAGCGACATCAGGTAGAGCCAGGCGACGCGCTTGTGGTCGGTGGTCAAGAGCCAGGCGGCAGGTCCGGCCTCCCCATGCAGATAGCTCGAAGGCGCCAAGGCTTGCCTGCTCATTGGGTCGCCCCGCTTTCCCTGGTTGCTCGCGGCGACAGGGATTTGAGATATGCCAGCAGCATCTGTAGCTCCTGCTCGTCGACAAGGCCGTCAAAGCTCGGCATCACGGGTTCATACCCGGCGGCGATCTCCTTCTTCGGATTGAGGATGGAATCGCGCAAATAGCGGTCGTCGGCGATGACGGTCTGTTGATTGTCCAAGGCCACCGGCCGTCCGAAGACCCCAGCCAGATCCGGCGCCCTCACCTTGCTGGAATTGCCATGGCAGCCGGAGCAGCCGAGCGCGCGGAAGAGTTTTTCGCCGTCGGCCGCAAGCGTTTCACCCTGGCCCTGGTTGCCCAGCCACGCCGCATATTCTTGCGGCGGCATCACGGTCACCCAGCCGCCCATCTCCGAATGCTGGGTGCCGCAATATTGCGCGCAGAACAAATGATACCGCCCGGGCTCGCTGGCGATGAACCAGACATGCGTGGTGCGCCCCGGCACCGCGTCCTGCTTGACCCGGAAGGCAGGTACGAAGAATGAGTGGATCACGTCCTGCGATGCCAGCGACACGATCACCGCCTTGCCGACCGGCACATGCAGTTCGTTGATTTCACGCTGGCCGCCAGGATGACGGAACTCCCACATCCATTGCTTGCCAAGGCCGGCGATCTCGAGTGCGTCAAGGGGCGGGTGTTCGCGGCGCAGGAACAGCACGGCTCCCCATCCGAAGATGGTGAAAGCGATCAGCAGGCTGGCGACTGTCCAGGTCACCTCGAGCGGCGTGCTGCGCGCACGCTCCCCCGTTCGCTCCACCTTGGAGCCGGCGCGATATTTGATGGCGTAGAAAACGACCAGGCTGGTCAGGAAGACGCCCAGCGCGACGGTGAAGGCAAGCAGCACGTAGAACAGGGCGTCGACACTGCCGGCAATCGAGGAGGCCTGCGGCGGCGTAAAAGGGATGCCGAACGTCAAATCGGCCTCCTTCGCGACAGAACGAGGATGGTGGCGCCAAGGCCAAGCAGCGTCGCCATGCCAGTCACCTTCACGACTGCCCAGACCGCTGGCGTGTACTGGCCCTTTGATGCATCGAAGCCGGCACACAGCAGAAAGACGTGATCGGCGATGGAGCCAAGCCGCCCGGCCGACGCCTCGACCAGGGCAAGCCTGAGATCTCGCGGCTCGAAACTCAGCGCCGGAAGTACTTGCGCGATGCGGCCTTGCGGCGTCAGCGCGATGACCGCGATCGGGTGGACATATTGCGAGATCCGGTCGCGCCGGTCGAATGTGATGCCGGCCTCCACGGCAAGGGCGGCGCCAGCGCCATCCTCGCTGGTCAGGAAGCGCCACGCGGACAACCCTGCCTGACCGGCGGACCGCCCGACTTCGGCTTGGATGGACGCCGCATCCGCGACGGTCTCGGAAGCATCTATCGAGACGAAGAGAGCGTGGTAGGTCGCGGGATCGAGGCCGGTCTTGTTCAGATCCGAGGCAACCGCCTGCTGGGTCACGCCGCAGAGGTTGGGGCATTTGTCGTAACCGAAGATGAGCAGCGCCGGCCGCCCGCCGAGAATGCCGGAAAGCGTCTGCCGTCCGCCCGAAGCCTCGCGGAAGACTGTATCGAGGCTGAGCTGCGCGCCGATCTGCGGTTCGAAAACCGGCCGCGCGCGCACGCTGGCGGTCATTGCAGCCAGGAGCACGAGCGGCAGGACCAAACGCCTCATGGCCTCGCCCCCATGGCCGGTGCGGCCTGGCCCTGCTGCGGCGCCCTGGCGTTTGGCTGCGCCGCGTCCGCTCGGGCGCGGCAAATGCCGGCCTGCGGCGCGCGCGGAACCTGGCCTTCGAGCAAGGCGCAGTCCTCACCGGCCGCAGCGGGCGTTACCGCCTCCGGCAGTCCCTGCGCGGCGATCAGCTTCATGGCGTCGTCGATCGGAATGCGCGCGATGCCACCATTGCGGTCGACCCATGCAAGCATGCCGAGTTCACGATCTTCCTGCTGACGGAACGCGGCAAGATCGGCCCCGGGGAAATCCTGCAAGGCGGGACCTGCGGCGCTGCCGTTCATCTGCGTGCCCGCAAGTGGCCAGAACGGGGCCGTATCGAAAATCAGTCTCAGCCCAAGCGCGGCGAGCGCCAGGAAGACAAGCAGGCCGAGGCCAATGAGCACGAGCGCCCTCGGCCAGACATCGCGTGTTTCGGGATGACGCACGACCTTAGCCACGGGCCAGCCTCCCGCGCCAGACGACGATGCGATCAGGCCTGGTCCAGATATAGACGAAGCACCCGAACCAGATGCCGCCCGCGCCGACCATTGCCGCGAGGTCCGGCCACGACACTCCTGCACCGAGGGCGGACAAAGCCGGCCGGACGCGCCAGGCGACATCGGCGAAATGTCCGGCCAGCAGGAACGCGCCGAGCCCTATCAGGCCAACGCGGCTGCGCTTGACGGAGCGGTTCAGGAAACCGGCGAAGGGCAAGGCAAATTGCAGCGCGATCAGCAGCCAAAGCAGATACTGCCAGCCATTTCGACCACGGATGACATACCAATGGATTTCGTCGGGCAGGTCGCCGCCCCAGACGACCAGCCACTGCATGAATGCCAGATAGGCCCAGATGAGCATGAAGCCGAACATCATGTTGGCGAGGTCTTCGCCGAGCGCCACGTCCTCCTCGCCACCCGGCGCCGACTCGATCGCACGGCCGGCCGAGAGCACCGCCAGCGCCAGCCCGCACACGCCGACGACCTCGGCCGCCGCTTCGAGCATCGCATAGATGGTGGAGGAAAAATCCGGCTCTATCGACATCATCCAATCGATGGCAAACACCGTCACGGCAAAGCCGTGCGCGACGAGCCCGATGGCGTAGCCGCCGCCGGTCCTGCTTGCGGCCGAACCGGGCGCCGTCCAGCCAAGTACAAGCCAGGCCAGCGCCAGCCAGACGACAGCATAGACGATGAAACGAACGACGAAGAATGGCACGTTGAGATAGGTCATTTTCTGGCGCACCGCTTCCGTCAGCGCCGGGTCGGCTCCTGCCCAGGGAAAGACCAGATCGAGCCGCGCAAGCACCGGCAGCATCAACAGCAGCGCGACAGGCAAGGTCGCGACGGCGGCCCGCAGCGGCGGCCGCAACGCGTCGCCCCAGCGCCCCCCGGTCAGCCCGTGCACCATGAGCAGGGTCATTGCGCCAAGCGGCAATCCGAGCAGGAACACCGCCGTCATCAGCCAGCCGGCCAGTGTCGCGCGCGGGGCGACGAACAGCCCGGCCGCGCACAGAGAGAGCCCTGCGGCGGCGGCTGCGAGCAGCAGGACGAGGTGGTCGTCGGGCCGGGCGGCGCGCTTCATCGTGCCGCCTCGGCATCGAGTTTCGCGCGAACGGATTCGGGCAGCGTGCCGGCCGCAGCATGTCGCGAATATTGCAGCGCCCGGATATAGGCCACGATCGCCCAGCGGTCCCGCGGCTCGACACGCGCGGCATAGGGATACATCGCACCGTAACCGTCGGTGATGACGTCGTAGAAATGCCGGTCCGGCGCCTTGCGCAGCGCATCTTGATGGTAGGTCGGAGGCGGCGGGAAACCACGCCTGACCACCATCCCGTGCCCGTCGCCGGTGCGGCCATGGCAGGGAGAGCAGAATATATCGAAGCGTTGCTGCCCACGCTGAAGCAGCGCCATGGTGATCGGGTACGGGAATTTGTCCGGCGTCGCCGCCAGGTCGGCGTCGCGCGTCACCGTGCCTTCGACCGGTGTCCTTGCCGACATGCCGTCGGCGAACTCTCTGCTGGTTTCGAGCGGATCGTAGCGAGGCTGGTCGGCCATGTCCTGCTTGCAGGCGCCGAGGAGCAGGCAAACCGGCAAAAGCAGCCGCGGGTTCATATCGCCACCTCTTCGACCGTCTCGGCGCCAAGCCGTGTCAGCTGCCCCTTGGTGACGCCCTTGCGGTATTTCGGGTCGGTGGCCTCGATCAGCAGGTAGAACTTGCCGCCGCTCGCGTAGGTGAAGCTCTCGGCGTTGAAGACGGGGTGATAATATTGCGGCAGCCGGTTCTCGGCCAGCATGCCGAAGAAGCCGGCGAACACGCTGGCCAGGATCGCGGCTTCGAAGGCGATGACCGTGAACGGCGGCCAGGAATGCAGCGGCCGGCCGCCGACATTGACCGGATAGTCGATCTCGACGGAATAAAGGATCAATGCATACACCAGCACGCCGCCGGCGACGCCACCCGCCAGCATGACCCATGGCAGCCGTGTCTTTCGCATGCCCAATATGTCTGTCAGGCCGTGCACCTCGAACGGCGAGAACGCATCCATATGCCGGTACCCCTTGTCGCGCATCGCTTGCGCCGCCCTGGTCAGCGCATCCGGATCGGCGAAAGCCGCGATGACGCCATGGACGCTCATGCCGCGCCGCCTTTCTGCTCGGCCAGTTCCTCGACCTCGAAGATGGTTATCGCCGGCAGGATGCGGATAAACAGGAAGACCAGCGCGAAGAAGGTGCCGATCGATCCGAACAGGATGCCGAAATCGAGCCAGGTCAGCGACTGCTCGCCCCAGGACGACGGCAGGTAGTCGCGGCTCGGGCCGGTCACCACGATGATGTAGCGTTCGAGCCACATGCCGATGTTGATGACCAGAGCGATCGAAAACAGCAGCGGCATATTGGATCGCACACGGCGAAACCAAAGCAGTTGCAGCACCGCGCAATTGCAGAAGAGCATGGTCCAGAACAGCGGCGCATAAGGGCCGACGGCGCGCTGGACCATCATCGCGCGCTCGTAAGGCTCACCCGAATACCAGGAGAAGAACGCTTCCGATGCATAGCCGTAAATGACGACCATGCCGGCCGCGATCATCAGTTTGGCGGCGTTGTCCATGTGGCGCGGCGTGATCAGGTCTTCCACAGCGAATGCCCAGCGCAAGGGAATGGCTATGGTCAGCACCATGGCGAAGCCGGAGAGGAGCGCGCCGGCGACGAAATAGGGCGGAAAGATCGTCGAATGGAAGCCCGGCGTGATGGCGAAGGTGAAATCGAGAGCGACGATCGAATGAACCGAAACGACCAGCGGTGTTGCGAGTGCCGCCATCAGGAAATAGACCGTCCGATAGCGCGCCCAATGATAGGCCGAGCCGCGCCAGCCCAGCGCGAGGACGCCGTAGAAAAGTTGCCCGCCACGCGACTTCGCCCGGTCGCGCAGCACGCCGAGATCAGGCAGCAATCCCGTGTACCAGAACAGCAGCGAGACGGTGGCGTAGGTGGAAATCGCGGCGAAGTCCCAGACCAGCGGGCTGCGCCATTGTGGCCAATGCATGTGGGTGTTGGGCAGGGGCAGGAGCCAATAGAAGAACCACGGCCGGCCAAGATGCAGGATAGGGTAGAGGCCGGCCATCGCCACGGCAAACAGCGTCATCGCCTCGGCGAAGCGGTTGATCGAGGCGCGCCAGGGCTGGCGCAGCAGCAGCAGCACCGCTGAGATCAGCGTACCGGCATGGCCAATGCCGATCCACCACACGAAACTCGAGATCATCGTGCCCCAGACCACGGGAATGTTGACCCCATAGGCGCCAACGCCGACCGAGACCAGGTAGGTGATGGAATAGAGGAACAGCAATACGAATGCGAAGCAGACGAAGAACGCCGACCAGAAGAACCGCGGCAACTTCCCTTGCAGGACCACCGCGCTGATACGGCCGCTGATCTCTGGAAAATCGTGACGCCCGCGCAGCACAGGTGTCATGCCTTTGCTCGTCCTGCGGGCGGCCACGTCAGCCATCGCCGCCCTCCGAGCCGGATGTCGCGGCGAGCCTGTCGTTAGGGTTGCTGACCTTGCCCAGATAGGTGGTGCGCGGTCTTGTGTTCAGTTCTTCGAGCAGCGCGTAATTGTGTGGCGAGGCCTTTTCCTGGACGACCTGCGAATCCTTCCTGTTGAGATCGCCGAAGGTGATGGCTTTTGTCGGGCACGCCTGCTGGCAGGCGGTGACGATCTCACCGTCCTCGATCTCCCGGTTCTCGATCTGGGCGCGGATCCGTTTTTGCGAAATGCGCTGTACGCAGTAGCTGCATTTTTCCATGACGCCGCGCGAACGCACGGTGACATCGGGATTGTGGACGGCCTGCTCCGGTCCCGCGCTGTCATTGTCGAACTCCTGGTACTCCAGGAAATTGAACCGCCGCACCTTGTAGGGACAGTTCTGCGAACAGTAGCGCGTGCCGATGCAGCGGTTGTACACCTGCGCGTTCAGACCGTCATGCGTATGGATGGTCGCATTGACCGGACAGACGACCTCGCAGGGGGCCTTCTCGCAATGCATGCACGGCACTGGCTGGAAGAACATGTCCGGACCGTCGATCCCGCCCGCATAGTAGCGGTCGACGCGCAGCCAGTGCATTTCGTGTCCGAGTGCCGCCTCGTCCGGCCCCACCGTTGCGATGTTGTTCTCGGCCTGACAGGCCGACACGCAGGCCATGCAGCCGATGCAGGCCGACAGGTCTATCGACATGCCCCAGGCTTCCTGGTCGTAGCTCCAGTCGGGGTAGAGCGATTCCACGGGCGCTGGGGGCGCGTGGTCGCGCACGAAATGGGGATTTGCCCTGAACGCATCGAGCGAAGCATGGCGGATGATCGCCCTGCCCTCCATCGCTTGATGATGTTGGGTCGTGACTACACGCGCCGAACCGCCGCGCGGGCTCAGGACGACATCGTCGGCAAACCATGGCGCATCGCTGGTCCGGATCGCGAAGGCATCGTAGCCGCCCGCGAGTGCCGCCACCGAGCCGGCCTTGCGTCCAAAACCGAGCGACAGCGTCACTGTGTCGTCAGGCTGTCCCGGCGTGATCCAGACGGGTGCGTCCAGCGTCCTGCCGTCCCGCGCCAGGTTGACCACCTGCCCGTTTTCGAGCCTCAGGTGCTGCGCGGTGGCTGGCGAGACCAGCGCCGCATTGCCCCAGACGAGCTTGCTTAACGGCCGGGGCAATTCCTGAAGCCAGGATGAATTGGCGTGGCGGCCGTCGCGAAGCCAGGGATCGGCGACGAAGCGAACCTCCAACCCCTTGGTGGCGGCATTGGGTGCCGAGCCATCGCTATCCGGCGGTGCCGAAACGGCAGCGGGACCAGCAGCAGTGTTCGGCACGATGCCCTCGCGCAGCGCCTTGCGCCAGGCCACCTCGTCCATGGCGGCCCACGTCCGGCGCACCGGTGCCTGCGCATTGGGGCCGAATTCACCGCCCAGCGCGGCAAGCAACTGATGCAGGCTCTTGCCACCGAACAGAGGCTCTATGAGCGGCTGCACGATCGAGACCGTACCGTCATAGGCCCGGATATCGCTCCAGCTCTCCAACTCGTGCGCGGCTGGGATATGCCAGCGAGCCAGAAACGCCGTCTCATCGCGGTAGAGTCCCCAGTGGACAAGAAGCTTCAGGCTCGAAAGAGCCTTCCGCGCATCGATGTCCGATGGCGCCGTGTGCAAGGGATTGGCGCCGAGCACGACGGTCTTGTCGATCGAACCATCCGTGATGGCCCGGCAGAGCGTGGCAAGATCGCCATCCACCGGCATGGCATCAGGCGGCTCGATCAATTGCAGCGTGTTGCCAAGGGCACCAAGCCTGGCATTCATCGCTAGGGCCAAGGCATGCACGATCGGTGCCTGGTGCGCTCCGGCCACCACAAGCGCATTGCGGCCGGCACTGTGCAGATCATCGGCAAGCGCCTTTATCCACTCCGGATCGAGCGGCGACAAGCCGGCCGCGGCATTGTCGCCATCGAGGGCGGCCTTGATCGCCGCCGCAACGCTTGCGACGGCGCTTGACCTGATAGCTCGGCGATGGTCGGCGGCAGCACCCGTGATGGTGGGAGTCGTCTCGACGACATAGAGGCGACTCATCGTGTCCGTCGATTTGCGCACCCGCCGCCGCTGCGCGAAATCACGAGCATAGGCCAGGCGCCCCGGCCCATCGCCCAGGAAATCGGCATCCAGGCTGACGATCACATCGGCGCGGTCGAAACGGTAGATCGCCGTCAACGGCCTGCCGAACAATGTACCCGTTGCCTGTTCACCGGAATTGGCCGCAAGCGGATCGTGGCGGAAGACGCGAAGTCTGGGATAGCGCACCCTCAGCGCCGCGATCTGCGCCTTCGTCGTCGGCGATGTCGTCGCCTCGAGCAGCAATGCCAGCCCTTGCCCGCCTGAAGCGAGGAATCCACCAGCCAGTTCGGCGATATCTTTCAGGAACTCATCGTAACTTGCGGGCTCGCCCAGCTTGAGCGGCGTGCGAGATCGCTCGGGATCGAACAGCGACAACACCGCCGCCTGCATGACGGCATCGGTGGCGCCGCGCGATGCCGGATGATCCGGGTTACCCTCGACCTTTGTCGGCCGGCCCTCATGGCTCTCGATCACGGCTCCGATGCCGTAGCCGTCGCTGGAGAGGGCTGTCGCGTAGTAGAGCGGCCGGCCGGGAATGATGTTCTCCGGCTGGCGGACATAAGGCACGATGCTCTCGGCCTCGCTGCAGGCGGCCAGTCCGGCCAGCGACAGCGATGCACCCATCAGTTTCAGGACGGTGCGCCGGTCGAAGCCAGGCTGAAGGCGATCGGCCATCGCGGGGAATTCCGCCTCCACAAAGCGCTGGAACTCCGCCGTGTCAGCCAGTTCGCCCATGCTTCGCCATGGCTCGCGCCCCGCCGCGGCGAGCCGCAATGCCGCAAGATCGAAAGCCGGATTTCGGTCAACGGTGGCAGACATAGCAATCCGTCATGGTCTCGGGATGAATGTCGAGCACGCCGATCAGGGAACGCCGGATCTGCTCGATGTCGTCAAGCGGCTTCCAGTGCATCAGGAAAACGTCCCGCGGCGGGCGAAGGTTGGGACCTGGGTCCCGGTGGCAGCCAAGGCACCATTCCATCGACAATGAATGCGCCCGTCGCGTCAGCGGCATGTCGTCGACCGCGCCATGGCAGGTCTCGCAGGCGACGCCCTTCGCGATATGGATGGAGTGGTTGAAGTAAACGAAATCCGGCACCGAATTGACCCGCTGCCATTGCAGCGGCTGTCCCGAAGCGAGACTTGCGCGCACCGGCGCCAACATCTCGGCATTGGTGAAGAGCTGCGAATGACAGGTCATGCACACTTCTGTCGCCGGCAGCCCCGCCGAGGCTGATGTCTCGACCCCGTTGTGGCAATAACGACAGTCCAGTCCGATATCGCCGACATGATGCTTGTGGCTGAACGGAACGGCCTGGGCCACCGGTTGCCCCACGCCGGTAACGAACCCTGAACGCAAAAACGCCGTGCCGCCGACGGCCGCCAGAAGCGCGAAACAGCAAACACCCCACAGAAAGAAGCGGGCAATCCCATTGGCGTTGCTGGAAAAGACCTGCGGCATCCTCGCCGATTTTTCGCTTGGAACAAGCTTTTGGATCGAGCGCCTAACGGCGGCAAAGCGACAAAGGTTCCGTCGGCGCGGAATGCTCACAAAATGGTGAGTTAGGAGCACCCTCGAAAACCGCGGCCGATCGCAACCATGCGGGACGGCCAGCGTTCGAAATAATCATGAGCCTGTCGTAATGGAAATGCTGTCATGACTTCTGCCAATCCGAATCTCGCCGACAGGCGTCGCTCCGGCGTCGCCTTCTGGTGGACCATGTTCGTGGGTGTGCTGCTGGCAATACTTGGTTTGCTGATCGGCGCAGGCGGCGCCTGGCTCATCGCGCTGGGCGGCTCCTGGTACTATTTGCCCACCGGAGTGGCTCTCCTGGCGGCGGGTGTTTTGCTTTTGAGCGGCAATGCCGCCGGAGTCTGGCTCTACGTGCTGACCTGGATCGCGACGCTCGCCTGGGCTTATTGGGAAATCGGCATGGACGGCTGGGGGTTGATGCCCCGGGTGCTCGCGCCGACGGTCATCCTGATCTTCGTTCTTTTGACCTTGCCCGCCTTTCGCGCCGGGCACGCGAAACGGGTTCGCGACCGCGGCTGCGCGACCGCATCCGCTGCCCTTTTCATTGTCGGCTGCGCGATCGGGCTTCAGCATTTCACGCCCTCGGCACAATCCCAGGAGGCATCCCCGGTTGCCCCGGTCACGCCACCCGCCGCAGGAAGCGCATCTGGTCAGTCTCCGGTCAGCCCTCAGCCCGATGTCGCGATACACCAGGCTGGACCGAATTGGCCCGTCTATGGCGGCTCGGAACTTGCCACCCGCTATTCGCCTCTCAAACAGATCACCGCCGACAACGTCGCGAAGCTGACCAAAGTTTGGGATTTCCACACGGGCGATATGCCAAGCAAGGCGGCGACCGACAAATACTCCCCGGAAAACACGCCCCTCGAAGTGGACGGGCACCTGTTTGCATGTTCGGCCAAGGGCATCGTCATCTCGGCCAACGCGGCAACCGGCAAGGAGGAGTGGCGCTATGATCCGAAGGTATCCGACGCCGCCATCCCATACGGCGCCAGTTGCCGGGGCGTCGCCTACTACGCCGTTCCAGGCGCAAGCGCCGATCGACCATGCGCAACACGCATCCTGTGGGGCACGCTCGATGCAGGGCTGATTGCCATCGACGCCAGGACCGGAAAGGCATGTGGCGATTTCGGCCAGCAGGGCGTCGTCGATCTCACCCAGGGGCTCGGCAAGACCGTGCCCGGCTGGTATTCGGTGACGGCGCCTCCGACCGTCGTGCGCGGCATTGCCGTGCTTGGCGCCCAGGTACTGGACGGCCAGGCCGAGGATGCGCCGTCAGGCGTCGTGCGCGGCTATGACGTGATGTCGGGGAGACTGGTCTGGGCTTGGGACATGGGCCATCCGGACCGCACGGGCGCACCGCCCCAGGGCGATACCTACACGCGCGGCACGCCGAACATGTGGACCGTAGCCGCCGCCGATCCGCAGCTCGGCTATGTCTTCCTGCCGCTCGGCAACGCCGCCGTCGACTATTATGGTGTCGATCGCAAGGACTTCGAAAACCAATACAATTCCTCAATCGTCGCCATCGATGTCACGACGGGCAAGCCGGTCTGGCATTTTCAGACCGTCCATCACGACCTTTGGGACTATGACCTCGGTTCGCAGCCGACGCTCGTCGATATTCCGTCTACCGACGGAAAGGTTCCCGCAATCATCGTGCCCAGCAAGCAGGGCCAGATCTATGTGCTCGACCGCAAGACCGGAAAATCGCTGTTCCCGGTCGAAGAACGGCCGGTGCCGTCGGGCGGCGTCGAACCAGAGAAATTGTCCAGGACGCAGCCTTATTCCGGCTATGCCCATCTCGACCAGCCTGTGCTGACCGAGAAGGATATGTGGGGCATGAGTCCGCTCGACCAGCTCTACTGCCGCATCCAGTTCCGGCAGGCTTCCTACCAGGGCGAATATACGCCCCCCACGGTGGACAAGCCTTTCATCGAATATCCCGGCTACAATGGCGGCTCCGACTGGGGAAGCGTTGCCGTCGACACCGACGCCGGCATCCTGGTCGCCAATTACAACGACATGCCCAACTATGATCAGTTGATACCGCGCCAAAAGGCGGACCAGATAGGCTTCAGGTCGATCGAACAGGGCGGCGCTTCGAAAAGGGCCAAGGACATGGGTGACCCGCAGATGGGTTCGCCGTACGCCATTGCCGTCAACGCGGGCTGGCGCCTCTCGACGGGGCTGCTTTGTTCCGAGCCGCCTTACGGCCATATCCGTGCCATCGAGCTGAAGACAGGCAAGACGCTCGGGGACAAGCCGCTCGGCGAGGCGGTCGAGAATGGCCCCTGGCGCATCCCGTCCATGCTGCCGCTGGATATCGGCACGCCAAACAATGGCGGGCCGCTCGTGACCGCCGGCGGCCTGATCTTCATCGCGGCGGCGACGGACGACAAGCTGCGCGCCATCGACATCAAGACCGGGAAGGTGGTCTGGCAGACGGATCTGCCCGCTGGCGGCCAGACCACCCCAATGACCTATGAGGTCGGCGGCCGGCAATATGTCGTCATCGCGCCGGGCGGTCATCATTTCATGGAGACGAAGGTCGGCGACGACGTGATCGCCTATGCGTTGCCGGCCGACTGATGGCGCGCCCGGCGTGGCCCGGACTGGCTTGCGCTTGTCGGCTGGCAAAGCGTGACCCCGGCCGTCAGCTCCCGTGATTTCTGGGGAACCTTGCCGGGATGAGCAGGTTTAGCTGCCTGAGACACTCCAAATTCGTCGGAAGGAGCAGCTCATGAGCAACGATCCCGACAAAGAGGGGCCTGTTTTTCCGCAGAGGATGCGCGGCAAGGCGAGATTATCCTGCGAACGCGAACGCGCCGTATCATCTTCATTGCGGGACTTGTCGGCATCGCGCTGGTGATGATGCTGCTGCACTTCGCCTAGCGCGGCCGGCCACAAACCCTCAATCTGAAACAGGAACTTTTTCGGACGCGGGTCCGTTGATTTACGTCCTTCCAGTACGCGGCTTTTGCCGCACCAACCCTACCGCGGACCGCTAACGTGGACACGAACTCTCCAGACGTCGCACCGGTCGACGAAAGACCTCAAACAAAACGTCGCCCCGATGCACGACCGAAGCGCGCCTCGTCGCGCCCACAACCGAAACAGGACCTCGATGCTTCCGCCGGGAACAAAGAGGGCCTGTTCGGCTCGCTCAGGCGGCACCCCTACGTCACCGCGGCGGTCATCCTTGTTCTGCTGCTGGCATCGGCCGCAGCGATAATCTGGTGGCTCCAGGCGCGACAGTATGAATGGACCGACGATGCCTTCATCGACGCCCGTACCGTAACCATAGGTGCCGAAATCGCCGGCCGCATCACCGATGTGGCGGTGACCGACAATCAGAGCGTAAAGGCCGGCGATGTCCTGCTGCGCATCGATGACAGGGATTATCAGGCATCCCTCAAGCAGGTTCAGGCGCAGGTGGCGCAGGCCGACGCCGAAACCGCTGACATCGCAGCCCAGATCGAAGCGCAGCAGGCCAAGGTGGACCAAGCCCAGAAGCAGGTGTCGCAAGGCCGGGCAGCGCTTGATTTCGCGAAAGCCGAAAATCAGCGCAACAGCGAATTGCTTGCCAAGGGAACCGGAACGCTGCAGCAGGCGCAACAGGCTGCCTCGACGCTTCGCCAGGCCCAGGCGATGCTCGACAGCTCGCAGGCGAACGTCGTGGCGGCCCAGAGACAAGTCGCCGTCCTCGAGGCCCAGCGCAAAAGCGTGGCGGCAAAACTCGACCAGGCCCATGCCAGCGAAGAGCAGGCCCGCACCGCGCTTTCCCGCACCTCGATCACCGCTCCGGTGGCCGGACGGGCGACGAACATATCCGCCGCCGTGGGCGCATATGCCCAACCGGGGCAAGTGCTGATGATGTTCGTGCCCGAGGACGTGTGGGTGAAGGCCAACTTCAAGGAAACACAACTCGACCTTATGCGGCCTGGCCAGCCCGTCGAGATCGATATCGACGCCTACCCGGAGCAGACCTTCAGGGGCCACGTCGACAGCATCCAGGCCGGCAGCGGAACCGCTTTCAGCCTGCTGCCCACAGAGAACGCGACCGGCAATTTCGTCAAGGTGGTGCAGCGCGTGCCCGTGAAGATCGTCTTCGACAAGAAGACCGGCCTGCTGCTCGGGCCCGGCATGTCCGTCGTGCCGACGGTCAAGGTGCGATGACCGGCCAGGCGACCGCGCAAGCCGGCGAAAGCCGGTCCGCCGCGGGCGGGCGCAATCCCTGGCTTATCGCCATCGTCGTCTCCATCGCCACCTTCATGCTGGTGCTCGATACGTCCATTGCCAATGTGGCGCTGCGCAACATAGCCGGCAGCCTCGCGGCCGGAATGGACGAAAGCACCTGGATCATCACCACCTATCTGGTCGCCAATTCCGTCATCATCCCGATCAGCGGCTGGCTCGCCGGCGTGATCGGCCGCAAACGCTACTACATGATCTGCGTCGCTACCTTCACGCTCGCGTCGCTGCTCTGCGGCCTCGCGCCGAACCTGGAAATGCTGATCCTGTTTCGCATCCTTCAGGGACTGGGCGGCGGTGGGATGGCACCCAGCGAGCAGTCGATCCTCGCCGATACTTTCCCGCCCGAAAAACGCTCGCAGGCCTTCGCGCTCTACGGCATCGCCGTCATCGTTGCACCGACGGTCGGGCCGACCATCGGCGGCTGGCTGACCGACCATTTCTCCTGGCACTGGATCTTCTTCATCAACGTGCCCTTCGGCATCATGTCGTTGGCCCTTGTGCAATGGCTGCTGGTCGAACCAGACGTGCTGGAGCGCGAGCGCCAGGAGAGGCTGAAGGATGGCCTCAAGATCGACTGGGTCGGCTTCATCTTCGTCGTGCTGGCGCTCGGATCCCTTGAGATCTTCCTTGACGAGGGCCAGCGCAACGACTGGTTTGCCTCGGGCTTCATCACGACGTTCGCCGTGATCTCGGCCGTCTCGTTCCTTTTCCTGATCCCCTGGGAGTTTCGCCATCGCGATCCGATCGTCGACATGCAGCTGGTTTTCACCCGCCAGTTCGGCACATCCTTCCTGGTGATGATGGCGGTCGGCGCGGTGCTGTTCAGCACCACGCAGATATTGCCGCAGCTCCAGCAGACCACCTTCGACTAC
>NZ_VFWC01000018.1:0-90926 GCF_006442405.1 Mesorhizobium sp. B2-2-3 | reverse complement strand
GCCGGCAACGTGATCCAGGATACGCTGGTTCCTTACGGCGATTTCGACACCAACGTCGTCCAGTACTACTTCGACGCGGGCAATGGCTTCTCGGCCGTGGTCTCGCTCGAAGAAGGCACCGGTACCGACACGATCGACAGCTATGTTCCGCATGTCGTCGGCGGCGTGAAGTACACGCAGGGCTGGGGCGCCATCACCGGCGTCGTCGCTTATGACAGCAATTACGAGGAAGTTGCCGGCAAGGTTCGCTTGGACGTCAATGTCAGCGACGCACTGTCGCTGTTCATCATGGGCGGCTACGGCACCGATGACAACCTCAACGACGACGCCGGCAATTTTGTCGAAGCCCATGGCCGCGGCTTCTACAAGGCGTGGGGCGGCAACTGGGCAGTCTGGGGCGGCGGCACCTACAAGTTCAACGAGAAGACCTCGTTCAACCTTCAGGTGTCTGCTGACGACTGGAAGAACGTCGGCGTTGCGGCGAACGTTGCTTATGACGTCGTTCCCGGCTTCACCGTCACGGCCGAAGTCGACTACCTCCATGCCGGCCGGTTTGACGATGCTGGCTTCGTCAACCCGTCGTTTACACCTGCCGATAAGAAGAACAGCGTCGGCGGCATGCTCCGCTTCCAGCGCTCGTTCTAACAGCTATCGCTTCGAATATAGAAACCCGGCGGGCAACCGCCGGGTTTTTCATTGGGGGTTTCGACTGCGCGATTCCGCAGCGGACGATGATTGCTCTGGGATGCATCAGGTGTTTGGATCAGGCGGGCGGCAACGATTGCTCATTGCGCGCAACTTGCACCCGCCTACTGACCGCGCTAGCAAGAAGCCCCTTCCCTCACGCGAGCTTTTGCCATGCGTCTGCGCCCTCCCCTTATGCCGCTCGTTGCAGCGCTTCCGTCGACCGTGCCGTTTGTCGGCCCCGAAGCGCAGGAGCGCGAGCGCGGGCGTGCATTCCGCGCCCGCATCGGCGCCAATGAGAGCAGCTTCGGGCCGTCGCCGCGCGTCATCGCCCGGATGGCTGAGATCGCGCGCGACATGTGGATGTATTGCGATCCCGACAATCACGACCTGAAGGTGGCCGCGGCCGCGCATCATAATCTGAAGGTCGAGAACGTCGTGGTCGGCGAAGGCATCGATGGCCTGCTTGGCCTGGTGGCGCGCATGTATGTGGCGCCTGGCGATGCGGTGGTCACCTCGCTCGGCGCCTATCCCACCTTCAACTTCCACATTGCCGGTGTCGGCGGGCGGCTTGTCACGGTGCCCTATGTGGACGACCACGAAGATTTGGAAGGGCTGCTGGCTGCGGCCGCCAGGGAGAAAGCGCCGCTGGTCTATCTGTCCAATCCGGACAACCCCATGGGGAGCTGGTGGGAAGCGGCCGAGCTGACGCACTTTATCGAAGCGCTGCCGGAAACCACCATGCTCGTGCTCGACGAAGCCTATGGAGAATTGGGGCCGGCCTCCGCACTGCCGCCCATCGACGTCTCGCGGCCGAATGTCATCCGCATGCGCACCTTTTCGAAAGCTTACGGGCTTGCCGGCATACGCTGCGGCTATGCGGTCGCCGAGGCCCAGGTGATCAGCGATTTCGAGAAGATCCGCAATCACTACGGCGTCAGCCGCATGGCGCAGGTGGCGGGCGTCGAGGCGCTCGCCGACCAGGATTATCTGGATTCAGTGGTGGCGCGGGTGGCGGCAGGGCGCCGGCGCATCGCGCAGATAGCCGAACAGAACGGGCTGACGCCGCTGCCGTCGGCGACCAATTTCGTTACCATCGATTGCGGCCGCGACGGCGCTTTCGCGCTGAAGATCCTGCAAGGCCTGTTGGCGCGCGACGTCTTCATCCGCAAGCCGATGGCGCCGGGGCTCGATCGTTGCATCCGCGTCAGCGTCGGACTGGACCACGAGCTCGACATTTTTGCCGAGGAACTGCCCGGCGCACTGGCCGCCGCCCGTGGAAACTGAACGAGCGTTGCCATAGCGGCGAACTTGCCGGCCCGTTAGAGATCGAGCTCCCAGTTCTGGCCGGTGAGTTCCTTGCCGAAACTGTGATGGCGCTCCTGTGAGACCAGTCTGAACCCGGCGCGCTCATAAATCGCGCGGGCGGCGACCAGAATGTCATTCGTCCACAGAACGAGCTTGATGTAGCCGCAGGCGCGCGCCTGGTTCACGCATTCCGCAACCAGGCGCTTGCCGATGCCCAACCCGCGCGCCGCAGCCTCGACATGCAGCAGCCGCAGTTTCGCGACCTCGTCGTCCTGGTGAACCAGAAACACCGCGCCAAGCGGGAGGCCGGCGCGTTCGGCGATCCAGCAGAAATCGCGCCCTGGCTTGAAATTGCGGATGAAGTCGGCTCCGATTTCGGCAACCAAGGCTTCGAACTCGATGCTCCAGCCATATTCCTCGGCGTAGAGCTGGGCCTGACGCTGCACCACCCAGCCAATGTCGCCGACACGATGCGTACGCAACGTCACGACGGGGGGCGCCGTCTGGCCTTCAGCCGCCGGATCGCCCAGCAGCTCCGCTGCCTTGCGCAAGGCGTCGCCGAGTTCGGCCAAGCGGTGGTCGGGCAGGTTCTCGATAAGCCGGGAAGTGTCGCGGTCCGCCGCGGCCTGCAGACCGGCAAGGGCGGCCCGCCCCCTTGCCGTCAGCGACAGAATACGCCTTCGCCGGTCGACCGGATCGTTCCGGGTTTCGGTCAGGCCTTCTCCGGCGAATTTTCGCAGGATCCGCGTCAGATAGGCCGCGTCGAGACGCAGTTGCCTGGCGATGTCGGAGGCGGCCGGGCCGACATCGATGTCGAATGTCTCCGAAAGGAAGCCTCGCTCGCCGGCGATTTCCGCCGCCGCCGGGCGATCCCGATAACCAAGCTCGAACAGGACGCGCGCCTCGGTGAGCGTGAACGGGCTCTGCGTCAAGGTCTCGTCGAGAAGGCCGACAGTGCGGGTGTAGAAACGGTTGAAGTGCCTGATATCGGCCACCAAAGCACTGCGTTGGTCCAGCATCTGCGTTCAGCCCTTGGATAATGATAGCCACAGTGTTAGAAATTTGGTGGACTGAGTCAATTAAATTCGAGTTCGACTCGGGCCCCCTCCATCCTCGTTTCGACCGGCCTGTTGCATTCCCCGTCGCCTGCGCCAAATTCCAGCAGACGAGCCTCGGGAGAGACGCAATGGCTGACGATCGCAAGGCAGTGCGTGTGCGGGCCCACGGCAAGGTGCAAGGCGTCGGCTACAGGATCTGGGTCCGAAGCCAGGCCGCCAGCCTTGGGCTTACGGGCTGGGTGCGCAATGAAGCGGATGGCTCGGTGACCGCCGAGATTGCCGGCACAGGCGAAGCCGTCTCGACCATGATCGGCCGGCTTTGGAAAGGACCGCCGGGAGCGTCCGTTTCCGGGATTGACGTCGAGGATGCGGTATCCAGCAATCCTGTTACCGGCTTCCGGATCGATGCCTGATGCGGCTTCGGCATACCTCTTGAATTAATTGAACGTTCGTTTTATTAATTCGCAACAAGGGAGGCTCTTTTGGCGCGCACGACAGGATCCGATGGCGGGAAGACCGAGGCGGCAGCCCGCGAGGCGGCGGTCAACCTGATCGCACAGCTCGGCTATGAGGCGATGTCGATGCGCCAGCTGGCGGCCGAAGTCGGCGTGCAGGCGGCCGCGCTCTATCGCTATTTCCCGACCAAGGAGGATTTGCTGTTCACGCTGATGCGCGAGCATATGGAGGAGCTGATCGCAGCCTGGAACGCCGCACGGCCAGCCGATGCCGATCCGGCAAGCCGGCTTTCGGCCTATGTCGAGAACCACATCGCCTTCCACATCGCCCGCCGCCATGCGACGCATGTTTCGAACATGGAGCTGCGCAGCCTGTCGCCCGAAAGACTGACGCAGATACTGCGGATGCGCACGGCCTATGAGAAGGAACTGCGCGCCATTCTGCGTGACGGCGCCGAGGCAGGCGTGTTCGTCGTCGAAGACACCGGCCTCACCGCCATGGCGCTGATCCAGATGATGACCGGCGTCATCGTCTGGTTCCGGCCGGGCGAGCGGCTGTCGATCGCAGAAGTCACAGCGACATATCTTTCGATGACGATGCGGCTCGTCGGCGCGACGATCGACACCTACAGCGCCGCACGTCCGTTTGGACGCGCAAACGACGCTGTAGGATTTTAATTTTGCGCGTGATCCTTTCCGAAAATCCAAGTCGATTTTCGGGGGGCCTGCGGCAGGAGGAACCGGATGTATACGAACACGCTCAGCTTCGGGCATGTCGAGGATATCGAGGCGTTGCGCGAGCTGGTGCGGCGCTTCGCCCAGGACAGGATCGCGCCGATCGCGGCGGAAATCGACCGCTCGAACGAATTCCCGGCGCATCTGTGGGCGGAACTCGGCAATCTCGGCCTCCTCGGCATCACCGCCGATCCGGAGTTCGGCGGCAGCGGCATGGGCTATCTCGCGCACGTGATCGCCGTTGAGGAGATATCAAGGGCCTCGGCCTCGGTCGGCCTGTCCTACGGCGCCCACTCCAATCTCTGCGTCAACCAGATCAACCGCTGGGCAACGCCGGCGCAGAAGGAGAAATTCCTGCCGCCACTTTGCTCGGGCGAGCGCGTCGGCGCGCTGGCAATGTCGGAGCCCGGCGCCGGCTCCGACGTTGTCTCGCTCAAGCTGCGTGCCGAAAAGCGCAATGACCGCTACGTGCTCAACGGCACCAAGATGTGGATCACCAACGGCCCGGACGCCGAGACGCTGGTGGTCTATGCCAAGACCGATCCAGAGCGTCATGCGCGCGGTATCACCGCCTTCATCGTCGAAAAGGCCTTTGCCGGATTTTCGGTCGCGCAAAAGCTCGACAAGCTCGGCATGCGCGGCTCCAACACCGGCGAACTGGTTTTCGATAATGTGGAGGTGCCGTTCGACAACGTGCTGCACGAGGAAGGGTGTGGCGTCGAGGTGCTGATGTCTGGTCTCGACTATGAGCGCACGGTGCTGGCCGGTGGCCCGATCGGCCTGATGGCCGCGTGTCTCGACGTCGCGGTGCCCTATGTGCATGAGCGCAAGCAGTTCGGCCAGGCGATCGGGGAATTCCAGTTGGTGCAAGGCAAGCTCGCCGACATGTACACGACGATGAACGCCGCGCGCGCCTATGTCTACGCGGTCGCCGCCGCCTGCGACCGCGGCCAGACCACCCGCAAGGACGCCGCAGGCTGCATTCTGTTTGCCGCCGAAAAAGCAACGCAGATGACGCTTGACGCACTCCAGCTTCTGGGTGGCAACGGATACATCAACGACTATCCGACCGGCCGGCTGCTACGCGACGCCAAGCTCTACGAAATCGGTGCCGGCACCAGCGAAATCCGGCGATGGCTGATCGGCCGCGAGATCATGGCGGAGGGGGTATAGCATGGCCGTCCTCCGGACCCAGATCTCCCCTTCCTCCGATACCTTCCACACCAATGCCGAACGCATGCGGGCGCTGGTCGGCGATATCGCCGAAAAGGCCGCGAGCGTCGAGCGCGGTGGCTCGGAAGAGGCGCGCGAGCGACACGTCGCGCGCGGCAAGCTGCTGCCGCGCGAGCGGCTGGCGCAATTGCTCGACACCGGGTCGCCCTTTCTCGAGATCGGCCAGTTCGCCGCATGGTCGATGTATGGCGAGGACATTCCCTCCGCCGGCATCATCGCCGGTATCGGGCGCGTCGAAGGCACGGAAGTGATGGTCGTCGTCAATGACGCCACGGTGAAGGGCGGCACCTATTACCCGCTGACGGTGAAGAAGCATCTGCGCGCGCAGGAGATCGCGCTGCAGAACAATCTGCCTTGCGTCTACCTGGTCGACAGCGGCGGCGCCAACCTGCCCAACCAGGACGAGGTGTTTCCCGACCGCGAGCATTTCGGGCGCATATTCTACAACCAGGCCAACATGTCCGCCTCAGGCATCCCGCAGATCGCCTGCGTCATGGGTTCGTGCACGGCGGGCGGCGCCTATGTGCCGGCAATGTCGGACGAGACGATCATGGTGCGCAACCAGGCGACCATCTTCCTCGGCGGTCCCCCGCTGGTGAAGGCCGCCACCGGCGAGGACGTCAGCGCCGAGGATCTCGGCGGCGCCGACGTCCATACACGGCTCTCCGGCGTCGCCGACCACTACGCGCTCGACGACGAGCATGCGCTGGCCATCTGCCGGCGCATCATCAAGAACCTCAATCGGAACAAGACCGTAAGCCTTGCCGTCCAGAAACCGATTCCGCCGCTTCATCCGGCAGATGAGATCTACGGCATCGTGCCGACGGATCTGCGCCAGCCCTATGACGTGCGCGAGGTGATCGCGCGCCTCGTCGACGGTTCGGAGTTCGATGAGTTCAAGCAGAATTACGGCACCACGCTCGTCACCGGCTTTGCCCATCTCCACGGCATGCCGGTCGGCATCATCGCCAACAATGGCGTGCTGTTTTCCGAAAGCGCGCTGAAGGGCGCGCATTTCATCGAACTGTGCTGCCAACGCAAGATTCCACTGGTGTTCCTGCAGAACATCACCGGCTTCATGGTGGGGCGCAAATATGAGGCAGGCGGCATCGCCAAGGACGGCGCCAAGCTGGTGATGGCAGTCGCCACCGCCCGCGTGCCCAAGGTCACCGTGATCATCGGCGGCTCGTTCGGCGCCGGCAACTACGGCATGTGCGGGCGCGCCTACTCGCCCCGCTTCCTGTGGATGTGGCCGAACGCCCGCATTTCGGTGATGGGCGGCGAGCAGGCGGCGACGGTGCTGGCCATGGTCAAGCGCGAGGGTATCGAGCGCAAGGGCGGCGAATGGAGCGCTGAGGAAGAAGCGAAGTTCAGGAAGCCGATCCTGATGAAATACGAGCATGAAGGCCACCCGCTCTATTCCTCCGCAAGGCTATGGGACGACGGCATCATCGATCCGGCCAAGACGCGCGAGGTGCTGGCGCTCAGCCTCTCGGCCGCGCTCAACGCGGAGATCGAGGAAACGCGCTTCGGCGTGTTCAGGATGTGAAATGGGCGAGGTGCAGGACAGGATCCGCATTAACGTCGGCGACATCACCAAGTTGGATGTCGACGCCATTGTCAACGCGGCCAATTCCTCGCTGCTCGGCGGCGGCGGGGTCGACGGCGCCATTCACCGGGCGGCGGGGCCGGAACTCCTCGCCGAATGCCGCACGCTCAACGGCTGCAAGACCGGCGATGCAAAGTTGACCAAGGGCTATCGGCTGCCGGCCCGCTACGTCATCCATACGGTCGGTCCAGTCTGGCAGGGCGGCGGCAAGGGCGAGGCGGAGTTGCTCGCCTCCTGCTATCGGCGTTCGCTCGAAATCGCCGCCGAGAAGGAATGCCGCTCGGTCGCCTTTCCGGCGATCTCGACGGGCATCTACCGCTATCCGAGGGATGAGGCGGCAGCAATTGCAGTCGGCGCCGTAAATAGCTTCTTGAGCGGAAATACGACGCCGCAGACCGTCATCTTCTGCTGCTTCGACGAACAAATGGCCGAACTATACCGTGAGGCCGTTGCTTCCTCGAGGCGAACGCAGTCTACGGAGGTTTCATGTTCACAAAGATCCTGATCGCCAACCGAGGCGAGATCGCATGCCGGGTGATCCGCACGGCGCGCAGGATGGGGGTGCGCACGGTTGCCGTCTATTCCGATGCCGATGCGAAATCCCTGCATGTCGAGATGGCCGACGAGGCGGTACATATCGGTACCTCGCCTGTCAGCGACAGCTATCTGCGCGGCGACAAGATCGTCGCGGCCGCCTTGGCGACAGGCTCGCAAGCCGTTCATCCCGGCTATGGCTTCCTGTCGGAAAATCCTGATTTCGTCGACCAGGTGGCGGCCGCGGGGCTCACCTTCATCGGCCCGTCGGCGGCCTCTATCCGCGCCATGGGGCTGAAGGATGCCGCCAAACGGCTGATGGAAAAGGCCGGCGTGCCCGTCGTGCCGGGCTACCATGGCGAGGCACAGGAGATCGTGGTCCTGGCCTCCAAGGCACGCGAAATCGGCTACCCCGTGCTGATCAAGGCGCGGGCCGGCGGCGGTGGCAAGGGCATGCGCCGGGTCGAGCACCCCGACGAGTTTTCCGAAGCGCTGTCGAGCGCACGACGCGAGGCGAAATCCGTTTTTGGCGACGACCGTGTACTGGTGGAAAAATATATCGACAAACCGCGCCACATCGAGGTGCAGGTTTTCGGCGACAATTTCGGCAATGCCGTCCATCTGTTCGAACGCGACTGCTCGGCGCAGCGACGCCACCAGAAGGTTATCGAGGAAGCCCCCGCCCCCGGCATGACGGAGGCGTTACGCAAGGCGATGACCGAGGCGGCGGTGAAGGCCACCAAGGCGATCAGCTACTGCGGTGCCGGCACCATCGAATTCATCGTCGATGCCTCGCAAGGCCTGACGCCTGACCGCTTCTGGTTCATGGAGATGAACACGAGGTTGCAGGTCGAGCACCCGGTCACCGAGATGGTCACCGGCACTGATCTGGTAGAATGGCAGTTGCGGGTCGCATCCGGCGAGAAGCTGCCGAAAACGCAAGGCGAGATAAAGCTAGCCGGCCACGCCTTCGAGGCGCGCCTCTATGCCGAGGATGCCGCAAGGGAGTTTCTGCCTGCGACCGGCACACTGCATCATCTGAAATTTCCCGACACGGTTCCCCAAGGGGCCGCCATGCGTGTCGAAACCGGGGTGCGGGCCGGCGACGCCATTTCTCCCTATTATGATCCGATGATCGCCAAGCTGGTGGTGCATGGCAGGGACAGGCCGGCTGCGCTGGAGGCACTCGGCGCGGCGCTTGCGCGAACCGAAGTCGCCGGTTCGATCGTCAATACCGCCTTCCTCGCCGCACTGGTGACCGATCCGGACTTTTCGGCGGGCGATGTCGATACCGGCCTGATAAGCCGGCAACAGCAGGCGCTGACCGAGATTGCGCCGCCGAGCGGCGAAACGGTCGCGGCCGCGGCCATTGCGGCCTCCGGGGCGGGCGCGCTGCCGCCATCGGACGATCCATGGTCGTCGCTTGCCGGCTACACGCATTTCCATGGCATGGCACGACAGATCCGGCTGAAGTTTGGCGAGGACGATATTCTGGCAAGGGTTTCGGTACGACCAGACCGGCGTTCCCAGGTGACGCTCCATGCACCCTATGACAGCGCCAATTCGCATGACCTTCGCGCCATTCCTCGCCTCGCCCGCTGGCCAGGCCACATCACGATATTCGAAGGCGCGGTCGGCTATACGTTCGCGGTGCCGGACCCGTTGGCCAGAGGCGATGATGCGGCGGCGGCGTCAGGCAGTTTGCGCGCGCCGATGCCGGGACTGGTCAAGCTTGTGCGGGCGACAAAGGGCGATACGGTGATGAAGGGGCAACCGCTGCTTATCCTCGAGGCGATGAAGATGGAGCATACCATCGCCGCGCCGCATGATGGCGTGATCGCCGAGATCGCCACCGAGGGCGCACAGGTTACCGACGGCACCGTGCTGGTGCGGTTCGAGGATATGCAAGGCTGACAGCCTCGCTGCCGGATGCCAAGCGTCCCTGTCCTGCCGGACAGAGAGAGAGGCGCCGTAGAATGTCGACCGCCGTTATATGTCCATGGCAAGACACACAGGCAGAAATGAAATGGCCGGGACGAGCCCGGCCATTTCATCGATATAGGCAGCGATTACGGCTGGATCGGCGCATACTTGCCGTCGTGCCACTGGTTGATGTCGTAGCTGGCGTTCTTGAGGTCGCCCTTCTCGTCGAAGGTGACATTGCCGACAACCGTGCTGATTGGCTGCCCGTTCTTCAGCGCCTCGGCGACCTTGGCCGGATCATCGCTGCCGGCACGCTTGATGCCTTCCGCAAAGGCCTGGATCGTGGCGTAGGAGAATAGCGTGAAGCCTTCCGGCACGAAACCGCCGGCTTTGATCTTCTCGACGGCTGCCTTGGCTTCCGGCTTTGCCTGAGGATCCGACGGGAAGACGAACATGGTCCCTTCGCCGGCCGGGCCGGCAACCTGCCAGAATTCCGGCGAGGCTATCGAATCCGGCATGATCAGCTGGAACTTGATGCCCTGTTCCGCCGACTGGCGCAGGATCAGGCCAGCCTCCGGGTGGTAACCGCCGAAATAGACAACGTCGGCCTTGAGGTCCTTGAGCTTGGTGACGAGCGCCGAATAGTCCTTTTCGCCGGCATTGATGCCTTCATAGTCCACTTCCTTCAGGCCGCCGGCATTCATCGTGGCCTTGACCGCATCGGCAACGCCCTGACCGTAGGCACTCTTGTCATGCAGGATGACGACGTTCTTGCCGGCATACTTCTTCGCGATCCAGGGGCCGATGAAGGCACCCTGCGCATCGTCACGCGTATAGAGGCGCATGATCGTCGGCCAGCCGGCCTTCGCTGCGGCGTCGGTCAGCACCGGGTTCGAGGAGGCCGGGCTCATCATCAGGGCACCGGCTTCGGCATAGACGGCGGAAGCCGGAATGCTCGAACCCGAGCAAGCGTGGCCGTCGATGAACTTGACGCCATTGGCGACGATACGGTTGGCGACCGAAACCGCCTGCTTCGGGTCGCACTGGTCATCCTCGATATCGAGCTTGATCTGGCGACCGTCGACACCGCCGGCGGCATTGATCGCGTCGGCGGCAGCCTGCGCGCCCTGCTTGAACTGATCGCCAATGGTGGCGAGCTGTCCGGTCATCGGACCGACCACTGAAAAGGTGATGTCGTCGGCATAGGCGACCGGCGCGCTCATCATCAGGCCGAAAATGGCCGCGTTCAAAATACTTAATTTTTTCATTGCGGTATGACTCCTCCACTCACGCGCGGCCGCCCCGGCCACGCTTCTTCCAGAGAGGCCGGACAATTTCATCCTTCGTGTGGCCTGTCTAGGCGCATTGGCGGCGCTCGATTAGGCCTGCGGAGCATCTCTGGAGCAAAAAAGCAAAAGCCGCGCCGGCCTTGTTCCGGCCGGTCGCGGCTTTGCCTGTCGAGCTGTTTCTCAAGCGCCCCCGCACTCGAACCCAACTCGCCTTCCCTGTCTTCCTGCTGGCCCTGATCGTTCCGAAAACCGGATCATGGCCGCCGCGCCGCTGGCCCTGTCGGGCGTGCCGCGTTCTTGGTCTTGTCGCGTGGCCGTCTTACCGCGGCCTTGTCCTTGCCTGGCGGACCAGAAGGCCGCCCTGCCTTATCTCTAAATTCAGTGCATCGTCATCCATTCGCGGGCTTCGCGCAGCGCCTTGGCGATCTCGACCTTCGACATCGCAGCCGACAGTTCCGAACGCAATTCCGCAGCGCGGGCCGAACCCTTGATCGCGGCGATGTTGAACCATTTGTGGGCGGCGACGACATCGGTCTCGCAATCGCGGCCCGTCGCATACATCATCCCCAGTTCGAAAAGAATGTCGGCCTGGGCAGTTGCCCCCATGGCGCCGAAGCCTGCTTCAAGCATTTCAAAACGTGCCATTTTTCAATCCTCTCTTCCGGCCCTGTCTGGCTCCCGAGAGCTGCCTCCGTTTGTCTGTCCGGGCCGCTCTTTCGATGCTTTCGAGAATGCCGCGCAGGCTTGAATCCGTCGTTAAATGGCGTGCTTAATTTGAGGAAAACAAAGCTAAAACAATAGGTAAACGTGGAAATTCGTTAAGGATACAAAGCCAGCGATTCAGCCGGATAGCGCCAAATTTGACGAAAATTTTCGCCAGCGGAATCAACACTCCGCTAACCACGCGAAACAAACGCCGCGCATGCATGCATTCATTTCCCTGCCGACATTGCTTCCGTCGGCGCTTCTGAATTGCCAAAGCTTCCGCTGCGGCACCGCTTTTGTTTTGCAGGGAGCTGGATTAGCTTACGTTTGCGTAAGCGGCAGACCGGCGAGGCGGAGCCTCCTGCCGGGTATCCAAGGGAGGAAAGATGTTTCGAAAAGCAAGCCTGGCCCTGGCGGCCACTTTGATCCTGACCGGTGTGGCCTGGGCCGATCCGATCGAGGGAAACTGGAAGACGCAGGCCGGCGATACCGCGGCCATCGGGGGCTCGGGTTCATTTTCCATCACGCTGAAGTCTGGCAAATATGCCGGCAAGACCATCGGTTCGCTCAAGGCGTCCGGCGACAACAAATACACCGGCAGCATAACCGACCCGGCAAACGACAAGACCTACTCCGGCAAGGCGACACTGTCGGGCACCTCGCTGAAAATGAGCGGTTGCGTGCTCGGCGGGCTGATCTGCAAGAGCCAGACCTGGCACAAGCTCTGATCGACCCCATCCTTGCGACATGAAAACGGGGCCGGCAGGCCCCGTTTTCGTTTCATGATCCTGGCATGCTGTGCCGGCAGCCATGCTCCTTATGGCCAGCGCCGCCTCAAAGCCCATCAACCGATTTGAACGGCAGATGAACGTCGGCATCAGAGCCGGTTCAGTCGTGCCCGGGCATTCTCCTGCGTATTGAAGGAGACACGACCAATGCTCGCCCGCCGCTTCACCATCGTCTGCCTGCTGGTGAGCCTGTTTGGAATGTTCTTCGCCATCCTCGTCGCCGAAGCGGGCCGTTCGGCCCGTTCCTGGGACGAGGCCAGTTCCAGAACCTGCCGCCTCGCCTGCCCGACCACCCTTCGCCCCTGAGACAGAAACCAAAGACCTGACCAACCACAAGACCTCGAAAGAAAAGCAAAGACCATGAACCGCATCGCCGCCAATCTCTTCAAAACCGTTCGGCTTCTGCCGCGGGCGGCGCTCATCCTGGCGTTTCTTGCCGCACCGGTCCTGGCCGTGCCGATGATGCGTACCGATGCCGGGTCCACGATCGACGCGCCAGCACTGAAGAAATCCGGCGTCGGTTTCGTGCTGCTGGTCAGCCTGCAGCGCGGATAAATTGCGCCTTCGATCGGGACACCCCTCCCAACCGCCTATCCAAATCTCTATATTGAGCCATGGAAAAGCGAATCTACCCCCAAGCCATCGAATCTGTCGTCATGCCCGAGCCTTTTGGCCGGCAAAGCTTTGACACCGCCGAAAAGGCGGTCGCGGCGCTGCAAGCCCTTTATGACCGCAACACCAAGTTCCTGCGCGACTCCTTCGCGGCGCTTGCCGCCGGCGGCGACAGCAGCAAGCGCTACCGCGCCTTCTACCCGGAGATCGGCGTCACAACGAACTCGTTCACCCAGATCGATTCACGCCAAGCCTATGGCCACATGCCGACGCCGGGGCATTTTTCCACCACCATCACCCAGCCGAGCCTGTTCGAAAGCTATCTGGTCGAGCAATTGCGTCTGATCATGCGCAACCACGGGGTCGCGGTCACGGTCTCGGAATCGACAACGCCGATCCCGCTGCATTTCGCCTTTCTCGAAGGCACCCATGTCGACGGAACGGCGGCCGAGCGTATCCAGCGGCCGATCCGAGACCTGTTCGACGTGCCAGATCTCGACGGTACAGATGACCAGATCGCCAACGGCACGTTCGAAGTGGCGTTCGGAGAACCAAGGCCGCTGGCGCCCTTCACCGCGCAGCGGATCGACTATTCGCTCCACCGCCTGTCGCACTATACCGCGACCACGCCGCAGCATTTCCAGAATTTCGTGCTGTTCACCAACTATCAGTTCTATATCGACGAGTTCGTGGCGCGCGCCCGTGACCTGATGGAGAGTGGCGGCGGCGGATATGCCGAATTCATCGAACCGGGCAACGTGGTCACCAAAGCCGGGCAGAGCGCCCCGAGCGAAGGGATGGCGCCACAGCGCCTGCCGCAGATGCCGGCCTACCACTTGAAGAAGCCAAACCATGGCGGCATTACCATGGTCAATATCGGTGTCGGACCCTCCAACGCCAAGACGATCACCGATCATATCGCTGTGCTAAGGCCTCATGCCTGGGTGATGCTCGGCCACTGCGCGGGTCTGCGCAATACGCAGGCGCTGGGCGATTATGTGCTGGCGCATGCCTACGTGCGCGAGGATCACGTGCTGGACGACGACCTGCCGGTCTGGGTGCCGATCCCGCCATTGGCCGAAATCCAGGTGGCATTGCAGGAAGCGGTTGCAGAAGTCACCGGCCTGTCTGGGTACGATCTCAAGCGCATCATGCGCACCGGCACTGTCGCCACCATCGACAACCGCAACTGGGAACTGCGCGACCAGCGCGGACCGGTGCAGCGGCTTTCGCAGTCGAGGGCGATCGCACTTGACATGGAATCGGCAACGATCGCGGCCAATGGCTTCCGCTTCCGCGTGCCTTACGGCACGCTCTTGTGTGTCTCCGACAAGCCGCTGCATGGCGAGTTGAAGCTGCCCGGCATGGCGACCGAATTCTACAAGCGGCAGGTGGCGCAGCACCTCACCATCGGCATCAGGGCGATGGAAAAGCTTTCGGAAATGCCGATGGAGCGGCTGCATTCGCGCAAGCTCAGAAGTTTTTCGGAAACGGCCTTCCAGTAGCCGATCTGCGCGCCGCCAGAGCTATTCGCCGTCTTGCCGGCGATTCGCCATCTTGCCCGCAATTCGCTATCTTGATTGAGCCGCATTTTTGCCGATAACCGGGCGAGGACCATCGCTGGCAACTCATGCAGATCTGATCCGATGAAACGCAGTCGAGACATGGCGGCCTCACTGGTATTCATCGTGATGATGACGCTCTCGGTCGCGCTGGTGGCCGGCTTCTTCGGCGCCTTGCACCCGGCGCTCGATTCCTTTTCGCATTTCCGCATCCACCTCGCCGTGCTGATGGCAGTTTGCGCGCTGCCGCTGCTGGCGACATCGTTTCGCCTGCAAGCGGCCGCGGCTCTGGTTTTTGCCGTGGCCGCTCTTGCGACCGCTTCGGCCGCCTTGCCTCGGCCGTGGCCGGTTCAGGCGGTCGCCAAATCCACCGACCAGACCGACCAGGTAGTCTACAGCCTGCTGCAGATGAATTTGCGCTACGACAACCCAACGCCGAAGAAAGTGCTGTCACTGATCGGCCGGACCAATCCCGACGTCATCACCCTGGACGAGGTGTCGGCGATGTGGGCGACGGAGCTTGGCTACATCGCCAGCGCCTATCCATACCGGATCCTCTGTCCTTATCCCAACGGCGTATTCGGCGTCGCGCTGCTCTCGCGGCGACCCTTTGTCGCCGGAACCGCGCCACATTGCGAGCTCCGGGGCGCAATGGCCATTGCGACCATCGATTTCGGCGGCAGGAGCGCCGACGTCGCCGCCATCCACCTCAGCTGGCCGTGGCCCCGGGAGCAGTATCGGCAGATCGGCGAACTCTCGGAGCAGCTTTCATCGCTCGGCCAAACCGCCATCATGGCCGGCGATTGCAACGCGGTGCCATGGAGCGCCGCGGTGCGGCGCGTCGCCGCTCTCGGCGGACTGACCGTCATGCCGTCGGCCGGGTCGACCTGGATTCACCGGAAGCTGCCCGACTTCCTGCGCCGCTATGCAGGCCTCCCGATCGACCAGGCGTTCAGCAAGGGCGGCGTGACCATTCTGTCGTCAACGCGACTGGAAGATACCGGCTCCGACCATCTTCCCGTACTCGTGGAGTTCTCGCTTCGCCCCGACGACAGGCTGCCCCATGACGAGCATGAGAGCGCGCTCGCGGCGAGCGACCTTCAAAACAATCCGCGCGGTTGATGCTTCGGCATTCTCAGGGTTTGGTCAACGCTTCGACAAGGTGCTCGACAGGCCCGCCGCCGCGATGCTCGCGCGCATCGAAAGCGTTCTGCCTGGCTTCGTATTCGACATAGATGGTCTTGATTCGGCGCCGCGCCTCGAGGTGCGTGCCGGTGCAGAACCAGTTGTCCGGGCGCCGCAGGCCGGCAAGCGCGGTCTCGGTGGCCCGCATCATCCGCCTCGCGATACCGCCATGCGTCTGCTCGTGCTTGCGAACGCCGATCATGAAACGGTCCCAACGCTTGCGCAGGATAGGGCTTGCCGACGAGAGCCGCGGGAAAGTGTAGGTCAGGTTGAGCGTCCCGTTGGCCTGCCGCAGATGGCAGGCACCATCCTTCCGGACGATATCGAGATCCCAATGCACGGCGTAACCGGTTTCGGCGATGGCACGCGCCATATAGCCGTGCTTGGGTCCCAGCCGGTCCATCGCCTCGACAAGGGCGGCTCCGGTATTTCCAGCGACATCATAGGTGCGGATGTGAACGGTGAGCTTTGTGCCCGCCGACGCGGCTGATGCGCAAAGCAGCATGAAGGCCATGGCGAGCATCGTCGGGCTGGTCAGGCGCATGTCCGCCTCCTTTGTCGGAGCCGAGCAGACCACACTCGGCGGAAGGCTTCAACGGGCTTGATCGAGGCAGGCGGTCAACGGCGACAGACAAATCCGCCGCCGCTCGCATGTTCTTCGTTAGCCCGGCACGGCTCACATGTTCTGATAGACCGGGCCTTCACCACCTTGCGGCGGCACCCAGTCGATATTCTGGTTCGGATCCTTGATGTCGCAGGTCTTGCAGTGGACGCAGTTCTGCGCGTTGATGACGAAGCGCACGTCCTTGGCCGCCGGATCGGCAGCGGCATTGCCGTCCTTGTCGACCCATTCGTAGACGCCTGCAGGGCAGTAGCGCGTCGAAGGTCCGGCAAAGACGTCATGCTCGGAACGCTTCTGCAGCTCCATGTCCGCCACCAGCAGATGCACCGGCTCGTTTTCCTCGTGGTTGGTGTTGGACAGGAACACCGAGGACAAGCGGTCGAAGGTCAGCACGCCATCGGCCTTGGGATAGTTTATTTTCTTGTGCTTCGCGGCGGGCTCTAGCGTGGCGTAGTCGGCCTTGCCATGCTTCAGCGTGCCGAAGGGCGAGAAGCCGAACAAAGTGTTCAGCCACATGTCCAGGCCGCCGATGGCGACGCCGGCGATGGTGCCGAAGCGCGACCACAGCGGCTTGACGTTGCGCACCTTCTTCAGATCCTTGCCGATGTCTGTCGCCCGCCACGCGGCTTCGTAAGCGGAGAGCTCGTCATTGGCGCGGCCGGCGGCGATTGCCTCGGCGACATGCTCGGCCGCCAGCATTCCCGACAACACGGCATTGTGCGAGCCCTTGATGCGCGGGACGTTTACGAGCCCGGCGGCGCAGCCCATCAACGCGCCACCCGGGAAGCACAGTTTCGGCACCGACTGCCAACCGCCTTCGGTAATCGCGCGCGCGCCATAGCCCAACCGCCTGGCGCCCTCGAAAGTACCGCTGATCGCCGGGTGGGTCTTGAAGCGCTGGAACTCCTCGAACGGCGACAGCCAGGGGTTCTTGTAATTGAGGTGGACGACGAAGCCCACCGCCACCTGATTGTCGTCCAGATGATAGAGGAAAGAGCCGCCGCCGGTCTTGAGATCGAGCGGCCAGCCGAAGGAGTGCTGGACGAGACCCGGCCTGTGCTTCTCCGGCTTGACCTGCCACAGTTCCTTGAGGCCGATGCCGTATTTGCCCGGCTCGCGGCCCTCGGAAAGCCTGAACCTGGCGATCAACTGCTTGGCGAGCGAGCCGCGCGCGCCCTCTCCGATCAGCACATATTTGCCCATCAGCGCCATGCCCGGCGCGAAACCCGGGCCGTGTGTGCCATCCTTTTCGACGCCCATGTCGCCGGTGACAACACCGGTGACGGCGCCTTCCTCGTTATAGAGCAGGCCGGCCGCGGCGAACCCCGGATAGATTTCCACGCCGAGCGCCTCGGCCTTGGCGGCCAGCCAGCGGCAGACATTGCCAAGCGAGACGATGTAGTTGCCGTGATTGTTCATCAGAGGCGGCATCATCATGTTGGGCAGGCGGAAAGAGCCGGCGGGGCCAAGCACCAGGAAATGGTCCGCCGTGACCGGCGTTTTGAATGGATGGTCTTGTTCGTCGCGCCAGCCCGGCAGCAACCGGTCGATGCCGATCGGATCGACGACGGCGCCTGACAAGATGTGGGCGCCAACCTCACCGCCCTTTTCCAGCACGACCACGGAAAGCTCGGGATTGACTTGCTTCAGGCGGATGGCGGCGGCGAGGCCGGCCGGGCCCGCACCGACGATCACCACGTCGAATTCCATGCTTTCGCGTTCGATATCGCTCATCAACCCCTCCGCACTGGCTTGTCGCTATTGCGCGTATCTTGCTGGCTCCTGCGCTGCATAGCGCATCAAGTCGCGACAGGAAACCGGCGCGCCTGTGACAACGCGGATTTGGCCAAAAAGTCGCGCATCGTGCCGAAGGACACCCGTTTTGCGCCGGCCTGCCCGCCACGCGTACGTTTTTAATTGTTCGACGGCTTGCTTATCGGCCATACTTCGCGCCATGCGCATTCCTGGGCCAGCCGGCTTCTCATCAACGCGCTTCCCATCGACGCCCGGCAGGGCCTGCCGGGCGTTCCTTTCGGCCCTCCCCCTGCTGGCGCCGGTCCATGCCTTTGCAGACGAGGTGAAGGTCTGGGCCACCGGTGCCTACTCCTTCTCCGACGAGCTTGGCGGGTTCGAAATCACCGGCGCTTCCGGCACCGGCACCAAGGACGATCCGCTCGTCATCACCGAAGAGCTGAATTCAGCGACGCCGGTGACGTTGACCATCCGTGCAACCAAGCCGATCCAGGCGTTCGGCAAGGCGGGCGAGTTCGCCAACGGCATCATGTATTTGCGCTTGGACGTGCTCAACAACAGCGGCCAGGCCTGGATCGAATTCCAGTTCGAGCTTCAGGAGGTCCTGAATCAGCCGAGCGTCTTCGGCGACGGGCTTTCGTTCGACCAGCGCAACAAGACGCCTGACAATATCTGGTCGAGCAATTTTGCCGATTTCGACCGCGATTTTGAACCGTATGACCGTCTGCTGTTCAAGAACGGCAAGGTCGACCCGCTAAAGACCGCCAGGTTCGAATTCCTGATCACCGACTATACGCCGCGCTGGACCTTTTATCTGGTGCAGGACCCGCGCATACCGACGGGTTAGGTTGCGGTGAGCGTATGACGCTGCCAGAGACAGGCCGTCATTGCCCGGTTGTGCCAATGTCCCCAATCACCAACTTGCAATATGCGACCAGTCGAACGATGGTGGCGCCATGACTGCCGCTTCCCCAAACAGCCGACCTGATATCGCCGAGCTGCTCGCCTTCTATGCCAGCGCGGGCGTCGACGAGGCGTTGGAGGACGCGCCGGTGAGCCGCTTCGCGGAAGCCGCGCCCAAGCCGGCGGAGCGGATGCCGGCTGCCGCGCCGAGCGATAGCGGGGCACCGGAGCGGCCCGCCCAACCGCGTCTCGATGCGAGCGCCGTGCCTAACGCTCCGCCGGCCCGCCCGCCCATTTCGGCGGTACCCGACGAGGCGCAGGCGGCGCTGGCGCGTGAATTGGCCTCGGCTGCCTCGACGCTGGACGAGCTTCGCCAGCACATGTCGACTTTTGACGGCTGCAACCTGAAGTTCACCGCCAAGAACCTGGTCTTTGCCGACGGCAACCCGGATGCATCGGTGATGCTGGTCGGCGAGGCGCCCGGCCGTGACGAGGATATAGAAGGCCTGCCCTTCGTCGGCCGCTCCGGCCGGCTGCTCGACCGCATGTTGGCCGCGATCGGGCTAGACCGGACATCCGTCTACATCGCCAATGTCATCCCCTGGCGGCCGCCGGGAAACCGCACGCCGACGCCGCACGAAACCGAGATCTGCCGGCCGTTCATCGAAAGGCAGATCGAACTGGTCAAGCCGAAGGTGCTGGTCAATCTCGGCGGGCCCTCGGCCAAAACCCTTCTGAATACGAGCGAAGGCATCTTGCGGCTGCGCGGCAACTGGCGCGCCCACACGACAGCGTCCGGCGTCGTTATTCCGGCGATGCCGACGCTGCACCCGGCCTATCTATTGAGGACGCCGGCGCACAAGAAGCTGGCTTGGCGGGATTTTCTCGAGGTGAAGGCGAAGCTAAGAGCGCTCACCTCTCCATGACCTCGCGGGTAATTGAAATGCGCCTGCCGTCGCCCTAACCATGCCCTCATGATATCTCCTCAAACCTCCGCCGGCAGCCTCATCCGTGAATGGCGCACGCGACGCCGGATGAGCCAGCTCGACCTCGCCACGGAAGCCGATATCTCGCAGCGGCATCTGAGCTTCGTCGAGAGCGGGCGGGCCGCGCCGTCGCGCGACATGGTGCTACACCTGGCCGAGCAGCTTTCGATCCCGCTTCGCCAGCGCAACCAGCTCTTGCTGGCGGCGGGCTTTGCGCCGAGCTTCAGCGAAAGGCCGCTGACCGACATTTCGCTGGCACCGGCCATGGCGGCGGTCGAGACGGTGCTTCGAGGGCACGAGCCGTTCCCGGCGCTCGCGGTGGACCGGCACTGGAACCTCGTTTCGGCAAACACTGCCATTGGGCCGTTCCTGGCCGACGTTTCCGAGCCCTCGCTGCTCAAGCCGCCAGTCAACGTGCTGCGGCTCAGCCTGCACCCTGGAGGTGTCGCGCCGCGCATCGTCAATCTCGCGGAGTGGCGGGCGCACCTGCTGGAACGCCTGAAGCACCAGAACGACGCGTCAGGCGATCCGGTGCTGATCGAACTGGAGCGTGAGTTGCGCGGTTATCCCTCCGGCCTGAAGAGTGGGCGGCCGGCGCGGGTCGAGCCGAGCGGCATCGTGCATCCGCTGCGGCTTGCCCATGGGGATCAGGTGCTGTCGTTCATCAGCACCATCACCGTGTTCGGCACGCCGCTGGACGTGACGCTGTCGGAGCTGGCGATCGAGTCCTTCTTTCCGGCCGACGAGCAGACGCGGACGGCGCTGGTAAGATTGGCGAAAGAGCGGGCCTAACGGTGCTGATCACCCCTGCGGCGGGGCGGCCTTGCGCGTGCGGGTGCGTTCCAGGCCGAGTTGACGTTCGCGCCAGATGATGAAGATGCCGGCGGCAACGACGATCAGACCGCCGGTCAGCGTGTTCAGCGTGGCGACATCGCCGAAGACGAGATAGCCGACCAAGACGCCGAGGATCATCGAGGTGTATTCGAACGGCGCCACCACCGATGCCTCGGCATGGCGGTAAGCCGAGGTCATCAGGATCTGGCCAAGGCCGCCGCAGAAGCCGGCGGCGACAAGAAGGACCGCCTGCCCCGGCGTCAGCGCCTGCCACCCAAACGGCAGCGACAGCAGCGCCATGACGCTCGCGGTGACCGAAAACCAAAGCACAATCGTGGCGGTGCGCTCGCTTTGCACGAGATTGCGCACGAGCAGCATGGCGACGGCCGAAATCGCCGCCGCTATCAATGCGGCGATGACGCCGAGCACCTCCTGGTCATCGAGCGCCTCGCCGGAACTCAGGAGCGTCAGCTCCGGCCAGGAGATGATCAGCACACCGACGAGGCCGACGGCGACCGCGCTCCAGCGATAGACACGAATGGCTTCGCCGAGGAAAATCGAGCTGAACACCACCACCAACAGTGGCTGGGCGTAATTCAGCGTGATTGCTTCTGGCAGCGGCAACCGCGTCAGCGCGAAGAAGCCGAGCCCCATGGCGCAGACGCCGACGACGCCGCGCGCGATGTGGTTGAACGGACGGCTTGTACTGAAAGCCGTGCCGAGATTTCCCTTGAAAGCCAGAAAGGCAATGATCGGAAAGATAGCGAAGAAGGAGCGGAAGAAGACGATCTGTCCCGCCGGCACAGTGCCCGCCGCCTTAATGCAGGTCGACATGCCGACGAAGACCGCCACCGAGACGATCTTCAGCATAATGCCAGTGAGCGTGTTGTGCCCTACGGTATTGTCACTGTTGCCGGGGCCTGCTGTCACGCTCCCGCCGCTTCCCGCATGGTTGCCCAGGTACGCGCCGGCGTTGCGGGTTTCTCGATATGCCTGACGTCGTAGACGGCGGCCATGACTGCCTCGCGATGCTGGAAAGGAGGGTCTGAATAGACCTTGTCGCAGTTTTGTCGAGGCGCCGGTTCGTGTAAAGAGCGCGGACTTCAAATTTTTGGACGGGCAGGACAGGCCCGGAAAGACAGGAACCACGGAATGCGCACCGACACTGGCCAGGTCTTCAAACTCGAAGACTATCGCCCCAGCGACTATCTCATTCCGGAAACGAGCCTTGAATTCCGTCTTTCGCCAGGGGCGACGATCGTCACGGCAATTTTGACCGTCGAGCGCCGGGATGGCGTCGCGGCCTCTACGCCGCTTGTGCTGGATGGCGACGGGCTGACGCTCAGGCGCGTCGAGATCGACGGCAGGAAAGCCAAGCCGACGGATTTTGCCGTGACGCCCGACCGACTGACCATCCTCAGGCCCCCGGCGGCGCGTCGCTTTCGGCTGTCGATCGAGACCGAGCTGGCGCCGTCGGGCAATGAAGCGCTGATGGGCCTCTACCGCTCAAGCAACGTCTATTGCACGCAATGCGAAGCAGAGGGCTTCCGCCGCATCACCTATTTCCTCGACCGCCCCGACATCCTTTCCGTCTACACCGTGCGGATCGAAGCCCGCCGCGACGAGGCGCCGCTGCTTCTGTCCAACGGAAACCGGGTCGACAAGGGCGATCTCGGCGATGGCTGGCACTATGCCATTTGGCACGATCCCTTCCCCAAGCCATCGTATCTGTTCGCGCTGGTCGCCGGCAATCTCGGCCGGGTCGCCGACAGTTTCGTCACCATGTCCGGCCGCACGGTCGAGCTCGGCATCTATGTCGAGCCCGGCAAGGAGAAGCTCGCCGGCTACGCCATGGATGCCTTGAAGCGATCGATGCAATGGGACGAGGAGGCATTCGGCCGCGAATACGACCTCGATGTCTTCAACATCGTCGCCGTGTCCGACTTCAACATGGGGGCGATGGAGAACAAGGGCCTCAACGTCTTCAACGACAAATATGTGCTGGCCGACCGGGAGACCGCGACGGACGCCGATTTCGCCAATATCGAGGCGATCATCGCGCATGAGTATTTCCACAATTGGACAGGCAACAGAATCACTTGCCGCGACTGGTTCCAGCTTTGCCTGAAGGAAGGGCTGACCGTTTATCGCGACCACGAATTCTCCGCCGACCAACGTTCGCGTGCGGTCAAGCGCATCGCCGAGGTACGCACGCTGCGCGCGCATCAATTCCCCGAGGACCAGGGGCCGCTGGCGCATCCGGTCAGGCCGCGCCGCTATCGCGAGATCAATAATTTCTACACGGCGACCGTCTACGAAAAAGGCTCGGAGGTGGTGCGCATGATCCGTACCATCCTCGGGCCTGATAGCTTTCGCGCCGGCATGGACCTCTATTTCGAGCGGCACGACGGCACGGCGGCGACGATCGAGGATTTCCTGGCAGTGTTCGAGGAGGTGTCCGGCCGCGACTTGTCGCAATTCGCGCTCTGGTACCATCAGGCCGGCACCCCTAACCTGGCGGTGAGCTCGACCTATAACCGGGCGGAGCGGGAATTCACTCTGGAAATCGAGCAATCGGTGCCGCCGACCCCGTCGGAAAGCCGCAAACGACTGATGCACATACCGCTCGCCTTCGGTCTGATTGGCGCCGGTGGCGAGCCGGTCGCCTATGACACGGTCGACGGCGCCAGCGTCGAGAACGGCATCATCCACATCCGCAAGCGCCGGCATGTGGTGCGCTTCTCAGGCGTCGCCGAGCGTCCGGCGGTTTCGCTGAACCGTGGCTTCTCGGCGCCGATAACGCTTGCCGTCGAGCAGAAGACCGATGACCAATTCTTCCTTGCCGGCCACGACAGCGACAGCTTCTCGCGCTGGCAGACCTTCAACACGCTGCTTACGGATGCATTGATCTTGGCCTTCCGCCAGATTCTCGACGGCGCCGAGCCTGGCTTCACCGCGCGGCTGACCGAGCTTGCCGGCAGGATCGCGAGCGACGAGACGCTGGAGCCGGCCTACCGGGCGCTGGCGCTTTCGCTTCCGGGCGAGACCGACATAGCGCGCGACATCGGCAAAAACATCGAACCCAACGCCATCTTCGCTGCGCGCGAGGCGCTGGCGCTGGCAATCGCCAGGGCTAACCGCGACGCGTTCGCCGGCCTCTACGAGCGGCTTGCCGACGCCGGCCCGTTCAGCCCGGACGCAGCTTCCGCCGGACGGCGGGCGCTGCGCAACGTCATGCTCGATTATCTCTCGCTGCTGTCAGATGGCGCCGGGCTTGCGGCGGAGCACTTCCGGTCGGCCACCAATATGACTGACCGCGCGGCGGCACTGACCGTGCTCGCGCACCGCCACCATGGTTCGCCGGAGGCAAACAAGGCACTGGCGGCTTTCGAAGCGACATATGCGTCCGACCCGCTTGTGATGGACAAATGGTTCCAGATTCAGGCCAGCGTACCCGGTCCGCAGGCGGTGGAGACGGTTCGCGCCCTGACCACGCATCCGGCCTTCTCGATGGCCAATCCGAACCGGGTGCGCTCGTTGATCGGCACATTCTCCAGTGCCAACCAGACCGGATTCCACCGCGCCGACGGCGAAGGCTACCGATTCTTCACGCAGACCGTGCTCGAGGTCGAAAAACGCAATCCGCAGGTGGCGGCAAGGTTGGCAACGGCGCTCCGGTCGTGGCGTTCGCTCGAACCTGGCCGGCAGGCCAAGGCCAGGGAAGCGCTGCTTTCGATTGCCAATGCCGAAAACCTGTCGGCGGATTTAAGCGATATCGTCGAGCGTACGCTGGCGTGAGCCAGACCCAAGCGGCCACCATGGTGGTCGGCGGCAATGCCAAGGCAACGCCACCGGCCCGTCAGGCTGTGCTTCTGCTGCTCGAACGGATTCCCGCCTCCCTACGCGGGTATCAACATGGCGATGCGATGCACGCCGACCTCGGCGCTCGTATTCGTCGCCTCGTCGGTCTTGCCCTTGGCGCAAGTGTATATGTCGCCTTCCTTGAGCTTGAACTCCTTGTCGGCCTTCTTGATCGTGAATTCGCCCGCAGTGATGGTGCATACCATGTCGTTGTCCATCACCATCGCCGGCGCATGTGTGCCGGGCTGAAACACGACATCGACGATTGAGATGCTTTTGTAGGCAGGAATGTCTGAGTTTCCCGTGCCTACCTCCACCACTCTGATGCCGGGCGCAATCTCCTTGCCCTCCTTCGGGCCGTATGTCCTCGTTTTTACCGACGCCGCCAGGGCGAACAAAGGCGTTACCGCTGCCGCTGACACGCCGAGAGCAATTGCAGATCTGCGATTCATGCTTTCCTCCCAATGTGCAATCCCGCACGGAATATGCGTGATTTCTAATATTATTCCCTTTCCACGGTAATCGCCATCGCATGCCTCTGCTCGGTTGGCGGAAAAGCCGCTATTTTAGTCGATTTTTAATCTTTTTTCGCCGGACCACTGGACAAGGCGAATCACCTTTGATTCTTTAATGGCGATTCGGAAGTGCGGCGTTTGCCGGATCATCAAGCATAGGCAAATCGGGGAGTGCCATTTATGGCGAAGGCGGACGCGTGGGGCGCGCCCGGAGGGATAGCTTTTGCGCGTCGCGAGACGCCGCGAGGCGACGGCCTTGCCGGGAATACGCGGCTCATCGCCGAACCGGCCTACAAGCGGCTTCTGGCGGCGGAGCCATTGCTGCGCCGATCGATACCGGCTCTCATCGTCATCTTCCTGATCGCGATCGCGGCGCTGCGCGTCCTGTCGCTGATGAACGAACGCGACGATATCGAGCGCAACGCCAAGGCGATCCTGATGCTGGCGTCCGGTCAACTGGCGAGTTCGCTGGCCACCACGTCCGACACCGCGCCGGGCGCCATCCAGGACCTGTTGGAAACGACCAGCCGCCAGGGCGCGATGAGCCGCGGCCACGTTCTTGTCATCACCGACAGCGCCTTCAAGATCACCGCGGTGACGCCGCGCTCGATGTCCTGGCAAGGCCGTTCGCTGGATAGCCTCGCCCAGGGCGGCCAGCCTCTGTTCATGTTCGGCGACCGCGCCGGAGTGATGGAGGTCGATATTGGCGGGCAGGACTGGTATGCAGCGGTCAGCCTGACGAACGGTCGCAAAGGCGCGGCAGCGGCGCTGGTGCCGCAGGACGCTGTTTTCGACGCCTGGCGCAAGACAGTCTCGCTGAATGTGACGCTGTTCGTACTGACGGCCGGCGTGCTGATCATCATCCTCTATGCCTATTTCGGCCAGGCGGCGCGCGCGCAGGCGGCCGACCGCATCTATCTCGAAGCGCATCAACGCATCGACATGGCGCTGGTACGCGGCCGCTGCGGCTTGTGGGACTGGGACATGGTGCGCGGCAAGATGTATTGGTCGCGTTCGATGTACGACATGCTGGGCTACGAGCCATGCGACACGATGCTGTCCTTCGGCGAGGTCGACGAGATCATCCATCCCGATGATGGCGACTTGTTCCAGCTCGCCAACAAGATCGTCGCGCGCGAGATCGATCATATCGATCAGGTGTTCCGGATGCGGCATGCCGACGGGCAGTGGGTATGGATGCGCGCAAGGGCGCAGGTCATGGATCCGGAAGCACCCGAAATCCAGTTGATCGGCATCGCCGTCGACGTCACCGAGCAGCGTCACCTGGCGCTTCGTTCCGAGGCAGCCGATTTGCGCCTGAGGACGGCGATCGAGAACATCAACGAGTCCTTCGTGCTGTGGGATGCCGCCGAGCGGCTGATCATGTGCAATTCCAAATACCAGAAGGACAATGGCCTTTCGGACCGTGACGTGATGCCAGGCGCCGTGCGCGCCACGCTGGAAGAGCGCATGCTCGCTTTCGCTTCCGATCGGCGGCTAGCCAACAGCAATGGACCGCAGGGCGGCGCGACGTTCGAACGGCAGCTGGCCGACGGCCGCTGGTTGCAGGTCAACGAACTCAGAACCCGCGACGGCGGCATTGTCTCGGTCGGATCCGACATCACCCAGATCAAGCTGCATCAAGAAAAGCTGGTCGACAGCGAGCGCCGGCTGATGGCGACCATACACGATCTCAGCCTCGCCCGCCGGGCCGAAGAGGAGCGCGCGCGCGAACTGGTCGAGCTCAACCGCAAATACATGAAGGAAACCGAGCGCGCCGAAGCGGCGAACCGGGCCAAGTCCGAATTCCTGGCCAACATGTCGCATGAACTGCGCACGCCCTTGAACGCCATCATCGGCTTCTCCGAGTTGATGGAACAGGGGCTGTTCGGCCCGCTGGGATCGGAGCGCTACGAGGAATACGCCACCGACATCAACAGCAGTGGCAAATATCTCCTGGGCGTCATCAACGACATTCTCGACATGTCGAAAATCGAGGCCGGCCAATTCTCGCTCGACCGCGAAGAGATCGATCTCGGCCCGCTGATCAGCGAGACGGTCAGGGTCGTCTCGCTGCAGGCCGCACAGAAGGCGATCACCGTGGAGACCCGCATCGCCGACGCGCTGACGCTGTTTGCCGACCGCCGAGCGATCAAGCAGATCGTCATCAACCTTTTGTCCAACGCAGTGAAATTCACCGGCCAGGGCGGCCACATATCGGTCAGGGCCCGCAATACCTCAGGGGCGCTGGTGCTGACGATCGAGGATAATGGCTGCGGCATCCCGAAGGAGGCGCTCGGCAAGCTCGGACGGCCCTTCGAACAGGTGCAGAACCAGTTCTCCAAGAGCCATGCCGGGTCCGGCCTCGGCCTCGCCATCTCGCGCTCTCTGGCCGAACTGCAAGGCGGTGCCCTGAAAATCCGCTCAACCGAAGGTGTCGGCACGATCGTGTCGGTGCGCATTCCGGTGAAGAAGGCGACGCCCGTGGTCAAGGTCGCGGCTTAAGCAACGGGCTCCGGCGATGTCGCCGAAGCCCGTGCCGGAAGGCGTTATTGCATGCTGCCGTCGTCGCCTTCGTCATCCCACTGACGGTGTAAGCCAAAGCGGCCGCCCTTTGGCAGTTCGCCCTTCTTGATCTTTCCGTCGTTGTTCTTGTCGAGCAGGGCAAAGAGCTTCTTGTCGCGACTGGCGATGTCGTCCGTCGTCAGCGTACCGTCGCCCTTGTTGTCGTAACGCGCGATGATGCGCCTGGCCATGTGCTCGAAGCGGGCCTTTTCCAGCGCTGCGGTGAGCTGCTCCACCGTGAGCTTGCCACCATTGTCGGCGACCAGCTTCTTCAACCGCGAATCCATGACGCTTGAGAACTGGTCGAAGCTGATGGTGCCGTCATTGTCCTTCATCGCCTTGTTGAGGCGCATCATCGTGCGCTCACGCATGTTTGCGCTGTCGATGTTCTCGGCATAGGCCGCAGTGCCGACGGCTCCTGCCAACGCGATGAAGGCGAACGCGAGCTTGGTTGTCTTTCTCATGGTCTTCTCCTGTTGCATCGTCACCCCCGATGCGATCCGCACGGCCGTCGATCACGGCCGCCCGGCACGAAGCAGAAGGTTGAAATCCTTCCTGACCTTCCGCGACGTCTCCTTGAGATGTGCTTCCAGCACACCGAAATCCGGCAAGTCGGTGACCGCCAGAAGCAGATCCGAAAGCCCCGGCGGCACATCGTCCCGCTCGAACTGGCCGGTGAGGCAAAGCCTGATCATCTGGGTCAGCGCCAGATAGAGGCGGTAGGCCTCGCCAAGCTCCTCCCTGACATCGGCGGCTGCGAATTGTGGCGCAAGGCGCGACAATACCTCCGCGGTTGCCGTGACCCTGCGGCCGGACTCGACATTGCCCGTGACGACGGCCACCTGGGCGATGAATTCGAGATCGATCAGGCCGCCGGCAATGAGTTTGATGTCCCAGAGGTCGCGCGGCGGCTTTTCCTTTTCGATCATGGCGCGCATGTCGGACGCTTCCGCTTTCACCTTTGCTGCGTCGCGCAATTGCCCGAGCACCGCCGCAACGTCGGCTTCGACCTCGGCACAGAGCCTGGCATCTCCGGCAATGGCGCGCGCCCGCGACAGCGCCATGTGCTCCCAGGTCCAGGCCTCCTGGCGCTGGTATTTCTTGAAGGCGTCGACGTGGGTGGCCACTGGCCCCTTGTTGCCGGACGGCCGCAGCCGCAGGTCGAGTTCATAGAGCACGCCTTCCGCGGTCGGCGCGGAAACGGCCGAGATGAGGCGCTGCGTCATCCTGGTGTAGTAATGCGAGGGCGCCAGCGGTTTTTCACCGTCGGATTCCTCGGCGTCCGCATCGTGATCGTAGAGCAGGATGAGGTCGACATCCGACCCCGCCGTCAATTCACGGCTGCCGAGCTTACCCATGCCGAGCAGCGAAACCACGCCGCCGGCGATTGTGCCATGGCGCGCCTCGAATTCGGCCATAACCGCGCGCAACGCGGCCTCAATGGTGAGGTCGGCCAGGTCAGAAAAGGCGCGGCCTGCGCGGGCCGGATCGATCGAGCCGGCGAGCAGCCGCACACCGATCAGGAATTTCTGCTCGGAGGCAAAGATGCGCAAACGATCGAGAACGTCCTCATAGGCGCGGTCGCCTTCGAGGAAAGCGGTAAGCCGTGCCGATAGATAGCCACGATCCGGCAATTCGGTGAGAAGAGCGGGATCGAGCAGGCCATCGAACACATGTGGCCGGCGCGTGATGATCGCGGCCAGTCGTGGCGCGGCGCCCATGATCGTCGCCATAAGCTTCAGCAACGCCGGATTGGACTGGAGCAGCGAGAAGAGCTGGATGCCTGCAGGCAGGCCGGCGAGGAACTCGTCGAAACGGATCAACGCCTCATCGGCCCGACGCGTCTGGCCGAAAGCCTTGAGCAGCGCCGGCGTCAGTTCCGTCAGTCGCTCGCGCGCCTCAGCCGACTGGGTGACGCGGTAGCGACCGAAATGCCAGCCACGGATCACGCGGCAGATGTCGCTCGTTCGCTGGAAGCCGAGACCGTGCAACGTCTGCAGTGTATCGGGGTCGTCGACGTCGCCGGTGAAGACCAGATTGCCGATGCCTGCCGAAAGCTCCGGTGCGGTTTCGAACAGCGCCGCGTAGTGACGTTCGACCTGCTGCAGCGAGGCGCGGAAGCCCAGGGAAAAAGCAGCCGCATCGGCAAAGCCCAGCATGCGCGCGATTCGCTCCAGCCCTTCATCATCCTCCGGCAGGGTGTGCGTCTGCTCGTCGGCCACCATCTGGATGGCATGCTCGACCCGGCGCAGGAACCAATATTGCCGGGCCAGTGCGTCGCGTGCCTCGGCGGTGATCCAGCCGCGCGCGGCCAGTTGGCCGAGCATCGGCACGGTCTCGCGGCCTCGCAGTTCCGGGAAGCGGCCGCCGGCGATGAGCTGCTGCGTCTGGACGAAGAACTCGATCTCGCGGATGCCGCCGCGCCCGAGCTTGACGTTGTGGCCCTTGACCGCGATTTCGCCATGCCCCTTGTGGGCGTGGATCTGGCGTTTGATCGAATGGACGTCGGCGATCGCGGCATAGTCCATGTATTTGCGCCAGATGTAGGGTTGGAGCTCCTTGAGGAAAGCGGTGCCGGCGTCCAGATCGCCGGCCACAGGACGCGCCTTGATCATGGCAGCGCGCTCCCAGTTCTGGCCGCGCGCCTCGTAGTAGCGCAGCGCCGCCTCTACCGGGATCGCCAGCGGGGTCGAACCGGGATCGGGACGCAGCCTGAGGTCGGTGCGGAAGACATAGCCATGTTCGGTGCGGTCCTGCAGGATGCGCACCAGACGGCGCGTCAGCCGCGAAAACAGCTCCGTCGCATCGAGCGGATCGACGACGGCCGACGCTTCCGGGTCGAAGAAGACCACGAGGTCGATATCGGAGGAAAAATTGAGCTCATGCGCGCCAAGCTTGCCCATGCCGAGCAGGATCCAGCCCGACCGGTTCGAGGGATTGGCGGGATCCGGCAACTTCAGCTTGCCCTGGCCATGCGCGTCGCGCAGCAGAAAATCGACGGCGGCGCGCGTGCACGCATCGGCAAGGTCGCTCAACCGCCGCACCGTAAGCGAGGTCTCGGCCTCGGCGGCCAGATCGGCCAGCGCGATCAGGAAATGCGCATCGGCCTTCCATTGCCGCAGTTCCATCATCAATCTGGATTCGGAGATCGTCTCGGAGAACGATGCCCGGTCGATCGCCACGATGATCGCCTTCAGCCGGGCCCCGACCGGCTGGTCGAAAAGCCCATCCAATATCTGCGGCCGGCGACGCGCCATGTCACGCAGGAACGGCGACAGGTCGAAGACAGCGGCCAGGAAGTCCTGCGCCTCACCCGTTCCAGCCAGGAATTTCGCCAGCCGTGTCAATCCTTCTTCGCGTGCCAAGGTGGCGATCTCGGCCAGCTCCTGCCGGGCCCGGCTGTCGTCCAGAGGAGCAAGCCTTGCCGCGGGCTTCAACAGCCAGTCCTTCGCCGTCCGCTTTGCAGCCGCCGTCATCAATGATCCTCCCGCGCGGGAAAACTCATGACCACGGATAATCCGGGATTACCAGGCAACAGATCAAGCCGGCCATAGTGGAATGTCATGACCGCCTTTGCGAGGCTGAGGCCAAGCCCGGAACCTGGCTGGGAACGGCTCTTCTCGAGCCGCACGAACCGTTCCGTCGCCCGGGCGCGATCGGCATCGTCCGGAATGCCCTGGCCGTTGTCGGCGACGACAAGCCTGATTTCGCCATGCGTGCGTTCGAGCGTCACGCGGACAGTCGGCTTGGAGGTGGAATCGGTCGAGTACTTGATCGCATTGTCGACGATGTTGGACAGCGCCTGGCCGATCAGCTCGCGGTTGCCGTCGACAAGGAATGCGCCATCGACCGCGGCTTCGAGCGAAACGCCAGCCTCTTCCGCCACCGGCTCGTAGAGTTCGACCACATCGCGCACGGCTGCGGCCAGATCGACGCGACTGGTGCTTTCGGAGGAATAACCCGCCTCCAGCCGGGAGATCATCAGGATGGCGTTGAAGGTCTTAATGAGCTGGTCGGACTCGGCGATGGTGCCTTCCAGCGCCTGGCGGTAGTCCGACGTCTTGTGCTTGCCCGAAAGCGTCGCCTCGGCGCGGTTGCGCAGCCGGGTCAGCGGCGTCTTCAGATCATGCGCGATGTTGTCGGAAACCTGCTTCAGCCCCTCGTTGAGCATGGCGATCCTAGCCAGCATGGCATTGAGGTTCTCGGAAAGCCGGTCGAATTCGTCACCGGCGCCGGTCACCGGCAGCCGGCCCGAAAGATCGCCGCCCATGATGCGGCGGCTGGCTTCCGAAACGCCATCGATGCGCTTCAGCGCGGCGCGGCCGACGAAAAACCAGATCAACAGCCCGCCCAGCCCCATCATGCCGAGCGCCAGCATCAGGGAGCGGCGGATGACGGCGCGGAACCGCTCAGGTTCGCCCAGATCGCGGCCGACCAGCATGATCATCTGGTTCGGCAGGCGCAGCACCAGGGCGATCGCATTGTGGCCCTTCTCGCCTTCGGATCGGACCGCCGTATCGCCGGCCTGCGGCGTGGCCTGATCGGAAGGTGTGCTGCGCTGCCGGTCGAGTTCGCCTTCGCCGAAACGACGGTAGGAGAACGGCTCGGTCGTCCAGCCTTCGGTTTCGATGACCCCCGGCTCCAGGCTCTGGACATTGCCGGTCAGGATCTGGCCGTTGGCGTCGGCGATCAAATAGAGATTGGCGCCGGGCTGGCGCGAGCGCTGCTCCACCACGCGCACCAGGACCGGCAGGCCGCCGCGCTGGTAGGCGCGGGCAAGGCCGAGCACCTCGTCGTTGATGGTCTCCTGCGTCTGCGCGGTCAGCATGCGCGCCGAAAGCGAGGTCATGTAGAGGACAAGCAGTACGGCGCAGAGCGCGAAGAGCAAGAGATAGAGCGCCGAGAGCCGCGCAGCCGTCGTCTTCATGATGGCAGGCACGGAAAGGGCCATGCCGCCGCCTAACCGGCCCTAAGCATGTAACCGGCGCCGCGAATCGTATGCAGGATGGGCTTGTCGAAGCCTTTTTCGATCTTGCCGCGCAGTCGCGAGACATGGACGTCGATGACGTTGGTCTGCGGATCGAAATGATAATCCCAGACATTTTCGAGCAGCATGGTGCGCGTCACCACCTGACCGGCATGGCGCATCAGATATTCAAGCAGGCGGAACTCGCGTGGCTGCAGCGTGATCTCGCGTCCGGCGCGCCTGACCGAATGCGAAAGCCGGTCAAGTTCGAGATCGCCGACGCGGTAGACGGTTTCGGCTTCCTTGGCGCTGGCCCGGCGGTTCAGCACCTCGACGCGGGCGAGCAGCTCGGAAAAGGCATAGGGCTTGGTCAGATAATCGTCGCCGCCGGCGCGTAGGCCGGTGACCCGATCGTCGACCTCGCCCAGCGCCGACAGGATCAGTACCGGCGTGGCGTTCCCCCTGGAGCGCAGGCCGGCGATGACCGAAAGGCCGTCGCGGCGCGGCATCATCCGGTCGATGACCATCACGTCGTAGTCGCCGGCATCGGCGAGCGCGAAGCCGGTCTCGCCGTCACCCGCGACATGCGCGGTGTGCCCGGCCTCGGTAAAGGCTTTCTGCAGATAATCCGCAGCCTCGCGATCGTCTTCTATGACGAGAATCTTCATAGGACCGTTATACGCGATTTCGCTGGAAGATTGAGTAGCCGGCATCTGCATTTTAGCCTTCGCCAAAGCGCATCGCGATCAAGATGATCCAGGCCGCGCGCGATAAAGTCTTGGTTCTCTGGTGTTACTGTCCCAGCATGCTGCCGGCATGCCGTTGCCACCAAAGCGCTCCGCTTGTTCGCTCAGCCTGAGCGCATGGCCCGCGGGGTGAGTGCGGCAGCGGGCGATGGGAAGCCCGCTGCCGCCGGAGGGGAGCACGATGACTGACTAACGTGCTCGGCTCCATACTTCCCGTGCGGCGGCTCGGGGGTGTTTGAAACCGCCGCACTGGAAAAGTCGTTGTCAGCCCTTGGCGACGGGCAGCGCCACGAAGCGGTTGTTGTCGTCGCGGGTAATCTGCATCAGGACGGCCTTGCGCCCGGATTTCACCGCTTCGTCCATGGCCTTGGTGACGTCGTCGGTGCCGTTGACTTCCATCGAATTGACCGCGGTGATGATGTCGCCCGGCTGGATGCCACGGTCGGCGGCATCGCTGTCGGGATCGACATCGGTCACCACCAAACCCTTGCCGTTCTCGGATTTGGTGACGGTCAGACCGAGATCGGCGAGCGTATCGGCCTTAGCCGGAGCCGCAGGCTTGTCGTCGGCCGAGGCCTGCTTGTCGCTTGAAGGCAGCTTGCCGAGCTCCACCTTGACGCTCTGGCTCTTGCCGTCGCGCCAGACCGTGACGTCAACCGACTTGCCCGGCGAATAGGCGCCAATCAGGCGGGCGAGCTCCTTCGGCGAAGCAACATCCTTGCCGTCGACCTGGGTGATCACGTCACCGGCGGTGATGCCGCTCTTCTTGCCGGGGCCGTCGTCCTGTGCGCTGGATACCAGTGCGCCGTTGTTGGACTTCAGGCCGAGCGATTCGGCGATATCTGATGTGACCGGCTGGATCTCGACGCCGAGCCAGCCGCGCTGCACGGCACCGCTCTTCATCAGATCCTCGACGACCTGCTTGGCGGTCGAGGCAGGAATGTCGAAGGCGATGCCGACGCTGCCGCCGGAAGGCGAGAAGATAGCGGTGTTGATGCCGACCACCTGACCGCTGAGGTTGAAGGTCGGGCCGCCAGAATTGCCGCGGTTGACCGAGGCGTCGATCTGGATGAAATCATCATAGGGACCGGCGCCGATGTCACGGCCCCGCGCCGAGACAATGCCGGCGGTGACGGTGCCGCCGAGACCGAAGGGGTTGCCGACGGCCACGACCCAATCGCCGACCCGAACCTTGGAGTCGTCGGCGAAGTCGACATAGGTAAATTTGCCGCCACCCTCGACCTTGAGCACCGCGAGGTCGGTGCGCGGGTCGGTACCGACCAGCTTGGCGTCGAGTTCCTTGCCGTCATTGGTCACCACGGTGAAGGCGGTGCCCTCTTCGACGACATGGTTGTTGGTGACGAGATAGCCGTCCTCGGAGATGAAGAAGCCCGACCCTTGAGCCACCGGGCGCGGCTCGCCATTACCGCGGTCACGATGCCCGAACCGGCGGTGGCCATCGTCGTTCTGGCCGCCCTGATCGCCAAAGCCGCGGAATTCCTTGAAGAAGCGGCGCAGCTGCGGATTGTTGGGCAAATTGTCGAAACCGTCCTGGCCGTCGGAGCCGTCATCGGCGGTGGGCTGGACCTTGGCCTTGACCTTGACGCTGACCACGGCGGGCGAAACGCGCTCGACGACATCGGCGAAGCTGGGGACCTGCGGCGCCTCGACGCGCACGGCATCGGCCAGAACGGGGCTGGTTCCGCTGGTCAACGCACCAACGCCGATCGCGCCGGCAACGGCGACGGAAGCGACGGCAGCCAGGAGACGCTTGCGGGTGCGGGAATATGAATTGGGAGCAATATTCATGGGGTCTCGTATCCTCTTTTCGAAGGGACGCGCCTTGTCGGCATCCTGAGGAAGAGAATTAGAGCGGCGTACATTACGACGCCATTTCCGACGCATGAAACTTTGGTAATGTTGGCGAACGATCGCCGCCTGCGCTCAATCGCGGCGCAGGATCGCCTCCAGTGCCGCCCGCTCGTCGGCGGAGAGGGATTTTGTCGCCAGTGTCCGACGCGATCTCGCGCTGATCACGACGAACAGGCCGCCGGCCAAAAGCAGGATCACCGGCGTGCCCCAAAGCAAAGCGTTGCGCAGGTCGAAGCGCGGCTTCAGCAGCACGAACTCGCCGTAGCGCGAAACCACATAGTCCATCACCTGCTTGTCGGTATCGCCAGCGACCAGGCGCTGGCGCACCAGAACGCGCAGGTCACGGGCAAGGTCGGCATCGGATTCGTCGATCGACTGGTTCTGGCAGACCATGCAGCGCAGCCCTTCCGACAGCGCTCGCGCCCTCGCTTCCAGCGTCGGATCGGCAAGCATCTCGTCGGGCTTCACCGCCAGCGCCGTGCCGGCAAAGGACAGCGCCAGCACCATCACGAGCGACGCGATGGACAACTTCGCCTTCATGGCAGGCCCGCGGGGCTCATGGCGCCGGCCTGCTTGCGGCGGCGCGAGGGTGCGCCGACGCGCAGGCGCCTGTCCATCAGCGACATGGCCGCACCAACCATCATGACCAGGCCGCCGCCCCAGATCAGCGTCACCAGCGGTTTCCACCACAGGCGCACCACGACCGATCCGTCATTGCCCTCGTCGCCGAGCGAAATGTAAAGCTGCGAAAGGCCCATCGTCCTGATGCCTGATTCCGTCGTCGTCGTCTGGCGTACCGGATAGAAGCGCTTGGCCGAGCTGATTTCGCCAACCGGACTGCCGCCGACGCCGATCAGTTGGAAGCGACCGCGATCCTCGCTGTAATTCGGTCCCTGCGCCGGATGGAGCCCGACGAAACGCAGAGTGTGGCCGGACAATTCGACGGTTTGCCCGGCATGCATCGACAGGATCTTCTCGGTGCCGAAGCAAAGCGTGCCGACGATGCCAAGCGTGGTCAGGCCAAGACCGAGGTGGGCAAGCGCTGTGCCGAAGACCGAGCGCGGCAGGCCGAGCAGGCGCCTGACCATGACCCTCGCAGCCACATTGCCGAACCCCGCCTTGACAGCGAGGTCGGTGAGAGCGCCGAGGATCAGCCAGACGGCAAGACCCACGCCAAGGGCTGCGAATACCGAAGCGCCGTTGATGAACAGGGCGGTGACCAGCGTTGCCAGAAGCGCCGCCGCGAAAGCTGCCATCAGGCGCTGCGCGACGGCGAAGACGTCGCCGCGCTTCCAGGCCAGCAGCGGCCCGAACGGAACCATGGCCAGCAACGGCACCATGAGCGGTCCGAAGGTGAGGTCGAAGAACGGCGCGCCGACCGAAATCTTGTCGGCCGAAAGGGCCTCGACGGCCAACGGATAGAGCGTACCGACGAGTACGGTGGCGGTGGCCGTGGTCAGGAACAAATTATTCAGCACCAGCGCGCCTTCGCGCGAAACCGGATGAAAGAGGCCGCCGGCCGTCAGCCTCGAGGCACGCAGTGCAAACAGCGTCAATGATCCACCGATGAACAACGTCAGTATGCACAGGATGAAGATGCCGCGCGTCGGATCGGTGGCGAAGGCATGCACCGAGGTCAGGACGCCCGAACGCACCAGGAAGGTGCCGAGCAACGACAGTGAAAAGGTCAGGATGGCGAGCAGCAGCGTCCAGATCTTCAGTGCCGAACGCTTTTCCATGACGATGGCCGAATGGAGCAGCGCGGTGCCCGCCAGCCACGGCATGAAGGAGGCGTTCTCGACCGGATCCCAGAACCAGAAGCCGCCCCAGCCGAGCTCGTAATAAGCCCAGTACGAGCCCATGGCGATGCCGCCGGTCAGGAACATCCAGGCCACCAGGGTCCACGGCCGTACCCATCGCGCCCAGGACGCATCGATGCGTCCGTCGATGAGCGCGGCTACCGAGAACGAGAAACAGATCGAAAAGCCGACATAGCCGAGATAGAGCAGTGGCGGGTGCACTGCGAGGCCGAGATCCTGCAGGATGGGATTGAGATCGCGCCCTTCGATGGGCGCCGGCGAAAGCCTGGCGAAGGGATTGGACGTTGCCAGGATAAACAGGAAGAATGTCGCGCCGATCGCACCCTGCACGGCAAGCACGTTGGCGCGTAGCGTCGCCGGCAGGTTGGAGCCGAAGGCGGCGACCAGCGCACCGAAGAAGGTCAGGATCAACACCCAGAGCAGCATCGAGCCTTCGTGATTGCCCCAGGTTCCAGTGATCTTATAGATCATCGGCTGCAGCGAATGGGAATTTTCCCAGACGCTGGCGACCGAGAAATCGGAGCTCGCATAGGCGCTGACCAGTGCGGCGAAGGACAGCGCCGTCAGGGCAAAGCCGGTGATCGCGACGGGAGCGCCGACCGCCATCAGGCGCTGATTGTTGGTGCGGGCGCCAAACAGCGGCACCACCGTCTGCACCAGCGCCAGCGCGAAGGCCAGGACCAGCGCGAAATGTCCGGTCTCAACCATGATCGCCAACCCGGCTATATCGAGCCTGCCTATTCACTCTTGCTCTCCTGCCAAACGCCCTTGGCCTTCAGCCCATCGGCCACTTCCTTGGGCATGTAGCGCTCGTCGTGCTTGGCCAGAACGCTGTCGGCCACAAAAACGCCATCCGGGCCGAACGTGCCCTCGGTGATGACCCCCTGCTCCTCGCGAAATAGGTCAGGCAGGATGCCTGTATAGGTGACCTTGACCGATTTATGGGTGTCGGTCACCGAAAACGCCACTGTCGCCCCCTGCCCGCGCTGGATCGTGCCTTTTTCCACCAGGCCGCCCAGCCTGATGCGCTGGCCCGGCTGCACCGTCGCCGTGGCCAGATCGGCGGGCATGTAGAAATAGGACGCCTTCTGGCCGAGCGCGTAGAATGTCAGGCCGGTGGCGGCGCCGAGGAAGGCCAGGCCGCCCGCGATCACCGACAATCGTTTCTGTTTGCGCGTCATTGTCCGGTCCAGCCCTATTGCGTCGCCGTCAGGCCGAGCGAAGCGGCAAAAGCGGTGAATTTCCTGGCTTCGTCACTGTCGGCTCCAAAGACGGCAATAGCTCGGCTCAACGCCTCGCGCGCCTGGTCGGCCTTGCCCAGCACGATGTATGAACGAACGAGCCGCATCCATCCTTCCGGGTCGCGCGGATTCTGCCGCAGCTTCTCGTCGAGCCCGGCGACCATGGTGTTGATCATGGCTTCCCTGTCCTGCGGCGACATCGATGAAGCGGCATCGATATCGCCCGCGGTCGGTCCGTTTGCCGGCTCGCTCGAAGCGACGCCTGCATTGTCGGCGCCGGAACTACCGGACTTAGCCAGCGCCTGCTCGATCGCGCCGCGCCATGGCGAATCCTTCGGCAGTGTGCCCAGCATCGCCTGCCAGGCCGCGGCCGCCTCCTTGCTGCGACCCTCCTGGGCCAAGGCCATGGCAAGGTAGAAGCTGGCCTTGGCATTGGCCGGGTCAAGCTTCAGGGCCGCTTCGAAAGCCTCCTGGGCATCCGCCGAAACGATGCCGCCGGCGGCGCTGGCAATCGCCTCGCCGAGACCGGCCCGGCGAACGGCGCTGTCGCCGTCGAGGCGAATGGCGTTGCGATAGGCGGCGACCGCGTCGGAAAAGCGCTGCATGCGCAGATAGACCGGCGCCAGCACGTCCCATCCCCTGCCGTCGGACGGATTGGCGGCAAGATGGGCTTCGGCGCGAGCCACAAGTTCGTCGACCGAGCTGTCGGCCGGATTCTTGGCCAGGCGCTCGCTGAGCGGCTGCGAGGGCAGATCGGGCGAGCCTATGTTGATGTAGAGGCCCCAACTGACCAGCGGCACCGCCAGCACGGCCGCGGTGGCGACAAGCCGCGTCGCGACGGATGTGCGTCCGACGGATGCGCTGCCGGCCTGGTCCGCATTGTCGAGGCGAAGGATGCGCCGGGCGATCTCGGCGCGCGCCTCATCGGCTTCGGCAGGCTTGATCAGGCCACGGGCGGCGTCGCGGTCGAGTTCGGACAGTTGATCGCGATAAACTTCCAGATCGTGCTCGCCGCTCGAAGACGCGCTTCTGGCGCCACCGGCCAGCGGCAGCAGCACCGCCAGGCTGGCGCCCAGCGTTAGGATTGCGGCTATGACCCAGAACAGCATGGTTCTTCCAATAACGTCAGAGCCTTGCCCTGCCAACACAAGCATACTGCGACGCTTTGACGGCGGGCGCGCCGCATATCCTTCATCGACATCAACCGGCCGGGTCCGAAATGGACCGGCTAGCCTGTCAGGTGAGCGGCGTCCAACTGCCATCGGCGTTGCGGCAAGCCGTTCCACGCGCCGTGACCCCTGCCCCGCCGGTAAAGACGGTCTGCGTGTACTGGCGGCAGTCCTGTGAGCCGACGCGGTAGGGCTGAGCCGGAACCACTTCGCCATAACGAGACGCCTGGGTGCCCTTCCACGTCACCTTCTGGCCGCTCGTGGTGTATTCGAGCGCCTTGTATTCAGCCTCGAGCGCGCTGCGCTTTTCGGCGTCGCTAAGCCCGCTGCCGATCGACCCGCCGATGAGGCCGCCGCCCATCGCAGAGATAATCGTCGTGGCGACTTTGCCGCCGCCGGATGGCGTCGAGGCCGGCGTCGCAGCGATGGTGGGAGCCTTGCCGCCCAAGGTGGTGCAGCCAGAAACGGCCATCAATGCGGAAACAAGCGCGACGCGAATCTTCATGCCAACAACCGGTTTTCTTGAGCTAGAGCCTGTCATGGATGAGCCGGGGGCCGCGTCATCGGAGAAGTCGGCGAGCCTATAATGTTGATATTTGTCGGAAATTTGGCCGTTGGGCCCGCTACGGAGCCAATCGGTGCGCCGCCATAACATGCCCAGCCCGTCAATGTCGATCGGCCGGGGAAAGGCATCACTGAAGGCTCCGCAATCGCACTACCGCCTTCAATCCGCCCATGCCGGACCGTTCGAGCAGCAGTATGCCTCCATACTCGTTGACGAGGTCGGCGACAATGGCCAAGCCGAGACCCGTGCCCGGCTTGGTCTCGTCCAGGCGTCGTCCGCGTTTCAACGCTTCGCGCGCTTTTTCCTCGGGTATGCCCGGTCCGTCGTCTTCGATGGCGATCTCGAACATGTTGTCGTCCTTGTCGCCCACGGGAACGACGGAAACCGAAACCGCGCTCTTCGCCCATTTCATCGCGTTTTCGAGCAGATTGCCGAGCAACTCCTCGAGGTCCTCGCGCTCGCCGGCAAAGACGATCTCGATCGGCGGCAGCGACAACGACAGGTTGGTCCGCGGATTGAGCTTCTGCAAGACCCTGACCATGCGCTGCACCAACGGCGCTATCGGCGTGCGGTAGACGACGCTGTCGCGCTGCGCCGCGACGCGGGCGCGCTGGAGATAGTGATCGACCTGCTTCTGCATGGAAGCGGCCTGTTCGGCGATCAGTTGCCCCTTGGCGCCACCAAGCGCCCGCCCCTCGTTGAGCAGCACCGCCAGCGGCGTCTTCAGGGAATGGGCGAGATTGCCGACCTGAGTCCGCGAGCGCTCGACGATACGCCGGTTGTTCTCGATCAAGGCATTGGTTTCGTTGGCAAGCGGTTCAATCTCGGCTGGAAACTGGCCGTCAAGTCTTTGCGCGGTGCCTTCGCGCACCATGGCGAGCGCGTCCCTGACCCTTCGCAGCGGTTGCAGGCCGAGCAGGATGGCGATAGCGTTGATGGCGATCATGCCGACGCCGAACAGGGAAAGGTAGGTCAGGAGGCGGCGCTGGAAGGTGGCGATCTCCTGTTCCAGTTCGGTCTTGTTGCCCATGACGCGAAAGCGGGCGGCGCGGTTCTTGGCATCGAGAACGAATTCGCTCTCGAACACGACCAACTCCTCGCCATCGATGCCTTGCGCCGCGTAGCTGCGCTGGAAATTGGCGTTGAAGGGAACGTCCGCCACATCGGGCGACGGGATCGTCCTGGTCATCGACGATGAGTGGAGATTGCCGTGCACGCCTTCCGAAGCGGGTTCGACGGACCAGTACCAGCCCGAATTCGGTTCCGAGAAGCGGAGGTCGCCGAGATCCGGAGCGCCGGTGAGCGCGCCGGTATCGGAAATGCCGATGGAGCCGATCAGGTTGAACAGATGCGCAGAAAGCAGGCTGTCGAAACCGCGCTCGCTGGCCTGGCGGTACAGCGTGGTAATGAGGGTGAAAATGACGATGAGGGTCAGGATCGCCCAGACCGTGGAAAAGGCGATGACGCGGAACGTCAGCGAGCGCGGCCACAAGCGCAGCGAGAGCCGCTTGCTCACGGTTGGGTTGGTAGGGAGCGGTTCCGCCTTACGCCTCCGGCTCACGCATGCGATAACCCATGCCGCGCACGGTTTCGATCATGTCGATGCCCATTTTCTTGCGGAGCCGTCCGACAAACACCTCGATCGTGTTGGAATCGCGGTCGAAATCCTGGTCGTAGAGATGCTCTACCAGTTCGGTCCGCGAGACGACCTCGCCCATGTGATGCATCAGGTAGGCAAGCAGGCGGAACTCATGCGATGTCAGCTTCAACGGCACGCCGGCGACATCGGCCTTCGAGGCCTTGGTGTCGAGGCGTAGCGGCCCGCAGGTCAGTTCGGATGAGGCGTGGCCGGCGGCGCGGCGGATCAGCGCCCTGACCCGCGCCAGGACCTCCTCGATGTGGAACGGCTTGGTGACATAGTCGTCCGCGCCGGCGTCGATGCCGGAGACCTTGTCGCTCCAGCGGTCGCGGGCGGTCAGGATCAGCACCGGCATCTTGCGGCCGCCGCGCCGCCAGCGCTCGACCACGCTGATGCCGTCCATCTGCGGCAGGCCGATGTCGAGCACGACCGCGTCGTAGGGCTCGGTGTCACCGAGAAAATGGCCCTCCTCGCCGTCATATGCCCGGTCGACGACATAGCCGGCGTCGACCAGCGCATCCGATATCTGCCGGTTGAGATCCTTGTCATCCTCGACGACCAGTACGCGCATGCGAAGACCACTGCCTGTTGACCGATTGCTTCAGCTATAGGCCGATTCCGCCGGCCTGGGAAACGACGGGGGTCAGTTCTGCGGGACGACGATCTCGGAGCGGCGCGGACGCTGCCCGTTCTTGCCCGGAACGAGCACGACGATGACGCAGACCGGCTGCCCGCCTCGCGTCGACTGCGAGGCCTTGGCAAGCGTCCCGCCATTCTGCTCGGCCACCTGCTGGCCGATCGCGTAGCAGTCGGCCGCCGCCACGACAATCGATTCATCCTGCGCGGCTGCCGGCGCAACGCTTGCCGGCACCGCAAGCAGCCCGGCGCAGAGCGCCAGGGTCGCGGTTCGGAAATGGGAGCGAAGCGTTCTCATGGCCAGCGTTGTAACGCATCGGCGCTGAACGTGAAATGAACGGTGATCGCCGCTGAAACCATGCTCGCCACCCCTGCAATGCGAGACAAACAAATTGAGATTTCACCGCCCAACCCGATGAAACCCATGAAGTTCCAGTCTAGACTCCGTTTCGTTCATATTGAAAGCGCGCGTCAGGCGTTTTCCTGGGTCAGTGCCCGAAAACGCAGCAGGCCGTGATGGACAAGCAGTTCCTCGTCATACCGCGCCTCGCTGAATTCGAGCGACAGGCGTGTCTGGCCGCGAGCACCGACCTCCAGCACCGCGTCGGCAAGGCGCGCCTCGATGGCATCCATGATAGCCCGCGTTTCGGCTTCCCCATGGGCCTTCGACCAGACATGCAGCGTAATAAGTTGATCGTCGCGGTTCTCGGCGCCGGTATCCCAGTCAAAGGCGCAGGTCTGGCCGCATGTCACGTAGGGAAAGGCGACGTTGTCGGTTGGTTGTTCGCGCAGTCCGGCGCCGCCCAGCAGAGCCGACAGGGACGGATCGCTTTTTAGCCTCAGAAACAGTGCCTGTTGCAAATCGCCGGGCGCCGTCATCGTTTCTCCCTCACCCGGTGCGCCATCGACCCTGCTCGCCAGAAGCTCTTCCGCACTCCAGACGCTTTGCCATATATAGCCATTTACCGAACGAACACGATTGCCGATTCGTTGTCACGATGATGAATGTCGATGATCTCGAAAATACGACTTCCCGCCAATCTCGTCAGCGACGATGAATAGCGGGTACCCTTTGCGAACCGCAAGCATCAGCAACGCCCGGCAGCGCCGCATTTCCTAATTTCAGGAGCTGATCATGCTCGATCCAGAAAAGGCCAGGGCCGCGTCGCGCCTCCTGGTAGGCCATTGGGACAAGGGCACCCGCCTCGACGCCATACCCGAGGAATTGCGGCCGAAGACGCGGGCCGAAGGCTACGCCATCCAGTCGCACGTCATGGATCGCTCAGTGGCTCCGCTCTTCGGCTGGAAGATCGCGGCAACCAGCCTGGCCGGCCAGCGGCATATCAACGTCGACGGCCCGATGGCCGGGCGCCTCCTCGCCGAGAAGGCGGTCGAGGTCGGTGGCTCCGTTTCCCTGGCGACAAGCAAGATGCGTGTCGCCGAGATCGAATTCGCCTTCCGGTTCGGCCGTCAGTTGCCGCCTCGCCCGGCGCCTTATGAAATCGGTGATGTAGTGGACGCCGTGGCGAGTTTGCATCCGGCGATCGAAATACCGGACTCCCGCTATGACGATTTCTGCGCTGTCGGCGCGCCGCAGCTCATCGCCGACAATGCTTGTGCCAATCTGTTCGTCATCGGCGAGGCGGCGGAAGACGATTGGCGTGACGTAGATTTCGCGAAGCACCCGGTGGCCGCTTCTGTCTCTGGAAAGTCGCAGCATATCGGATCAGGAGCAGCCGTGTTGGGCGATCCGCGTGTTGCGCTGACCTGGATCGTCAACGAACTGTCGGGGCTGGGCATAACGCTCCAGCCGGGGCAAGTGGTGATAACCGGCACCTGCGTGACGCCGATAAATGTCGAGGCCGGCGACGAAGTCATCGGCGATTTGGGCAGGTTCGGCCGGGTCTCGGTGCGCTTCTGCTAGCAGTTTTACCCCTGTGACAATCCCCTGAGGCAGACAGGCCCCCGGTCATTGTCCTCCACGCAGCCGCACCACAACGCTGCGCACTGCAAGCACCAGCACGGTGATGACGATCAGGATCACTGAAAGTGCCGCGATCGCCGGGTCGATATTGTCGCGCAGACCCATCCACATCAACCTGGGCAGCGTGATGGCGTTGACCGAGGTGATGAACAGCGTGACGCCGATTTCCTCCCAGGAGAGCACGAAGGACAGCAGTGCCGCGGTGACGATGCCGAATTTGATGTTGGGCATGATGATGCGCGTGGCGCGCTCCCAAACGCTGGCGCCAAGGCCACGCGCTGCGAGGTCGATACGGCGGTCAAGCTGGCTGAGGGAGACCAGGATCAGCACCGTGGCGAAGGGCACCGTCATCACCGAATGCGCCATGGCCACACCCAGCCACGTGTCGTAGCCGAAAAAGGAACTGACGCCGGAGATCGAGGTGAGCAGGAAATAGAGCGTCACCGCCGAGACCACCGGCGGCACCACCATTGGCAACAGCACGAAGCCGACCAGAGCCGCGGTGAAGCGCGGCTGGAACATCCACACGCCAAGGCTGAAGCACAGTGCCAGCACCGTCGAGATGACACTGCTGACGATGCCGATCCTGATCGAGAGCAGGATGGACTGGAGCCAGCGCGGATCCTCGATTAGCGAGCGGTAGTGGCGCAGCGACAATTCGCCGGTCGGCATCGCCAGCATGCGGCTCGGCGTCAGCGACACCGGGATCACGGCCAGCAGCGGCAGGAGCAGGAACAGCGCCACCAGGACGGCGAGGGCAAGCGAGACGGGACCGGGGCGATAGGTCGGCATAGGCTACACCAATTGCTTCGGTCTGACGTAGCGGAAAAGCAGCGCCATCAGGATGCCGACGAACAACACCAGCACCACGCTGATGGCAGCACCCAGCCCCCAGTCCGGGCTCTGGAAGATGCGGAGATAGATCAGTTCGGCGATCATGACGCTGCGGCCACCGCCAAGGATCGCCGGCGTGACGAAGAAGCCGAGCGAGAAGACGAAGACGATCAGCGCGGAGCCGATGATGCCGGAGCGCGTCATCGGCACGAACACCGTCCAGAAGGTGCGCATGCGGCTGGAACCCAGCCCGCGCGCGGCGAGCAGCACACGCTCGTCGAGGCTGCGCATGGAAGACGCCAGCGGAAAGACGGCGAAAGGAATGAGGAAGTGCGTCATGCCGACGATGACGCCGAATTCGTTGCGCACCAGCGTCAGCGGTTCGCCAATGAAGCCGATCGACTGCAGCCAGGTGTTGATCAGGCCGCGGTTGGAGAGAAGCGCCACCCAGCCGAAGGCGCGCGTCAGCACCGATATCCAGAACGGCACCAGGATGCAGAATTCGGCCAGCACCCGCTGCGCCGGGCTGCCGCGCACCCAGACCACGGTGATGGCGTAGGCAGCGGCAACCGATACAACGGTGACGATCGCCGCGATGCGCAGCGTGCGGACGAACACCGACTGTACCAGCGGGTCGGTTATCAGCGCGCCGTACTGGCCAAGCCCCGGCGTCGGCAGCGTGAAGCTCCACTTCACCACGCCGAGGAACGGCCAGGCATAGGCGAGGCCAAGGAACAGGAGCAGCGGCGCCATCAGCAGCGCCGCGCCCATCCTATCCGAGAGAACGCCTCTCATGTCAGCCCAGCGCCGGTCAGGCGGAGATGATCTTGGTATATTCGTCCAGCGCCGCCCCGTAATTCTTGGCGTACCAGTCCATGTCGAGCGGGATCTGCTTCTTCATGTTCTCGGGATCGACCGGGTTGATGCGCTTCTTGTCGGCGGGAACCAGAGCGTCGGCAGCCGGGTTGGCCGGGCCCTGACCGAGCTTGTCGAACATGACAAGCTGCTTTGCAGGGTCCTGCGCGCTGGCGATGAACTTCATCGCCGCGTCCTTGCCGCCGGGGTTGTTCTTCAACACGGCCAGTGCGCCGGGCGAAATCAGGCCCTGGTCCCAGATGAACTTGATCTGACCGCCCGAATCCTGCTCGATCAGCGAGGCTCGCGTCGACCAGACGATCGCCATCGAGGCTTCGCCGTTGAGCAACACGCTCTGGCTTTCCGCGCCGCCGCCCCAATAGGCGACGACGTTCTCCTTGAACGCGGCGATCTTGTCATGCGCGCGCTTGAGGTCGAGCGGATAGAGCGACGCCGGCGCGATGCCGTCGGCGAGAAGAGCCGCCTCCCAGCTCGACACGCCCCATTTGTAGAGGGAGCGCTTGCCGGGGAATTTCTTCACGTCGAAGAAATCGGCCATGCCGGTCGGGGCATTGCTGCCGTATTTCTGCGAATCGTAGGCGATCACATAGGAGAAGAAATAGGTCGAGGCGGCGTAATCCCAGCCGAAGCCCGGCCGCATCTTCTTCTTGTCGACTATTGTGTAGTCGATCGGCTCGAGCATGCCTTGCGCGCCAAGCGTGATGGCCGAGAACGGGTCGACGTCGACAAGATCCCAGGTCGGCGCACCGCTTTTAAATTGTGCCGCGATGGCCCCTTCGGTCGGGCCGGAGCCATCCATCTTGACGGTGATGCCGGTGTCCTTGGTGAAAGCCTGGCCATAGGCGGCGTCGTAAGCCGTGATGGCGTCGCCGCCCCAGTTGACCAGCACCAGTTCCTTCGCGGCGGCGAAGGACTTGGTCGAGCGCAGCAGCAGCGGCGTGCCGGCAAGCACGAGGCCTGCAAGTTGCGTGAATTGCCGGCGCGAGATCTCACCGCGCCTTGTCCTTCCGGAGAGCGTTTCGATGGCCTGTTTCTTGGTATCGTTCATGTTAGTTCCCCTTTGTTTTCGTTGATCGAATCCGGAATCCGGTGCGGCGAATTCAGGCCGCGCCGGCGCTCATTGCCCTCCGTCCGGAAGGAGGAAACCCTTTTCCGCCGGCCAGGTCAGCCAGACGGAATTGCCTTTGCTGAGTGCCGCGGCCGCGACCTCGTTCGGCACCGAAACGGTCACTTTCGCACCTTGGCGTGTCGTAAGGTCGAGTTTGGTCGCCGCGCCCAGATAGGTCGATCCGATCGCGGTGGCAGCAATGCCGTTCTCGCCTGCCGCCGCCTCGCGCGCTATCGACATATGTTCTGGCCGGATCGCCAGGATGGCATTGCCACCCACTGCTTCGGCGTTGCCGCGCAGCTTGATTGCCCGGTCTTCGCAGAGCGCGGTCGCGCCATGGTCGGCGACGCGCACGCCCTTCAGCGGCAGCATATTGATCTCGCCCAGGAACTCGGCGACGAAGCGGTTGGCGGGCCGGTCATAGACCTCATCAGGCGCTCCGACCTGCAACAATTTGCCATGGTTGAAGATGGCGACACGCGAGGACAGCGCCAGCGCCTCGCTCTGGTCGTGGGTGACGAAGACGAAGGTGGTGCCGGTCTCCTGGTGCAGGCGCTTCATCTCGGCCTGCATCTGACCGCGCAGGCTCTTGTCCAGCGCCGAGAACGGCTCGTCGAGCAAAAGCACGCCCGGCTCGAACACCAGCGCGCGGGCCAGCGCCACGCGTTGTTGCTGGCCGCCGGAAAGCTGCGCCGGCAGCTTCTTCTCGTGGCCGAGCAGACCGACGCGCTCTATCATCTCGCCGACGCTACGCTTGATCTCGGCGGCAGATTTCTTGCGAACCTTGAGGGGAAAGGCGATGTTTTGCTCGACGCTCATATGCGGGAAGAGCGCATAGCCCTGGAACACCATGCCGGCGGCGCGCTGCTCGGCCGGCCGGTCGGTAATATCGACGCCGTCGCTGAACAGGCGGCCCTCGCTGGGCTGCAGGAAGCCGGCCAGGATCATCAGGAAGGTGGTCTTGCCGGAGCCGGAGGGGCCGAGCAGCGTCAAAAACTCGCCGCGGCCGATATTGAGCGTCAGATTGTCCAGCGCACGGAACGAGCCGAAGCTCTTGCCGATCCCGTTCGCCTTGATCTCTGCGGCCCGGCCGGGTTGCTGCATCCTGCCTCTTCCTTGGTGGCTGGGGAAATCGTAGGCAGCGCGAAGGCTCACCGCAACCGAATAGTTTTCGCCTGATCGGCAAATTTGATTCATCTATGGCGAATGCCGGCGACGCTGGAGCCGCGAAATTCACCTCTCCTGGGGGAGATCAGTTGATCTCAATATGTCCGCAACCTGTTCTCCGATAGCTTCGACCTCAACCATCCCCCAAACGCCTCCAGCACAGGGTGACCCGCCTTGGCGTGCTCGGAAACCAGGAAATAGGAACGCGGCGACGGGATCGAGGTCTCGAACGGCTTGACCAGCCGGCCCTCACTCAGCGCCCGGCGGCTGGTCAGCTCGTCCCCCATGGCGATGCCCTGGCCGGCAATCGCCGCCGAGAAAACGAGGTTCATGTCGGAAAAGAAGATGCCGCTCTCGGTGTCGGGGTTCTCGACCTTGGCCAGCGCCAGCCAGCGCGCCCAGTCCTCCGTATCGCCAAGATGCAGCAGGTTGGCGCGCAGGACGTCGGCGGGCTTGGAAAAGCCGCCCACTTTGTTGAGTAGCGTCGGGCTGCAGAGCGGCGTGAACGAGATATCGCACAGCAGTTCCACCACGCGGTTCGGCCAGTTGCCGACGCCAAAGGCAATGAAGGCGTCGGCGTCCGGATTGCTGACGTCGTCGAGCCGTCGGGGCGTCAGTATGCTCAGCGCCACATCAGGATACATCTGCCGGAACTCGCCGATATGGGTGCACAAGAACAGCGAGGCGAAGCCTGGTGTGCATGAGACTGCGAAGGAGCCGCCGACCCCGGTGCCGGCGTTTTGCGCCACCGCGTCGCCGAGCACGGTCAGCGCCTTGCGCACGTCCGCGGCATAGCGCTGGCCGCGCGGCGTCAGCGCCACGCCCTTGCCGATGCGCTCCAGCAGATCGAAGCCGAGGTCGCGTTCGAGCAAGCGCAATTGATGGCTGACCGCACTGCGGGTGAGGTGCAATTCGTCGGCGGCGCGCCAGACGCTGCCATGACGGGCGAAACTGTCGAGGGCGCGCAGCGCCTGCGTCGATGGAATTCTCAAGAGGTGAACCGAATTTGCACGAACCGGGAAAACATATCACTTTTTGGCAAGCCGCTTCACTGCTTTCTTTAGCGTATGGAGAAACCGGTAACGACATCGGCGCAAGAAACCGCTCTTGCCTGCCTCGACGGCATCCAGCCGCTGCTGTCGGCCTGGACGCGCACCATCTTCGACTTCGGCGAGACCGCCTGGCGCGAGTACCAGTCGGCAGATTGGTATGTCGATCGGCTGAAGCGCGAGGGGTTTGCGGTCGAGGAAGGCTCCGCGGGCATGCCGACGGCCTTCTGCGCCCACTGGACCAATGGAGACGGTCCGACCATCGGCATGTATGCCGAATATGACGCCGTGACCGGCAACTGCCAGGACGCTGCCACGGTGAAGCGGCCCCGCCCAGGGCTCGGCTCCGAAGCCGGCGGCCATACCGATCCGCACTCGGGCCTGGGCATGGCCAGCCTGGGCGGTCTGCTCGCCACAAAGGCCGCCATGCAGCGCCACGGCATTGCAGGCACGCTGCGCTTCACCGGCGAGCCGGCGGAGAAGGTGCGCGGCTCGAAACCGATCCATGCAGCCAAAGGCTATTATGACGGCCTTGCCGGCATGATCTCCTTCCATCCCTTCTACATGCTGCCGCTCTGCAACACTGCGCGCTGGGACACCCATTGCGGCGCTGCCTACGCGATGATCTATCGCTTCATCTGCGATGAGCCCGAGAATTGGGCACGCGCCGCCGGCGACGGCGCCCCGATCCCGCAGGCACATTCGGCGGTTCGCGCGCCCGGCGCCAACGACGCGCTGATGACGATGTACATAGCCTCCAAGGCGCTGCGCGATTCCATGCTGCCGCACCAGGGCGGCTGGTCGATCAGCGAGGCGATCCTGACGGCGGGCCAGGCCACCGCCGACAATCTGCCGGCAGGCCTTGCCGAGATCCAGTACATGATCCGTGTTCCGACCATCGCCATGGCCGAGCAGGTCACCGCCGTGCTCGACCGAAACGCCTCGGCCGCCGCCGCGATCAGCGGCTGCCGCTACGAACGGTACTGGGTTTCGAAGTCGCGGCCGGGGCTGGCCAATCATGCCATGGCCGGGATCGCCTATGAGGCGTTGGCGAGCGTCGGCCCGCCCCGCTGGGACGAGGCGGCGAAGAAGATCGCCCGCGAGATCCAGGTCAATGCCGGTGGGGTGGCGAGCGAAAACCCCTTCATCGACGAGCTGGAGCGGCTGATTGCACCACAGGAGGCAGAGGCGATCCTGCGCCGCGACCTGCCGCCGTCGCAGGTGAACTCGACCTCGGACGACTACACCGATATGAGCTGGCACGCGCCGACGGCGCGTTTCTATGTCGCCCGCCCTGCCCTGCGTTCGGCAAACGGTCATGTTTTTCCAGCTTGGGCGATGAACGCGCTGGGTGGCATCCCGGCGACCATCGACCCGATGGTCATCTGCGCGGCGAAGACCGTCGCGCTATCCGCCCTTCGCCTGCTGGAAGACAAGGCCGCGCGCGACATGGCGATGGACGAGTTCGTCACCCGAACCGGCGGCGGCATTGGCGGTTCGACCTGGATCGCCCCGCTCTGCGACTACGATCCGCCCATCAACTTCCGCTGGCCGGAATATGTCACCACGCCGCGCGGCCGCGACTGGTGGATACCAAGCAAGCAATGACCGCAAACGCCCATACGAGGAGAACCGCATGACCGTTCATGACCGCATCATCGCCGAGCCGTTTTCGCTGCAGCGCCGCAACCCGGCCGGCGGCACCAAGCCGCTGACATCATGGGGTTTCGCCAACGAGACCGACGTCTTGACCGACGTGCTGCTCGGCTCGCCCAATTTCCTGCGCCATCTCTCGACCAGCTCCCTGTCGCGCAAGCACCTGCGCGAGGCGCCCTGCAACATCCAGATCGCGCAGGCACAACACAAGGATCTGGTCGCGGCCTACGAGCATTTCGGCGTCAACATCCACTGGCACGAGCCGACGCCGGAGCTGCCGATGCAGGTCTACTCCCGCGATTCCAGCGTAATGACGCCGTACGGCGCCATCATCACCGCCATGGCCAATTGGTGGCGGCGCGGCGAGAATTACGCCGCCATCCGCACCTATGAAAAACTCGGCATCCCGATCTACGACATGGTCACCGCAGGCACCTTCGAGGGCGGCGATTTCAACGTCATCGAGGACGGCGTGGTGCTGATCGGCTGCGGCGGGGCCCGCACGCAGGAAGAAGGCGCCCGCCAGGTACAGGCGTGGTTCGAGAAGGAGGGCTGGGAAACACGTATCGCCTTCATCGACGAGTACTATGTCCATATCGACCTGATGGTGGTGCCGATCGCCGAAAAACTCACCGCCGTCTGCCTCGCCTGCACCGAGCCGGGGATCGTCGACTGGCTGAAGGGCAAAGGGCACGAGATCATCGACGTGCCGTTCCAGGACACGATGGCGCTCGGTTGCAACTTCATGTCGCTGGGCAAGGACAGGGTGATCGCGCCGACATCCAGCCAGTCGCTGATCGGTCAACTCAAGGCGCGCGGCTTCGAGGTGGCGGCCGTCGACATGAGCGAGATCTCCAAGACCGGCGGCGGCATCCACTGCATGGCGCAGGCGCTGAAGCGCGAGGCGGCCTGAGCCCGGAACGGCAACCCCCATCTTCGCCGGCCTGATCAGCGTCAGGCGGGTGAATGGCAGTTTGTAACCGCCCCCATCAACAAACCCCGCAGGTGTGTCCTCGCCACCCTTGTGGGCGTCCGCAAATGGATGAATAGTCAGGGCGGCGTCGCCCTGAAACTGCCCGCTTGGTTTTCAGGCCGTGCCATAGCCGTCCGGGTTTTTGAATGGTCAGTCCTGAACCACGCAAGAGAAGAGGTGCGATCGCCGCTCGGCTGCTGGCGCTCGACGCATGGATCGATTCCTCTCTCTACGAGATCGGGTTCAAGGCGCGCCAGTTCTGGGAGGGCGCGACGATTTTCTCGCGGCGCTTTCGCGTCAACGGCTGGCGCCGTGGCATCGTCGAGCTGTTGAGCGAAGGTTTCACGCTTGGCGCCGGCGGCATCGTCGTCATGCTGGCGCTGGCTATTCCCGCCTTCCAGGACACGGCCGGCGACTGGCGCGCCCAGGGCGACTTCGCCGTTACCTTCCTCGACCGTTATGGCAACGAGATCGGCCAACGCGGCATCATCCAGCGCGATTCCGTGCCGGTCGACGAAATGCCCGATCATGTCATCAAGGCGGTGCTTGCCACCGAGGACCGGCGTTTCTTCGACCATTACGGCATCGACGTTCTTGGCCTGTCGCGCGCAATCTTCGAAAATGTGCGGGCAAACTCCGTCGTCCAGGGCGGCTCCAGCATCACGCAGCAGCTCGCCAAGAACCTGTTCCTGACCAATGAGCGCACCTTCGAGCGCAAGATCAAGGAAGCCTTCCTGTCGCTGTGGCTCGAAGCCAATCTGTCGAAGAAGGAAATCTTGCAGCTCTATCTCGACCGCGCCTATATGGGCGGCGGCACATTCGGCATCGAGGCGGCGGCGGACTTCTATTTCGGCAAGAGCGTCAAGGACCTCAATCTCGCCGAGGCGGCGATGCTTGCAGGCCTGTTCAAGGCGCCGACCAAATACGCGCCGCACATCAACCTGCCGGCGGCGCGCGCGCGCGCCAATGTGGTGCTGTCCAATCTCGTCGATTCCGGCTTCATGACCGAGGGCCAGGTGCTGCAGGCAAGACTGCATCCGGCCGATGTCGTCGACCGCGGCGAACAGAAGAGCCCCGATTATTTCCTCGACTGGGCCTTCGACGAGGTGAAGAAGATCGCCAAGCCCGGGCAGCACTCGCTGGTGGCGCACACCACCTTCGACGCCAACATCCAGAAGGCTGCGGAAGAGTCGGTGGAGTTCCACCTGCGCCAGTTCGGCAAGGAGTACAACGTCACCGAAGGTGCCGTGGTGGTCATCGAGACCAACGGTGCGGTGCGCGCGATCGTCGGCGGCCGCGACTATGGCGCCAGCCAATTCAACCGCGCCACCAAGGCACTGCGCCAGACCGGCTCCTCCTTTAAGCCCTACGTCTATGCAACGGCGATGGAGCACGGCTTTACGCCGAATTCGATCGTATCAGGCGGGCCGATCAGCTGGGGCAACTGGTCGCCGCACAATTACGGTGGCGAGTCGGCGGGCAAGGTCCCGCTGATCGTGGCCATGGCCAAGTCGATCAACACGGTGCCCGTGCGGCTTGCCAAGGACTATCTCGGCATCGGGCCGATCAAGGCGATGGCGGAATCATTCGGCGTGGAATCGCCGCTCGAAGCGCACAAGACCATGGTGCTCGGCACCTCGGGCATGACCGTGATGGACCAGGCGACGGGCTACAGCGTGTTCGCGCAGAACGGCTTCGTCGGCTCCAGGCATGGCATCACGCAGCTCGTCACCCGCACCGGCGAGGTGGTCTACGATTTCGCCAAGGATGCGCCGCCGCCGCATCGCGTGCTGTCCGAGCAGGCGCTGAAATCGATGAACACCATGCTTGTCGCGGTACCGGCGATGGGTACCGCCAGGCGCGCGCAGATCCCCAACATCGTCGTCGCCGGCAAGACCGGCACGACGCAATCCTACCGCGATGCCTGGTTCGTCGGCTTCACCGGCAACTACACGGCGGCCGTCTGGCTGGGCAACGACGATTTCACGCCGACCAAGAACATGACAGGCGGCTCGCTGCCGGCGATGGTGTGGCAGCGGCTCATGGTCTATGCGCATCAGAACATCGACCTCAAGCCTATCCCCGGCATCGACAAGCCCTTCGTCGACGAGGAGATCGCGGCCAAGGCCGCGGAAGCGCAGAAGAAGAGCGAGGAACAGGCAGCGGCCGATGCCGCCGCCGAACGGCCGCCGGTGCTGTCCAGCCGGACGACACAGACGCTCAGGGACATGACCCACCTGTTCGAAACGGCGCGCAGGCTCGGTGCATCTGCTCCGCCCGAAACGCTGTCGGCGCTGTGATCGCGGCGCCTCTTCCCTTCTGTCTTCGGGAAGATGGAAAAGCCACACCTTGCGAATCCGCGTCCTGCGGCTTGCCACACGACCCCGCGCCGCGATATCCCCGAGCGGCAATTCTTCATGCGCCCGGCCTTTCATGCTCAAGAACGCCTTCCTGACGCTGCTTTCGCTTGCCATAGCCATCGGCGGCGGCGGCGCCAGCGTCTGGTATGCGCTGAAAATGCAGGACGGCGTCGGGGCGATCAGGATCGGCCAGTGGACCGCCTTTCCCGATATCGGCACACCCGCAGCCGACCCCTATTCCAAGGCCCGCGTGGCGCGCGAGGGCGTGCTCGCGCTCGGCCGCGCCGAAGGGCTGTCCTTTGTCGCCGAGGACGACGCAGCTGGCGGAGAACTCAGGCGCGAATGTACCTACACGATCGAAGGCGGATTTCCGACCGCCCGATTCTGGACCCTCTATGCCGCCGACCAATCGCTCAGCGTGGTCGAGACCGGCAAATCGCGGGTTGCGGCGCTTCAATCCTATGGCGTGCTGCGCCAATCCGACAATTCGGTGCTCATTTCCGTCGGCCATCACCCGATGCCCGGCAATTGGCTGCTGACCGACGGTTCCGGCAGGATGTATTTCGTTTTGACATTCTACGACACGCCGATCGCCAGCAGCACCGGCCTGTCGGATGTGTCGCTGCCCAAGATCACCAAGGTCAGCTGCGATGCGTAGTGTCTATGCCGCGACGCGCAGACTTCTACATGCCGTCCTGCTCGGCCTCGTCGGCGCCGGCATCGTGCATATCGTCGTGCTGCTTCTGGTGCCTGAATTCTCGGAACGCGATGCCTGGTCACGGCTGTCGATGGCGTCGGATCTCTACCGGATGACCCGGCTCGATGCCGAGGCGGGCGGCGCGCCGGTGGTGAAATCGGTCGACCCGCTGTTTTATGCGACGGCTTGCCGGTTCGACCTCGATGAGGGAATGGTGAGGATCAGGGCGCCGGGCAATGTGCCCTTCTGGTCGGTGTCTGTCTATGACCGCAACGGCCACAACATCTATTCATTCAACGACCACACGGCGACCGGGGGCAAGCTGGATGCCGTGGTGCTGACGCCGGCGCAGATGATCGACATGCGCAGGGACCTTCCCGAGGAGCTTCAGGGAGCGATCTTCGTCGAAGCGCCGATCGACGAGGGCATATTCGTCATCCGCAGCTTCGTGCCGGACGACAGCTGGAAGTCGATCGTGTCGCGCTTTCTGGAGCAGAGTTCGTGCGAGCTGCAGGACTTTTAGACCGCGGCCCGGACAATCCGCATCAGAACAATCAAGGGCGGTGCCGCAGGGATGATTCCCGCCTCGGCCTCAAGAACGTTCAGTGGTGCGGCACTGGCGTGCGTGGCGTTCCCGGCTTGTCAGGGCCGGCAGGCCGCGCTTCCCCCGCGGTGGACCGCTCATAGCGGATACCGGGAAAGATGATCACCGCCGCCGGTATTTCGGTGGTTTGCTTTGCTCGATTGGTTGGTGCCGTTCTCGGCACGAAAGACAGTACCATGCCCATGGTTCGCGTATTCCTCTCGGTTGCCCCGGAGCACAACGCAACGCCTCCAAATATCATTAAGGCCGGCAGAGGGTTAACGGAGCGCTAACGGATCCCAGCTAAATTGATCTTTGTTCTTGGCAATCGCGAAACCGACATGGTTCCGGTCGAGCATGGTCAGGCGTGTATAGAGTATCGGGCGTATCCCTCGTGTCATCTTCGGACTTCAGGCAAATCGCGGTAGGGACGGAATCGGGAAAGGCCGAAAGGCTGTTCCGCGCAGCGGTGTCTGCGTTCTGCTCGCTTACGCGGCCGTCCCGCCGGGAGATCGGCCAGCTCGAAGATCTGACGCTGCCGCTGTTCGACAACGTGTCCGTCGAATCGCGCCGCTACGTGGCGGCGGCCCTCTCTGAATGCGAATATGCTCCGGCCGGGCTGGTGCGGCGCCTGTGCGAGGAGCCGGTAGACATCGCCGCCCCCTTGCTCATCCGCTCGCGCGCAGTCAGTGACATCGACCTCATTGCGCTGATCGGCCGGCACGGGCTGCCGCATGCGCGCGCGATCGCGCGCCGCAAGAACCTTAATCCGACCATCGCCGATCTGATCAGGGCGCTGGAAAGGCCGACGCTGGTGCGGGTACGCGATCCGGAAGCGGAAGCCTCCCCGGCACAAACCGCTCCCTTGAAGGCGCCGGCCGCCGACAGCGCGACAAGGCAGCAGACGCCGGGCGTTGGTGCCGAAAATGCGCGGCACAGGCTGCGCTCCATGATGCGGGCCGGCGAGGAGGCGCAGGCGGCGCAGGTCGATCCGTTCACCGGAGCCGACACCTATGCCAAATTGCGCGAGACGGCGCTGACCGGAAACGCCGCCTTCTTCCAGACCGCGCTCGCCGATGCGCTCGATATCGATTTCTCGACGGCCAGGTTGCTGACGGCGAACCAGAATTACATGCCGCTGCTGACGGCGCTGCGCTCGCTCGACCTCAGCGAGGACCGGGCATTCCTGATCACGGTTGCCGTCTACTCCCGCGAGTTTCCGCATCCGCAGGCGATCCGCACCTTCCTCGATCGCTACCGGCTCCTGCACCGCGACGCGGCGCTGGACAAGGTGCGGGAATGGAAGGCCGTGACCCTGTCCGATGTGGTTCGCGACGCCGCCCCCACCAACAGCGCCAGCCGCGAGGCGTCGAACAGTGACGATGCAGCGGCCTTCCCTGGCCTCAGGACATCTTCACGGAAATAAGCTCCTCGACAGGAACAGCGCCGGCCTCGATCTCAACCACCCAGATGTCGGGATCGAATTTCTTCTCGCGTTCCAGCCTGGCGTCCAGCACCGAAGCATCGGCGGCGGTGGCGAGAAGGCTAAAGAAACGGTCGTCGGGCTTGGCCGAATCGTAGCTCGTCTGTGGCGCCGGCCCATAGAGAGCGATTTCACCAAGCCGGCTCCGCGTCAGGACGAACACGGCGCCGGCTTCGGTCGCGCCGCGCTTGACCACGGCGGCAAATCCGCCCGCGCCGAAAACCCGACGCAACAGGGCCGATACCCACAGATCCGTGGTCACGCGCATGAGAAAAGTCCGGACAGCATGCGGGCTATCTATCGGTATTTACACCGCTGGGCGAGCCGTTGTTTGCGCCGTCAGTTGGTCAGGCCGATCTCGCGCATCTTGACATAGACCAGTTCGTCGGGCTCGCCGGTCTGCGGCAGGCCGAACAGCGACTGGAATTCCTTGATGGCCGCCTTGGTACGGGCGCCGACGACGCCGTCGAGCTGCATGTCGTCATTGCCGAAGGCCTTGAGCCCGGCCTGTATCTTGACAATGCGAGGATCCGGCGCTTGGGAAGCCGTATCGGTCTGCAGCGACACTGGAACCGCCTGCGACACTTCGGGACGCGGTTGCGGTTTCGGCACGGCGGCGGTTTTCGGGGTCGCGCCCAGCTGATCGAGCAGCAGCGCGTCGATCTCGCCGGACGTGTTGAGCCCAACCTTCTGCTGATAGGCCTGGATCGCCTTGCGCGTGTTGGGTCCGGAAATGCCGTCGACCGTGCCGGCGTAGAAATCGAGATCCTTCAATATGCCCTGCACCTGCTCCACCACCGGATCGCCCTTGACCGGCGCCGGCGCGGTACCTGGCCGCACGATGTTGAAGGTGGTCTCCGGCTCGTCAGCGGCCGCGTGCGGAACGCCCTGCATGCTGCGGGTCGCGAAGAAGGCGCCGGCATGCGGAAAAGGCTGGTACCACAGCGCATTCGCCGAAACGTAGAACAGCGTCACCAGGAATGCCGTCGACCCTCCCACCAGGACGGGATTGCGCGAAATCATGCCGCCGATGGCGACGGCTCCGTCCTGGAAGGCGTTGCTGCGGCGCTTGGCCGCCTTAGGCTGTTTTGCGGAGCGCGCCATTTCCGTCCCCTTTCGCCCTGGCCAGCGGCATCGTCAGCACCCCGGCCTTGTCCGCCGGCCGCCCTTTCGGCCCGTTCACCGGCAGGCTGATGGTGACCGTGGTGCCCTCGCCCGGCATGCTTTCGATCGACATGGTGCCTTCGTGCAGCGCCACCAGTCCCTTGACCAGCGACAGGCCAAGGCCGGTCCCCTCGAAACGACGGGTATAGTCGTTCTGGATCTGCATGAACGGCTTGCCGAGATTGGCGAAATCTTCCTCGGCGATGCCGATGCCGGTGTCCCGCACCCAGAAATGCAGGCGCGAACCGATCCGCTTGGCGCCGACGACGACATCGCCGCCATCGGGCGTGAACTTGATCGCATTCGAGACGAGATTGATGAGGATCTGCTGCACGGCGCGCCGGTCGGCGTTGATTTCGCCGGCGTCCGGCGCGATCTGCGCCTTGAGATCGATGTTCTTGGCCTGCGCCTGGAGCCGCATCATCTGCTGACACATGTCGACAGCTTCCATGAAGCGGAATGGCTCCGGTTCGGTCGCATAGACGCCCGATTCGATCCGCGACACGTCGAGAATGGAGGTTACGACGGCAAGCAGATGCTGGCCGGAATCGCGCACCAGGCCGACATATTCCTTCTGCCGTGGATCCTTGAAGGCGCCGAACATCTCGTGCAGCAGCATGTCGGAGAATCCGATGATGGCATTGAGCGGCGTGCGCAGTTCGTGGCTCACCACCGCCAGGAAGCGCCCTTTCGCCACTTCGGCGGCGGCCGCGGCGTCAGTGGCGGCGCAGAGGTCTTCGCGCAAGCGGGCGACCTCTTCGTTCTCGCGCAGCACAAGCGTGAAAACGTCGCCCTGCTCCTGAGCGCGCATCAGTTCGAGCGAAAACGGCCGATAGTTGTCTGCCGGGCCATTGCCATTCTGTCCATTGCCGTCCTGCGGCAGCCTGACGCGCAACTCCAGCCTGCGCGACAGCGCCCCGTCTCGCATGTCGGCCAAGGCACTGAGATAGGAGACGCGATCCGAGAGATGCACGCGATCGAAAAGCCCGGTTCCGCAAAGCAGTTGCGGGGGCAGCTTCAACAGCGTACGCGCCTTTGCCGAGGCATCGATAACCTCGCCATGGCGGGCGACGCGCAGGACCACCGCGTCGATCATGTCTTCCAGACGATCGCCGGTGTCCCCTACGTCGGCCGCAGCCGCCGTGTTGCGAACCGCCGATATACGCGGCACCAGCGTCAGCGCCCAGGCCAATGGCAGCAGCCAGTGCCACGCGGCGATCGGCACCGCGGCGTGCGGGAGGACGGTTGCCGTCACAGGCTGCAACAGAATGGCGACGACGGCGCAGACGGCTCCCCACAGCGCCGCGCGGCGCGAGGCGCCGATCCACCAGGCTTCGAACGGCAGCGCCACGAAAAGCATCGCGACCGGAGAGCTCAGCCCGCCGGCAGCGGCAACAAGACCGGCGAGCGCAAGTCCCGCGATCGCCAGCGCGGCCCGGCCGGCCAGATCCATCCTGCCGGTCGCGGCCACCAGCAAGGCGATGAACCAGCAAAGACCAAAGGCCGCGAAGATGGCGGCCACGGTGACGGCTGCGCCCATGCCTGACGTGACGAGCGTGACGGCGGCACCGGCGGCAAAGAACGGAGCGGCCAGCATGGCGCCGATAAAGCGACGCTGACGCTCGCGGTCGTCCAGCCCAAGAATGGAGGGATGGACCATACGTTCACAACCGGCGGCCATTGCCCCAGGCAATTCAACGTATCTGGCCTTGATCGGCATCAACTCAACGCACCCGCACTCGTCGTGAACAGCTCTGCTTTTGCAGATCGTTTTGATTGACTCTGAAACTCGCACCCAGCCTTTAAAGAATGGATAAGGCAGGGCCGACCCAAGGCCCGGCCCACGGCGAATATCGGGATGGGAGCGCCCGAAAAGGCGGGCAAATGCCACCATAGTAAACGGAGGGTTATCCGCAGGGGCCGCCCGCAGCGTGGCCAGCCGCAGCGCACCGACCGCCTGATTTTGTGGAAAACGCAATAGAAACAAAGGAATATATGGCTGATGGATGATAAGAAAAATGGTTCCAATCTGAGACAAATCGACAGCAAAACGCTTCGTTTCGAATTTGCCTCAAATTTGAAGAAAATTCTCGGCTAACCCGCAAGCCGTCCTTTGCGCCTGTGTGCCAATATCCCGCCCACAAAAGAGGTCATGCTCATGGCTGCATGATCCGGTCACGACAAGAGGCGAGCATGTTCTTCCTGATGAGAATGGCTTTCTGGTTTTCGCTGGTGCTGCTGGCACTGCCGCTGGGCGTCGGTCCCGGCGAGCCGGGCCAGGAAAGCGTAGGACCGATCCAGGCCCTGTTCGCAGCCCGCGACGCGGTCGGCGACATCGCCGGTATTTGCGAACGCAAGCCCGATGTCTGTGAGACCGGCAAGTCGGCAATGCACACCATCACCGCAAGGGCCAAGGAGACCGCCAAGATCGCGGCCGCCATGCTGGACGACAAGTCCGCCGGCCCCGACATCTCCACAATGACCGGCAGCGTTCCCGAAGAAGTCGTCTTGCCCGAGACGGTCAACCTGCCGGTAAAGAATTAAGCCGTTTCGACGGCGCACCGCGGGCAGTCTGCCTCTCGACGCCCGCGGTGTCCTTGTTTTTCCGTGACGCGGCGACGGTGGATGACTATATCCCTGTCATGACGACCACGATCCAGACGATCCGCGACGACTTCTCATTCCTTGACGAATGGGAGGACCGCTATCGTTATGTCATCGAACTCGGCGAGGCGCTGCCGCCATTCCCGGATGAGGAACGCACCGCCGCCAACAAGGTGCCGGGCTGCGTCAGCCAGGTCTGGCTGACCACCGAACGGGGACCGGGCGGCGATCCGGTCATCACCTTCAGGGGCGATTCGGACGCCCATATCGTACGCGGGCTGGTGGCGATCATGCTGGCGCTGTTCTCCGGCAAGACCGCCAGCGAAATCCAGAAAATCGATGCGGAAGCGACGCTGAAGGCGCTCGGCCTGGACGAGCACCTGTCGCCGCAGCGCGCCAACGGCCTTCGCTCGATGGTCAAGCGCATCAGGCGCGACGCAGAGGCCGCGCTCGAGCAGACGGCCTGATACCGCCTCCGCGATCAGCCGATCGCATCGTACCGCGCACTGTTACCAGCTCTGTCCCGGCCCGGCCGGCAAAGTAAAACGGCGCCCGAAGGCGCCGATATCGATCCGGTTGAACTGTCCGTCCGGCTCTATCTATCGTTTGAGCCGCATTCTGCGATACCAAGTGTACTCCCCTGGCAGCAAATGCTTAGCGGGCCTTGCGCTTGCGGCCGAGGCCCATCTTCTTGGCGAGCTGGGAGCGGGCGGCCGCGTAGTTCGGAGCAACCATCGGGTAGCTCGGGTCGAGGTTCCACTTTTCGCGATACTGATCCGGCGTCAGATCATAGTGGGTCATCAGGTGACGCTTGAGCGACTTGAACTTTTTGCCGTCTTCAAGGCAAACGATGTAGTCGTCATGAACCGAGCGCTTCGGGTTCACTGCCGGCTTCTGCTTGTCGGCGGGCGGCTGTTCGGCGGTTCCGCCCACACGCCCGAGAGCAGCATGGACATCGGAGATGAGGTTCGGCAGTTCGCCGACCGGCACGGGATTGTTGCTGACATAGGCGGCCACCACGTCGGCGGTCAGCTCGATCAGCGCGTCGCTGTTTCTGGAAGGTGTTTCGACAATATCCATGGTCTTCAGGCCCCAACGAGAGTTAGTTTAGTGCGCCCTTTTTTACAGGCAAGGCATTGCACGAATTTTGTGCAGACAGAGCTTCTGCGATTCGTGTCGCGGGGGCATCAATGAACCTACCTAGCAAGTAAGTCAATTCGATCCTTGCACTATATTGAACGATGTTGATCAAATATTTTCGGATCAGCTTCAATCTTTCGTGCACGATGTAATTTTTCGATATTTCGCAGGCGAAACCAGCGACCGGTGACGCAGCGTTAGCTAACCGTTACATTCGCGCTAACTCACAAAGCATCTCCGAGTGCTTCGCTTTGCTTGGCGATCGCGCCGGCAATCTTGGTTGCTCACCCCCTTTCACAAAACCATAGGTTGCCCCACCTCGGCCATTGCCGGCCCTCACGCGTCGTGCAGCCGACCAGCTCGGATCACTCAATACGGGGCGATGTATTTGCCATAGGCCCACCCGGTGACAAAACCGCCGTTCTTCGCCGGATCATGCCAGACTTCGCACCAGCGATAGCGAACCGCCTGCTGCTGCTTCCATGCCGGCTGATTGGCGATGTCGAGCAGGTTCGTCCCGCCAGTGCATCGTCCGGTCATCTGCAAAACGGTGCCGTTCGGATATGCGGCCTGTTTCTTGGACGTGCCCGAGGGATATTTGCGCACGTTGAGCGTGTCGCCGAACGGCACGTTGGCCACTTGCCAAGCGGCGAATACGGTCGCATGAGATTGGCCGGCGATGGCCATAGTTGCGGAAACGACGGCGAGAGCCGCGACGGTGCGAGCATAGATATACATTATTTCTCCTCCCGGCCCGCTTTCTGGAGCCCGGCGCAGCAATAAGACCCGGCTCTTGAACCCGCGCTGATCGGCGTGTTCATTGGCCATTCAGGACATTTCCAAAGCGAGACGCAATGACCAAAACTTCTGCATTCCCGGATGTCACCCCGCCAACGCCCGAGAAGCGGCCGGTTTTCGACACGCATCACGGTATCACGCGAACGGACGACTATTCCTGGCTGCGGGCCGACAATTGGCAGGAGATGTTCAGGGACCCCGCATTGCTCGATGCGGGCATCCGCGCCCATCTCGAAGCCGAGAACGCCTACCAGTCGAAACTGATGGCCGACACGGCCGATTTGCGGAAGCGGCTGTTCAAGGAGATGAAGGGTCGCATCAAGGAGGACGATTCTTCCGTGCCGATGAAGGACGGACCCTACGCGTATGGCTCCTCCTTCAAACTCGGCGGCGAGCAGCCGCGCTATTTCCGCATGCCGCGGGACGGCGGGGCGCAGCATATCCTGCTCGACGGCGATGCCGAGGCCGAAGGCAAGGCCTATTTCCGGCTTGGCGGCGTCGATCATTCGGCCGACCATGGCAAGCTTTTATGGGCGTTCGACGACAAGGGCTCCGAATTCTATACGCTTCGGGTGCGCGACCTCTCCGACGGCAAGGAACTCGCGGACACGGTTCCAGACACCGGCGGTTCGGGGGTGTGGAACGCCGCCAATGACGGGTTTTTCTACACCCGGCTCGACCCCAACCACCGTCCCTCCAAGGTGCTGTTCCATGCGCTTGGGCAGGATCCGGCAAGCGACCGGCTGATCTATGAGGAAAATGATCCCGGCTTCTTCATGAATGTCGGCGGCACGCGCTCCAATGAATGGATCATGGTTGCCATCAACGACCACGAGACATCGGAATACCGGCTGCTGAGCGCGGGCGAGCCGTTTGGCGAGCCGAAGCTGGTGGCGGCGCGCGAGACCGGTCTTCAATACGAGGTGGAGGAAGGCGGCGACATTTTCTTCATCCTGACCAACGCCGATGGGGCCAAGGACTTCAAGATCATGACGGCGCCGGCGAGCGATCCGATCCGCGCCAACTGGCAGGAACTGGTTCCGCACGAGGCCGGCCGGCTGATCCTGTCGGTGATCGGCTTCAAGAACCATATGGTCAGGCTGGAGCGCAAGGAGGGCCTGCCGCGCATCGTCGTGCGCGACCGTGCAACCGGCGAGGAACACCTGATCTCCTTCGACGAGGAGGCGTTTTCGCTCGGCCTGTCGGGATCCCTGGAATACGACACCGAGATCATGCGCTTCACCTATTCATCGATGACGACGCCGGCGCAGGTCTTCGACTACAACATGCGCACCCGCGAGCGCGTGTTGCTCAAGACCCAGGAGGTGCCGTCCGGCCACGACCCGGAGCGCTATGTCACGCGTCGGCTGATGGCGCCCGCGGCTGATGGCGAATTGGTGCCGGTCTCGCTCTTGTACCGCCGCGATACCCCGCTGGACGGCTCCGCGCCTTGCCTGCTTTACGGCTACGGTTCCTATGGCATCACGGTGCCGGCGGCCTTCAACACCAACTGGTTCTCGCTGGTCGACCGCGGCTTTGTCTTTGCAATCGCCCACGTCCGCGGCGGCAAGGACAAGGGCTATGGCTGGTACGATGACGGCAAGCGGGCGCACAAGATGAACACTTTCACCGATTTCATCGCCTGTGCACGCCATCTGGTCGCCGAACGCTACACTGTGCATGACCGCATCGTCGCGCAAGGTGGATCCGCCGGCGGCATGCTGATGGGCGCGGTCGCCAACATGGCGCCGGACTGTTTCGGCGGCATCGTTGCCGAGGTGCCTTTCGTCGACGTGCTCACCACCATGCTCGACGCCAGCCTGCCGCTGACCCCGCCGGAGTGGCCTGAATGGGGCAATCCGATCGCGTCGGCGGACGACTACCGGACGATCGCCGCCTACTCGCCCTATGACAATGTCGCCGCGCTCTGCTATCCACCGATCCTGGCGCTAGCCGGTCTCACCGACCCGCGCGTCACCTATTGGGAACCGGCCAAATGGGTGGCGCGGCTGCGCGAGCGCAAGACGGGCGACAATCCGGTCCTGTTCAAGATCAACATGGAATCGGGCCATGCCGGCGCGTCCGGCCGGTTTTCCCGGCTGGAGGAGATCGCCTACACATATTCATTCGCCTTGAAAGTGACAGGCAAGGCAACAGGGCCGCAGGGCTGAAGCGGTCATTGCCCTTCGGCCCCTGGCGTGACTTGATCGGCGACGAACGCCGAGGAGGATGCGAGCAATGATCGACCTGGCCACATTGACCACCTATGTCGCCGTGGTGCTCGGTTTTGTGTTTATTCCCGGCCCCGCCACGCTGCTGACGGTCGCGCGGGCAACGAGTTCGGGAACCAAAGCCGGCATCGCAACCGGCGCAGGGATCGCGGCCGGCGACGTGTTTCACACCTTCACGGCCATGGTCGGCATCTCGGCGATCGTCGCCGCATCGGCGGTGTTGTTCAGCGCCGTGAAGTATCTCGGTGCGGCATATCTCGTTTATCTCGGCATTCGCGCGATCATGGAAAAGACGCCGGCCGATCTCGCCGCCGGCAGGTTCCCAATCTCAGCGGGCAAAGCGTTTCGGCAAGCCATACTGACTGAGATGCTCAACCCCAAGACGGCGCTTTTCTTCCTCGCGTTCCTGCCACAGTTCGTCCGGCCCGAAAACGGATCGGTAATGCTCCAGCTGGCGGTATTGGGGATCATCTTTGTTCTGCTGGGCCTCTTCAGCACAGTGGTTTTCGCGGTGAGCGCAGGCGGGCTTGGCACTTTCCTGCGTCGAAATCCCACGGTGTTAAAATGGCAGGGCAAGATTGTCGGCGGCATCTATTGCGGCCTGGGCGTGCGGCTGGCGCTTCAGCAGCGCTGACGCGAAACGGTGACCGGCGCGGCCTTCTCGGCGAGCCGGGCAATCATTGGTTTTTGAATTCCGTGTTGCTGGTTTTCGCTCGCAATTGCGATGCCCGCGCGCTACCCAAGGCGCGTTTTGTCCCGGGCCATGACAGCCCACAATCGCACAAGGGCCTGCCATGCTGCTCGTCGACGTCTATCTCGACAAATCCCCCATCCAGGGCATTGGTGTCTTTGCCAAGAATCCCATTTCCCGCGGCACGATGATCTGGAAGCTGGATCCGAGATTCGACCGGCTCATCGAGGTCGAGACCTATGAGAGCCAGACAGGACCGGTGAAGAGCTATCTCGATCGCTATGCCTATCCGGACAGGCGAGATCCGAACTACATCGTCTTCGAGGCCGACGATGCACGCTACATGAACCACGCCGACGAGCCGAATTGCGACGTATCCTCGCCGGAGGAAAGCTTTGCGTTGCGCGACATCGCGGCCGGCGAGGAACTGACCTGCAACTACAATCATTTCTTCGCGGCGGGCTTCGACTTCCTGGGCGATCGCCACCCGTAGTCAGCTCGCCGGTTTTTTGCGCGCCGGATAGCCGTTCGGATGCGGCGGAACCGCCTTGAGATAGGCCGCGATCGCCGCGCGGTCCTCGGGCGCCAGTTCGGCCATGTTCCTCTGCACGTCGACCATGGCCCCGCCAACGGAATCGAAATCGGGCGTGAAGCCGGTTTCGAGATAGTTGGCGATATCGGCCTGCGACCAGTCGCCGATGCCGCCCTCCCCGGAGGTGATATTGGGGACGATGCCGCTGCCTTCGGCGGCTGTGGCTCCAGCCAGCCACTCGCTCTTCTTTGTCCCCCTCGCAAGGTCACGCGGTGTGTGACATTCGCCGCAATGACCCGGTCCCTCGACCAGGTAGCGACCGGCAATCACAGGACCAGGCGCGCCTTCGGGCAGGGACACAACAGGCTGCTCGCTGAGATAGAGCCGTTTCCACAAGCCAATGCCGCGACGGATGTTGAACGGGAAACTCAATGAATTGGCCGGCGCTCGGCCGGCAACCGCCGGCAGCGTCTTCAGGAAGGCATTGAGATCGGCAATGTCGGCGGGCTTCATGCGCGCGTAGGACGTATAGGGAAATGCCGGATAGAAATGCTCGCCCGACGGCGAGACACCCTTCAGCATGGCATTGGCGAGATCCTCGGCCGACCACGCGCCGATGCCGTCCTTCGGGTCTTGCGAAATGTTGGGCGGCACAAACGTGCCAAACGGGGTCTTGAGTTCAAGGCCGCCGACAAGTTCGAGCCGCTCATCGCCTTTCGAACCGGGTTTTGCATGGCAGGAGGTGCAGCCGCCGGCATCAAAAATGCGCTTGCCTCTGGCCGCGTCACCAGGCGCGAGCTTGGCCATAGTTTCCGCATCGAGCTTCACCGGCGCCGAAAGCGTCCACGCGGCAACCGCGCCGACGCCGCCGAGCACGAGTGCGGCGCCGACAAACTTCCTCAGCCATGCCATGGCCGGCGATCAGCCTTTCTTGACCCTGTAGCCCTTGTGGCAGGTGCCGCAGTCGGAGCCGATGACGCCGATTTGCGTCTTCAGGGACTCCACGTCGGCTGGGGCCGCGGCGACCGCGGCCTTGACGTCGGCAAGATACTTGTCTTCCGTCGCCTTGAAGCCGGCCATGTCTTGCCAGATCTTCGGCGCCGCCGTGGTGTCGCCCGTGTCGCTGCCCGCTGGGAACAGGACGTCGGCGTCGAATTTTTCCGCGTTCGCCTGGAGCGCCTGCAGCGCAGTCAGTACGGCGGCGGCATCAAAGGGCTCCTCACCCTTGACCACTTTCGACAGGCCGCCGACGATCTTCCCGCGCTCCTTCATCAGGGCCTGGCGGTCGAGGATCGGGTCGGCAAAGGCCGCCGAACCGGCGAACGCGAGCATAGAGATGGCGACGACAAGCTTTCTCATTCAATTGGCTCCATGATGAAGGCATTTCGGGACAGGACGTTAACGGACGTGAAGGGAGGAATATTCCCTTCCCCCAACGATTTTGCCAGACCTTTACTGCTGTGGGATCTCGGCACACAAAAAGAAAAGCCCCGGGAGTGCCGGGGCTTTCTGAATCTCGATCAGGCTTTCGCTTTTTCGTAGAGTTCGAGAACATGATCCCAGTTGATCAGGCTGTCGACGAAGGCCTCGAGATATTTCGGCCGGGCGTTGCGATAGTCGATGTAATAGGAGTGCTCCCAGACATCGACGCCGAGAATCGGCGCCGCGCCATGGACGAGGGGATTCTCGCCGTTCGGCGTCTTCGAGATCGCCAGCTTGCCATCCTTGACCGAAACCCAGGCCCAGCCGGAACCGAACTGGGTCGTGCCGGCGGCGATGAAGTCGGCCTTGAATTTGTCGTAGCCGCCCAGATCGCTGTCGAAAGCCGTCTGCAACGCGCCCGGCAGCTTGTTGCCGCCGCCGCCCTTTTTCATCCACTTCCAGAAATGGATGTGATTGTAGTGCTGGGCGGCATTGTTGAAGAGGCCGGCATTCTTGCCGAACGACTGCTTGACCACCTCTTCTACCGACAGATCGCCAAGGCCGGCTTCGGCGGCAAGCTTGTTGCCGTTGTCGACATAGGCCTTGTGGTGCTTGTCGTGGTGATATTCCAGCGTCTCTTTCGACATGTAGGGCTGCAAGGCCTCATAGTCGTAAGGCAGAGCGGGCAATTCAAAAGCCATGGAAGGTACTCCCTCAAGGAAAATCCGGTGTCGATACCGGACTAAGATAGGTCTGGATTGGGTTCGGACAACTCCGAAAAGTGAAGCGCCGAGTGCTCTTTCTAAGCGGGTTCCGGAGAACTGTCACACAGTTTCCGGAAACCGGGCGCATTGCGACGAAAAGTCTGGACGGATCAGCCCGCCGACGTCGAATGCGCCCAATCCCAATAGAGCTCCCGCGCCTTCTTGGCCACCGGCCCGGGCTGCAGGCTGCGGTCCTCGATGCGCGTGATCGGAATGACCTTGGAATGGTTGCCGGTCGAAAAAATCTCATCCGCCTCGAGGAATTCACGCACCGACAGCGCCTTTTCGGTGGTCTTGAACCCGTACTCGCCAAGCAACGTCATCGTGCGCGAGCGGGTGATGCCGGACAGGAAGGTGCCGTTCGGCGCCGGCGTCAGGACGTGGCCGTCCTTGACCAGGAAGATGTTCGAGGTTCCGGTCTCGGCGACGTTGCCCAGCATGTCGAGCACCAGGGCGTTGTCGAAGCCGCGCATCTTGGCTTCGAGGATGGCACGGCCATTGTTGGGATAGAGGCAGCCGGCCTTGGCGTTGGTCGGCATGGTTTCGATAGTCGGGCGCCGGAACGGCGAAACCGTCACGGAAAAGCCGGTCGGCGAGATCATCGGCGATTCGTAGAGGCACAGGCAGAAACGGGTCGAGGCGGGATCGGCCGGCACGCCCATATAGCCGCCGTGCTCGGCCCAATACATCGGCCTGATATAGACAGCCGTCTTGCCATCGAATTTCTTCAATCCGTCCCAGGTCAGTCCGACGATCTTCTCGGCCGTCATCGAAGGCTTGAGACCGAGCGCGATCGCCGAGGCATTCACGCGCGCGGCATGAAGCTCAAGATCGGGAGCGACGCCCTCGAACCAGCGGGCGCCGTCGAACACGCTGGTGCCGAGCCACATTGCGTGGCTGCGCGGGCCCAAAACGGCGACATTGCCCTCGTACCAGTCGCCGTCGACGAAAGTCCATGTCGCGGAAAGTGCGGCAGCCGCCAGTGTCATTGCTTTGTCCCGTTCCGATCAATCTCGTGTTGCAGCATTGGATGACGCTTTGGCCGGCGTCGTCAACCAGCATCGGGGAGTTTTGTTGAGGCCACGGACGGCGCGCTGCAATCAAGACTTGCACCTTGCCCCGCCTCGCCTCAAAACTGTTGCCATGCAATACGCCGCTTATGTTTTCGACGCCTACGGCACGCTGTTCGATGTTCATGCCGCCGTGCGCCGCCACGCCGACGCCATCGGACCGGACGGCCAGTTGCTGTCCGAGATCTGGCGCGCCAAGCAACTCGAATATTCCTGGGTGCGTACGTTGATGGGCGCCTATGCCGATTTTTGGCAACTCACCGAGCAGGCACTTGATTTCGCGTTGCACAAGGTGCCCTCTGCCGATCCCGGCCTCAAGGCGGTATTGCTGGATGCCTATTGGCGGCTGGACTGCTATGCGGAAGTGCCCGCCGTGCTGAAGGCGCTGAAGGCGTCCGGCGCCAAGCTGGCAATCCTGTCCAACGGTTCACCGGAAATGCTGGAGGCAGCCGTTAAATCCGCGGCGCTCGATCAGGTGCTGGACGATATCTATTCCGTCGATGCGGTACGGCGCTTCAAGACCGATCCGTCGGTCTACGACATGGTCACGACAGGCTGGCGCCTCTATCCGGGTGCGGTCTCCTTCCAGTCGTCCAACCGCTGGGACATTGCCGGCGCGACCAAGTTCGGCTTCCGCACCGTGTGGATCAACCGCTCCAACCAGCCGGAGGAGTATCGGGATTTTCCACCGGCCCTGATCCTGCCGTCGCTCGATGCCCTTGTCACAGGTGGCTAACGCATGCGGCCCAAAAGTAATCCTGGTTTTCGCTCCTGTGACCGTAGCGCCACAGTGGCGACGCGGTCACAGCTTCGCCTTTGTTTGTCCACCTTGAGGCCAGATTCGGAACCGCCTATCGCGCCCAAGTGTTGATCAGGCACCCTCGCAACGGTCGGCATATTCATGCTTTGTTGCGATTTCAGACTTAAAGAAGGCAACCATGTTCCCAGCCGAAATCGAATCCTATCGCCTGAGCCGTCGCGGCTTTCTCAATGCCGCAGCCCTGGGCGCCGCCTCGATCGCGGTTTCCGCATGCGCCACCACCGGGTCCGGGCCAGTCGAGCCACCGCCACCGGCCTATGTCGAGCCGCCGCTCGCCGACTACGTGACGATGTACGCCGCCGTCAGCGATGGCGGTTTCGAAGTGCCGGCCATTCCCGTCGACAGGATCGATCCGCAATTCCTGCGCCAGATCGTGCCCGACCCGACCGGCCAGAAGCCGGGAACCATCGTCGTCGATACGACCGGCCACTTCCTCTATCTGGTTCGTCCGGGCGGCCAGGCGATCCGCTACGGCGTCGGCCTCGGCCGCGCCGGCTTCGAATGGTCGGGCGATGCCGTCGTCCAGTGGAAACAGAAGTGGCCGAAATGGACGCCGCCGGACGAGATGATCGCCCGGCAGCCGGAACTGAGGCAATACAGCGCTGACAATGGCGGTATGCCGGGCGGGCTGAAAAACCCGCTCGGTGCACGTGCGCTCTATCTCTTCCAGGGCAACGTCGACACGCTCTACCGGCTGCACGGCTCGCCGGAATGGCGTTCGATCGGCAAGTCGGTGTCGTCGGGCTGCGTGCGCCTGATGAACCAGGACATTATAGACCTATATGATCGCGTGCCTTCGAAGACCCCGGTCATCGTGACCAGCGACGCCAGCCAGCCCATGGTGGCGACCGCGAATCAGAAAGCCATCCCGATCGATGCCGGCGTGCCGGACGGATCGGTGCTGCTTGGCCCGGTGAAAGCGGTGAGCGACGCGATTTTCTGATCGAGCGAGGGTGAATGCGGCGACTCGCCGCCTTCACCCTCCACATCAACCTGTCCCCGCGTGACCGTTGCGCGATCGCGCTCCCTATCTGCCCCTCGACAGACTTCCGAGTATCCCGCGCACGATGGCGCGGCCGACCGACGAGCCGACAGAGCGCACCACCGACTTGATCGCGGCTTCCGTCACCGTCTGGCGGTTGGATGGGCGCGGTTGAGGCGAGCGTCTGCCGCCGGACTGCGGCGGCGGAGCATCATTGCCGAAGCCCGGAATGGTCCAGCGTGAACGGCCTGCGTCGGCCTGCTGTGCCTCGGCATCCGCCGCGTCCTTGGCCTTCTTCTGCAGCATCTCGAAAGCCGATTCGCGATCGACACGCTCATCGTACTGACCGATCACCGGGCTTTCCTGGATCAGCTTCCGCCGCTCGGCCGGGGTTATGGGCCCGAGTCGTGACGATGGCGGACGGATCAGCGTGCGTTGGACCATGGACGGGATGCCCTTGGCTTCCAGCATCGAAACCAGCGCTTCGCCGGTGCCCAGTTGCGTGATCACGGTCGCGCAATCGAAATCCGGATTTGGCCGGAACGTCTCGGCCGCGGTCCTTACCGCCTGCTGCTCGCGCGGCGTGTAGGCGCGCAGCGCGTGCTGGACGCGGTTGCCGAGCTGGGCCAGGACCTTCTCAGGAATATCCAAAGGGTTCTGCGTGACGAAATAGACGCCGACGCCCTTCGAGCGGATCAGGCGCACCACCTGCTCGACGCGGTCGATCAGCACCTTCGGCGCGTCGTCGAAAAGCAGATGTGCCTCGTCGAAGAAGAAGACCAGCTTCGGCTTGTCGGGATCGCCCACTTCGGGCAGTTCCTCGAACAGTTCCGACATCAGCCAAAGCAGGAACGTCGCGTAGAGCCGCGGATTCATCATCAGCTTGTCGGCGGCCAGCACGCTGATAGCGCCGCGGCCATCGCGGGTGGTGCGCATGATGTCGGCGATGCGCAATGCCGGCTCGCCGAAGAAATTCGCCGCCCCCTGCTGTTCCAGCACCAGCAGCGTGCGCTGGATGGCGCCGACCGAGGGTTTCGTCACATTGCCGTAGCGGGCGCTGATCTCTTCGGCGCGCCCGGCGATATTGGCGAGCAGCGCCTGCAGGTCCTTGAGGTCGAGCAGCAGCAGGCCTTCCTCATCGGCGATGCGGAAGGCGATGTTCATGATGCCTTCCTGGGCTTCGGACAAATTCATCAACCGCGACAAGAGCAGCGGGCCCATCTCGGAGATGGTGGCGCGGATGGGGTGGCCCTGTTCGCCGAACAGATCCCAGAAGATGACGGGGAATTCCTGGAAGTCATAGGGGTCGAGCTTGACCTGCTCGGCGCGCTTGACCAGGAAATCCTGCGCCGTGCCGATCATGGCTATACCGGAGAGATCGCCCTTGATGTCGGCGCAGAACACCGGCACGCCGGCATTGGAGAATCCCTCGGCCAATATTTGCAAGGTGACCGTCTTGCCGGTGCCGGTGGCACCGGTCACCAAGCCGTGACGGTTGCCATATTGCAAAAGCAGGTTTTCGGGACGCTGATAGCTGTCGTCGGGCTTGCGGCTGGCGCCGATGAAAATGGTGTCGTCAGCCATATGTCCGGTCTCCGCAACTGCTGTGTATAAAACCAGCCCTTCGCCCGAAGGTATAGTGGGGGCCTTGCACAGCGACAATGGCGATCGGCGAAAATGGCCTTTTTTGGAGCTTGCGGATTTTGCCCATGTTTGGCAATCGTTCATGCTTCGTGCTCGAAGGCTGGTGTACGCTCGAGGGATCGAATTCGAGTCTTGGAAGCGCATTGCATTGCGGTATCGCACCGGGACCCGTAGACTGAAGTGCTCCAGGCTGATGCGGCCGCATAGTGACGAGGACAGTGGATGAGCGCCGGAGCCTTGACCAGGGATAACGAAGTTCCGAATGCCGACCGGCAGCGATGGCTGGCCCTGGCTGAAAAGGCGCTCGCCGGCGCATCTTTCGAGGAAAAACTGGTCTCGCACACCGATGACGGCATCCGCGTGGAACCGCTTTATGAGCGCGCGGCGGCGGCCGAGCCGATCGTGCGCGCCAACCCCGGATCGCCGTGGATCGTCAGCCAGCGCATCGACGATCCCGACATTGGTCGCGCCAAAGCCCAGGCGCTGGAGGACGTCGCGCAGGGCGCGACGGGATTGTCGCTCGTCTTCGAAGGTGCCCCGAACGCCTTCGGCTACGGCCTGCCGAGAACGGCGCAGGCGCTGGAGACGGTTCTGGACGGCATCCCGTTAAACCGCGTCCAGATCCGGATCGACGCCCACCCATGGAGCCGCCCCATGGCCGACTGGCTGGTGGCGTTCCTTGGCAAGCGCCGCTCCGATCCGGCAAAGCTCAACCTCTCCTTCGGCATCGATCCGGCGGCGATCCTGGCCGGAACCGGCCGGTTGCGCATGTCGATCGAGGCGTTGCAGGAATCCATGCCGCAATCGCTGGCACATTTCTTTTCAATGGGCGTGCCCGGCGTGCTGCTCGAGGCGGATGGGCGGGTGTTCCACAATGCCGGCGCCACGGAGGCGCAGGAGCTTGGCATCATGCTCGCTTCGGCCGTCTCCTATCTCAGGATGTTCGAGAAAGCGCGGCAACCGCTCGTCTACGCAGCGCCCCATATCGGGTTTGCGCTGAGCGCCGACCAGGATCAGTTCCTGTCAATGGCCAAGGTCAGGGCCTTGCGCAGGCTGTGGGCTCGCGTCCAAGAAGCCTGCTCGATCCCGACTTCGACGGCCAATATTCACGCCGAGACGTCGTTTCGGATGATGACGGCATTGGACCCGGAGACCAACATCCTGCGCACGACGATCGCCTGCTTCGCCGCGGCGGCGGGCGGAGCCGATTCGATCGCTATCCTGCCGCACACCGTCGCGCATGGCCTGCCGGCGCCTTTCGCACGCCGCGTGGCCCGTAACGCGCAGTTGATCATGGCCAATGAAAGCCACATCGATCAGGTCGCCGATCCCGCCTGCGGCTCCGGTGGCGTCGAAGCGCTCACCGCTGGCCTCTGCGAAGCGGCCTGGTCCGAGTTGCAGGCGATCGAGGCCGAGGGCGGCGTGCTGTCCAGCCTTCAGGACGGACGCATACAGGAACGTGTTCGCACCGCCGCCGCCCAGCGTGCTGCCGCCTTCCGATCCCGCGAGCGCGCCATCGTCGGCGCCACGCTCTATCCGCAGAAAACCGAGCGCGCGGTCGAGACGCTGGCCGCGGAGCGGCGATCTGCCTTCACGGAAGGCATCGTCATGTGCGAGCCGCTGTTTCCGGTCCGCATCGATCAAGCGATCGGAGCCGCTTCTTGATTCCGGATTTCAGCCAGGTCGGCTGGGCGCCGCCTCGGCGGGCGCCGGTCGAGATCAAGGGCCAGCGGATGACGCCGGAAGGCCTTGCCGTCAAACATCTGTACAATCAGGGCGATCTCAAGGGGCTGCCGCATCTCGACACCTATCCGGGCATGCCGCCCTTCGTGCGCGGACCCTATCCGACCATGTATGTCCAGCAGCCGTGGACGATCCGGCAATATGCCGGTTTCTCGACGGCGGAAGAGTCAAACGCCTTCTACAGGCGCAATCTTGCCGCCGGCCAGAAAGGTCTGTCGGTCGCCTTCGATCTCGCCACGCACCGCGGCTATGACAGCGATCATCCGCGGGTGGCCGGCGATGTCGGAATGGCGGGCGTGGCCATCGATTCCATCCTCGACATGCGCCAGCTCTTCGACGGCATTCCGCTCGGCGAGATGACGGTGTCGATGACCATGAACGGCGCGGTGCTGCCGATCATGGCGCTCTACATCGTGGCGGCCGAGGAACAAGGGGTTGCGCAGAAGGATCTCGCAGGGACCATTCAGAACGACATTCTGAAGGAGTTCATGGTCCGCAACACCTATATCTATCCGCCGAAGCCCTCGATGCGGATCGTGTCGGACATCTTCTCCTACACATCCAGGCACATGCCGAAATTCAACTCGATCTCGATCTCCGGCTACCATATGCAGGAGGCCGGCGCGACGGCGGACCTGGAGCTCGCCTATACGATTGCCGACGGAATCGAATATGCCCGCGCCGGCGTCGCGGCCGGGCTCGACATCGACCGCTTCGCCCCGCGCCTGTCCTTCTTCTGGGCTGTTGGCATGAACTTCTTCATGGAAGTCGCCAAGCTCAGGGCGGCGCGGCTGCTGTGGTCAAGCCTGATGATGAAGAATTTTTCGCCGAAGGACGAGCGTTCGCTGTCCTTGCGCACCCACTGCCAGACTTCTGGCTGGTCGCTGACGGCGCAGGATCCCTACAACAACATCATCCGCACGATGATCGAGGCGATGGCCGCCACACAGGGCCATACACAATCGCTGCACACCAATTCCTTCGACGAGGCCATGGCGCTGCCGACGGATCATTCGGCCCGTATCGCCCGCAACACGCAGCTGATCCTGCAAAAGGAATCCGGCACCACGCGCATCATCGATCCGTGGGGCGGTTCGGCTTATCTCGAGAGGCTGACGCATGATCTGGCAGCGCGTGCGCTTGCCCATATCGAGGAGGTCGAGGCGCTCGGCGGCATGGCCGCGGCCACCGAGAAGGGCATTCCCAAGCTGCGCATCGAAGAGGCGGCCGCCCGCACCCAGGCGCGCATCGATTCAGGCGAGCAGGTGCTGGTCGGCGTCAACGCGCACCGGCCCGGTGCGGATATCGAAGTCGACGTCTTGAAGATCGACAATGCCGAGGTAAGAGCCCGGCAGCTATCGAAGCTGCAGCGGCTGAAGGGCACGCGCGACGTCGCGGTGCTCGAGAATGCGCTCGCAGCGCTCTCCCGCGCGGCCGAGAGCGGCGAGAACCTGCTCGAATTCGCCATCCACGCCGCGCGCGCCAATGCGACGGTCGGGGAGATTTCGCTGGCGCTGGAAAAGGTCTTTGGCCGCCACATCGCGTCGGTGCAGACGATTTCCGGCGTCTACCGCCAGGCGCTCGGCGACAATCCGGCCGTCGACCGGCTGCAGGAGAAGATCGGCGCGTTCGAAAAGAAGACCGGCGGCAAGCCGCGCATCCTGGTCGCCAAAATGGGACAGGACGGACATGACCGCGGCCAGAAGGTGATCGCCACAGCCTTTGCCGACCTCGGCTTCGACGTCACCGTCGGCGCCATGTTCCAGACGCCGGAGGAGATCGCGAAGCTCGCCCACGAGCAGGATGTGCACATTGTCGGCGCGTCGTCGCTGGCGGCGGGACATCTGACGCTGATCCCGGAACTCAGGGATGCGCTGAAGAGGCTCGGCCACAGCGACATGCTGATCGTTGCCGGCGGCGTGATCCCTCCGCAGGACTATGATGCCGTGCTGCAAGCGGGTGCGGCGGAAATCTTCCCGCCCGGTACCGTGATCCCGCAAGCAGCGGAGCGGCTGATCGACCGGCTGCTGGCGTCCTGAGTTATCGGCAACGAGTGTGTCCGGGCCTTCCTCCCATTCGTAAGTTATAATATCTGTTGCAACGGTGCGGCGGTCGAGTTATAATTGACGTTGCAACAGGAGCAATCCAGCATGAACACCACCATTCGCAAGATCGGCAATTCCGAAGGTGTGATCCTGCCCAAGGAGCTACTCGACCGCCTGAATCTCAAAGCCGGTGATCAGCTTCAGGTTCTCGAAACAGACAAGGACATCGTCCTCAAACCGGTCGACGATAGTTTCGAGCGGCAGATGGAAGCTGCTCGCAAGGTCATGGACAAGTACAAGGTCGCGCTTCAGAAGCTCGCCGAATGAACTGGGAGTTCCTGTCGCGCCGCGCGGTGGAGGCGATGCATGCCGAACAATTGCGCCGGCATGGCGGCGCACAAGGTTTGCGGGATGAAAATGCACTTGAATCGGCACTGGCCCGGGCCGAGAACAAGGCTAATTACGGCACTCCGTCGATTGCAGATCTTGCAGCAGCCTATGTCTTCGGCATTGCCAGAAATCATGCCTTTGTCGACGGCAACAAACGCACGGCTATTGTCGCCGCCGGCGCCTTCCTGATCGTCAACGGTCAGGTCCTGACGGCGGACAACGGCACGCTTTATGAATTCGTGATGGCTATCGCCGCCGGCGAGATCGATGAAGCGGGTGCAGTCGCGTTCTTTCGCGACCACATCGTGAAGACCGAGGACTGATGTTGGGGTTCAGCCGCCCGCGCTCAGCTTGACGATTTCCCATTCCTTGCCATTGACGGTGGCGACATCGCCGACCTTCTTGCCAAACAAAGCAATCGCCATTGGCGATACATGGGAAATGCTGCCTTTCGATGGATCAGCCTCGTCCTCGCCGACGATCTTCCAGTGCACCTTCTTGCCGTCGTCGGCTTCGAGCGTGGCGCCCATGCCGAAGCGGATGACGTCGCTCCCGGGCTCGGGCACCGAAAGCTCGGCACTTTCGCGCCGCGCGGTCCAATAGCGCAGGTCGCGAGATACCAGTGCGATGCGCTCGCGGTCTCCCCGCCGCTCGGCTTTGGCCAATATGTCGCGCAGATCGGCCAGATTCTCGTCGATCATTGCCAGGCCACGCTCCGTCACCAGGTTGCGGTGTTGACTGATCGGCCGTTCGCCGACGCCTGCGATGGCGTTTTCGCTGTCTTCCTCGCGGGTAAAGGCTCTGCTCATTCCTTGAACTTATGCCCGCCCTCACGACTTCACAAGTCATTGCCCTCGCCGGGGACGCAGGTGCCTGACTGGCACGAATCCTGCCACTAGATGGGCAAAAGCCAGGACCTGTGCCGATGTTGAACAGACGCAAGCTGCTTGTCCGGACAGCCGGTTTTGCCGTGTTCGGGCTTTCGCTGGGCAAGGCAGCCGCCGCGAGCTTGCCCGGCGTCGAGAAAGCCTCGATGCGCGGATCGATCAACGCCACCGAGCTTGGCGTGCAACCCGGCACCTTTGACGATCAGAGCAAGGCTTTCGCCAAGCTGCTGCGCGAGGCCAGCGATCGCGACATGCCGGTTTTCCTGCAGCCCGGCACCTATGTCGTGTCCAACCTGACGCTGCCCGGCCGGGTGCGCCTTACCGGCGTGCCTGGCGCAACGCGCATCGTCTATGGTGGCGACGGCCACCTGTTCATGGCCGAACAAGCCGATCACATCGAGCTCAGCGGCCTGGTCCTCGACGGCTCAAACCGCTCGATGGGCGACTACGCGCAAGGACTGCTCGATCTGCGCCGCGTGGCGCATCTCATCGTCGATAATTGCCAGATAACCGGCAGCGGCAAGAACGGGCTGGCGCTCGAGCACGCGGCGGGCCGGGTCGAGCGCACGGAAATATCCGGAGCGGCGGACGCCGGCATCTATTCGGTCGAGGCCGCAGGGCTGGCGATCACAGGCAACACCGTCTCCGACTGCGCCAATGGCGGCATCCTCGTGCACCGCTGGCAAGCGGCGGAGGACGGCACCATCGTCACCGGCAACCGGGTCGAACGCATCGCGGCGCGCGGCGGCGGCACTGGCCAGAACGGCAATGGCATCAATGCCTTCCGCGCCGCCAACGTGATCGTCTCCGGCAATATTGTTTCGGACTGCGCATTCTCCGCCATCCGCGCCAACAGCGCCAGCAATCTGCAAGTATCGGGCAACACTTGCATGCGTTCCGGCGAAACGGCGGTCTATTCCGAATTCTCGTTCGAGGGCGCCGTTATCAGCAACAACATCGTCGATGGTGCCGCCAACGGCATCTCGATCGTCAATTTCAACGAAGGCGGACGCATGGGTGTTTGCTCGGGCAACATCGTGCGCAACCTGTCGACATCAGGCCCCTACCCCGCCGACCCGCCGGGATTCGGCGTCGGCATCGGCGTCGAGGCCGACACCACCGTGTCCAACAACGTCATCGAGAATGCGCCGCTCTACGGCATGTCGATCGGCTGGGGACCGTATCTGCGCAACGTCGTGGCCACCGGCAACATCATCCGCAAAGCGGGCACCGGCATCGTCGTCAGCGTGGTCGACGGTGCCGGAACCGCCATCATCTCCGACAATGTCATCGACGGCGCACGCAATGGCGCCATTGTCGGGCAGCGCTGGGCCGACCCGGCCACGGGCGATCTCGCCGCGTCAGCCGACACCGGCTTTCCGCATCTGACCGTCGAGCGCAATCATGTCAGTTGAGAGCGTCCGGCTCAGGCCAGTGCCGCCGTCGGCCTGAGCGCACCGACCTTGGCGCCTATCCGGCTTTCGATGGGTGCATTCGCCATTTCGAGCAGCTTCGCCGCCAAAACCTCGTCCGCGCGCAGCAGTCGGGCGATGATTGCGGCCACCATGGATTCGGCGGCCCGGCCGGCACCATCATCGCATTTGAGTGCGATGCCGAGGCCAAGCTCGGGAAGCGCCGCGCAATGGACCCCTTCGGCGCCGCCCTTCGCAAATATTCGGCCAGGCGCCGCCTGCATCAGCGCGAGATCGGCGCGGCCTGTGCCGGCGACGAAGAACGGCTCGGCCATGCAAGCCGACAACAATCGCTTTGCCGCCCTGGCGCGCTCGGGCGCGAAGCCCCTGCCGGTCACCATGCGGGCAAAGCCAAGCGCAAAACTCCTGAGCGGCACCGCGTAGGTCGGGATCGAACAGCCGTCGGTCGCGCGCTCGTCGGCGCCGTGGCGAGCTCCCGTCACCGCCTGCATGGCATCGCGCACCATCTCCTGCAAGGCGTGATCCGCCCTGACATAGCCGTGAGGCTCGATGCCTGAATGGACGCAGGTGCAAAGAAAGCCGGAATGCTTGCCGGAGCAATTGTTGTGCAGGGCGTTCGGGGAACCGCCGGCGCGGGCGAGTGCGATCGTCGCGTCATGGCTCGACGGCCAATGCGCGCCGCATTCAAGCGCCGACCCGTCCAGCCCGGCCCTCGCGAGCATCGACCGCGCCAGTTCGACGTGGGCCGGTTCGCCCGAATGAGAGGCGCAGGCCAGCGCCAGTTCGCGGTTACCGAAGCCGTAGGCATCGGCAGCACCGCTTTCGACCAGCGGCAGCGCCTGGATCGCCTTGACCGCGGAGCGCGGAAACACCGGCCTCGATGTGTCGCCGATCTCGAGAACCGGCTTGCCATCGGCGTCGAAAACCGCGACCGCGCCTCGGTGCGCGCTCTCGACGATGGCGCCACGCAGAACTTCGATCAGAACCGGATTTGTCATGTTGCCCCCGCGGATGCGGGTCGCTTTTACCGAATCCGATCGAGAATGGAAACGTAGTTGGCGACCGCCGCGCCGCCCATGTTGAAGATGCCGCCAAGCTTGGCGTTGGGCACCTGGATGCCGCCGGCCTCACCGACGAGCTGCATGGCGCTCAGCACATGCATCGACACGCCGGTGGCGCCGATCGGATGACCCTTCGCCTTCAGGCCGCCGGACGGGTTGACCGGCAGCCGCCCGTCCTTTGCGGTCGTGCCGTCCAGCGCCAGCCTCGCGCCCTCCCCAGGCTTCGCCAGGCCCATGGCTTCATATTCGATCAATTCGGCGATGGTGAAGCAGTCATGCGTCTCGACGAAGGAGAGATCATCAAGCGTCACGCCGGCATTCCTGAGCGCCCGGCTCCAGGCCTGCTCGCAGCCTTCGAAAGTCAGGATGTCGCGCTTCGACATCGGCAGGAAATCCTGCACGTGCTCATTGGCGCGGAAGGTGACGGCGCGGCGCATCTTCAGTGCCGTCGCTGTGTCGGTGAGGACGAGAGCGGCGGCACCGTCGGAGACCAGCGAGCAGTCGGTGCGCTTCAGCGGGCCAGCGACGAAGGGGTTCTTCTCGCTCTCCTGGCGGCAGAACTCGTAGCCGAAATCCTTACGCATTTGCGCATAGGGATTGTCGACGCCGTTCTTGTGGTTCTTGGCGGCGATCATGGCAAGCGCATCCGACTGGTCGCCATAGCGCTGGAAATAGGCTTGTGCGATCTTGCCGAAGACGCCGGCAAAGCCGGCCGGTGTGTCGCCATCCTCGGGCAAATAGGAGGCTTTCAGCAGGTTCCTGCCGATCTCGGGGCCGGGCGTCGTCGTCATCTGCTCGGCGCCGATCACCAGCACGATGCGGGCGGCATTGGCATCGATGGCGCGGACGCCTTGCCGGACAGCGGCCGAACCGGTGGCGCAGGCGTTCTCGACGCGCGTCGCCGGCTTGAAGCGCAGCCGGTCGTCGGCCTGGAGGACAAGGCTGGCGGTGAAATCCTGCGCGGAAAAGCCGGCGTTGAAATGTCCGAGCACAATCTCGTCGACGTCGTCCGGGCCAATGCCGGCATGGTCGAGCGCCTCGGTTGCCACTTTGACGATCAGGCTCTCCAATGTTTCGCCTTCAAGCTTGCCGAAGCGCGAATGCGCCCAGCCAACGATGCATGCGGTCATGGCAACCTCCATTTGCCGCGGATCCTAACACGTCATATCGCGGCCTGAGCACTCAATATTGTTCAATAATGAACCGTTTTCCAGTCCGCGGGATGAGCCAGAGCCGACAATCGGTTGTTGTTTGGGCTGAATTTTTGTTGATTGACCCGTCAATAAAAAATAATCTTCACCGAAACAATGGAACAGCATGCCGAAAGTCGGAATGGAACCACTGCGCCGCAAAGCGCTCATCGACGCGACGATCTCGGCGATCGGCGAGCGCGGCTCGCTTGACGTGACGATGTCGGAGATCGCCGGGCGCGCCGGCGTGTCGTCGGCGCTGGCCCATCACTATTTCGGCGTCAAGGATGAGCTGCTGTTCGCGACGATGCGGCATATCCTGGCCGAACTGACCACAGACATGCGGCGCGCGCTTCAATCCACCGGTTCCCCACGCGAACGCGTCTCGGCGGTCGTGGCCGTCAACTTCTCCGAGATCCAGTTCCGTGCCGAAACGATCGCCGCCTGGCTCGCCTTCTATGTCGAGGCGCAGAAATCGGCTGCGCTGCGCCGGCTGCTCAGGATTTATGCGCGGCGGCTGCATTCGAACCTGATGAGCGGGCTGGCCGGCATCCTGTCCCGAGCCGAGGCCGACCGCGTCGCCGAAGCGACGGCGGCGATGATCGACGGGCTCTATATCAGGCGCGCGCTCAAGGACGGCGTGCCCGATGCCGCGACCGCGATCGCATTGGTCGAGGACTATCTCGAAACGAAACTCAGCGGACGGCAGACGCAGTGACACGCAAGCACCCTAACTTCCTTATCGTCATGGTCGATCAGCTCAACGGAACTTTCTTTCCGGACGGGCCGGCTGACTTCCTGCACGCGCCGCATCTGAAGACGTTGGCCGCCCGCTCGGCGCGCTTCCGCAACAATTACACCGGCTCGCCGCTCTGTGCGCCGGGCCGTGCCTCGTTCATGAGCGGCCAGTTGCCGTCGCGCACCGGAGTCTATGACAACGCCGCCGAGTTCGCCTCGTCGATCCCGACCTTCGCTCATCATCTGCGCGCCGCCGGCTACCATACTTGCCTGTCGGGCAAGATGCACTTCGTCGGGCCGGACCAGTTGCACGGCTTCGAGGAACGGCTGACCACGGACATCTACCCCGCCGATTTCGGTTGGACGCCGGATTATCGTAAGCCCGGCGAGCGCATCGACTGGTGGTATCACAATCTGGGTTCGGTGACCGGGGCCGGCATTGCGGAAACCACCAACCAGATGGAATATGACGACGAGGTCGTGTTCCTCGCCACGCAGAAGCTCTACCAGCTTTCGCGGGAGCAGGATGATGAGGAGCGCCGGCCCTGGTGCCTGACCGTTTCGCTGTCACATCCGCACGACCCCTATGTCGCGCGCAAGCAGTACTGGGATCTCTACGAAAATTGCCAGGCGCTCGACCCGGAAACCAATTTCATTGCGTATGACGAACAGGATACGCATTCGCAGCGGCTGTATGTCGCCAGCGATTATCCGTCGTTCCAGATCACCCCTGAGCAGGTGCGCCGTTCGCGGCGTGGCTATTTCGCCAATATTTCCTATGTCGACGACAAGCTCGGCGAGCTCCTGGACGTCCTCAAGCGAACGCGCATGCTTGACGACACCACCATCCTGTTCTGCTCCGACCATGGCGACATGCTCGGCGAGCGCGGCCTATGGTTCAAGATGAGCTTCTTCGAGGGCTCGGCGCGGGTGCCGCTGATGATTGCCGGCAGGGGCGTTGCGGCCGGGCTGATCGAAGCGCCGGTTTCCAATCTCGACGTGACGCCGACGCTTTGCGACCTCGCCGGCATCGACATCGATGCCGTCGCGCCATGGACCGATGGCCAATCGCTGCTGCCTCTGATCGACGGTGAGCGGCGCAGCGCGCCTGTGCTGATGGAATATGCGGCTGAGGGTTCATACGCGCCTCTGGTGGCTATCCGCGAGGGCCGATACAAGTTCGTCCATTGCGAGCTCGATGCGCCGCAACTGTTCGATCTCCAATCCGATCCGCTGGAGCGGGAAAACCTCGCGGCAGATCCGGCCAACGAACCGCTGGTCGCGGCGTTCATGGACAAGGTGCGGGCGCGCTGGAACATGGCCGCCTTCGACGCTGCGGTGCGCGAAAGCCAGGCGCGCCGCTGGGTCGTCTATCGGGCGCTGCGCAACGGCGCCTACTACCCTTGGGATTTCCAGCCGCTGCAGAAAGCGTCCGAGCGCTACATGCGCAACCACATGAACCTCGACAATCTCGAAGAGAGCAAGCGGTATCCGCGAGGCGAATGATGACTACGCTTGTCCCCTCACTCGACCACCTGAAGCAAGCCTATGCGGTCACCGCCAAGGCGACGCAGATCACGCCGCTGCTGGAATCGGCGGCGCTCGCCAGGGAAACCGGCGCCGCTCGCGTCTTCGTCAAGGCGGAATCGCTGCAATGGGCGGGATCGTTCAAGGTTCGGGGCGCCTATTGGCGGCTGAAGCGGCTGTCGCCCGACGAAGCCAAGAAGGGCGTCGTCGCTTATTCTTCCGGCAATTTCGCGCAAGGACTGGCGGCTGCGGGCCAGGCGCTCGGCATTCCCGTCACCATCGTCATGCCGATCGACGCGCCGGCCGCCAAGCGCGACGCCACAGCAGGCTACGGCGCGCGCGTGGTACTTACCGATCACGGCGAGCGCGCGCGTGAGGAAGTCGCTGCCGCCAAGGCGCGCGAGATCGCCGAGACCGAAGGGCTGACATTGCTGCATCCCTTCGACGATCCGGAAATCGTGGCCGGCCAGGCAGGTGCCGGGCTGGAGGCACTGGAGCAGCTTTCTGCCAAGGGCGCGAAGGCGGACGTGCTGTTCTGCTCGGTCGGCGGCGGCGGCCTGATCGGCGGCGTTTCGCTCGCTTTCCACTATCTGTCGCCGGCCACGGAAATCATCGGCGTCGAACCCGAAGGTTTCAACGGCATGGGCGCCTCGTTGGCGCATGGCAGCATCGAGACCATGCCGCTCGCCCCGAATTCGATCTGTGACGGGCTGATGTCGCGGCGGCCCGGCGACGCGCCGTTCGCGGCGGTCAGAACCGCCGGCGTTCGCGGCATCACTGTCGACGACGCCTTGGTGCGGCGGGCAATGAAAATCGCCTTCGAGCGGATGAAGCTGGTGCTTGAGCCGTCCGGAGCTGCCTCGCTGGCGGCACTGCTCGGCGGCAAGGTGGATGTGGCCGGCAAGACCGTCCTTGTGGTGGCTACCGGCGGCAATGTCTCGCTCGCCGATTTCATCACACATGTGAACGATGGGCGCATATGAACAATGCTTGAAGCGGATTTCGTCATCATCGGCTCCGGCTCCGCCGGCTCGGCCATGGCCTATCGCTTGTCGGAGGATGGCAAGCACTCGGTCATCGTTATCGAATTCGGCGGCTCCGATGTCGGGCCGCTGATCCAGATGCCATCGGCGCTGTCGATCCCGCTCAACATGAGCCTCTACGACTGGGGCTTCGCCAGCGAGCCCGAGCCGCATCTCGGCGGCCGCGTGCTGGCAACGCCGCGCGGCAAGGTGATCGGAGGCTCGTCCTCGATCAACGGCATGGTCTATGTGCGCGGCCACGCCCGCGACTTCGACCACTGGGCCGAACAGGGAGCCGCCGGCTGGGGTTTTGCAGACGTGCTTCCCTATTTCAAGCGCATGGAAGATGCGGAGGGCGGCGAGGACGGCTGGCGGGGCCGTGGCGGGCCGCTGCACGTGCGGCGCGGCACGCGGAAAAACCCGCTCTATGGCGCCTTCGTCGAGGCGGGCCGCCAAGCCGGCTTCGAACTGACCGACGACTATAACGGCTCCAGGCAAGAGGGGTTCGGCCCGATGGAGCAGACCATTTTCGGCGGCCGCCGCTGGTCGGCGGCATCAGCCTATCTGAAGCCGGCGCTCGGGCGCAAAAACGTAAGCCTGGTCAAGGGCTTTGCGCGACGGGTGATCATCGAGAATCAACGCGCCATCGGCGTCGAGATCGAAGCTCGCAAACAGATTCAGGTCGTTAAGGCGCGACGTGAGGTGATCGTCGCGGCATCGTCGATCAACTCGCCGAAAATCCTGATGCTGTCGGGAATCGGGCCTGCAGAGCATCTCAGGGAAAACGGCATCGCGGTGGTAGCCGATAGACCCGGCGTCGGCCGCAACCTGCAGGACCATCTGGAACTCTATATCCAGCAGGAATCGACAAAGCCGATCACGCTGAATTCGGTGCTCAATCCGTTCTCCAAGGCGATGATCGGGGCGCAGTGGCTGTTCTTCAAGACCGGCCTTGGCGCCACCAATCATTTCGAGGCGGCTGCCTTCGTGCGCTCGCGCGCCGGCGTCGACTATCCTGATATCCAGTACCACTTCATCCCGGCGGCGGTGCGCTATGACGGCAAGGCGGCGGCGAAGTCGCATGGTTTTCAGGCGCATGTCGGGCCAATGCGCTCGAAGTCGCGCGGCTCGGTGACGCTGCGCTCGCCGGATCCGAATTCGAAACCGGTGATCCACTTCAACTACATGTCGCATCCCGACGACTGGAGCGAGTTCCGCCACTGCATCAGGCTGACGCGCGAGATTTTCGGCCAGAAGGCCTTCGACGGCTTCCGCGGCCAGGAAATTTCGCCCGGCAGCCACGTGCAATCGGACGACGACCTCGACATCTTCATCAGGGATCACGCCGAAAGCGCCTATCATCCCTGCGGCACCTGCCGGATGGGCCGCGCCGACGAGGTCACGAGCGTCGTCGATCCGGAATGCCGCGTGATCGGCGTCGAGGGCCTGCGGGTAGCCGATTCCTCTATCTTCCCGCGCGTCACCAACGGCAACCTCAACGCGCCGTCGATCATGACTGGCGAGAAGGCTTCCGACCACATTCTCGGCCGCACGCCGCTGGCGCCTTCCAACCAGGAACCATGGATCAATCCCCGCTGGCAGGCGTCCGACAGATAGAGCATGATCGTGCAACCGCACGATCGGCATGCCGCTAAGACGATTTGGAGAAGCCCATGCGCGCCCAGCCAACGGCATCGCACTATGTCAACGGACGCTACATAGACGACGAGCAAGGCGCGCCACTGCCGGTCATCTATCCGGCAACCGGCGAGACCATCGCCCTGCTGCGCTCGGCGACGCCGAACGTGCTGGAACTCGCCATCGAGGCTGCGCGTGCCGCGCAACCGGCTTGGGCGCGGCTGAAGCCGGTGGAGCGCGGCCGCATCCTGCGCCGCGCCGCCGACATCTTGCGCGCCCGCAACGCCGATCTTGCCCGCCTCGAGACGCTCGACACCGGTAAGGCGATTCAGGAAACGCTGGTGGCGGATGCGCCATCGGCCGCGGATTGCCTGGAATATTTCGGCGGCGCGGTTGCAGCTTACAATGGCGAGGCTGTCGATTTGGGCGGGGCCTTCGCCTACACGCGGCGCGAGGCGCTCGGCGTTTGCGTCGGCATAGGCGCCTGGAACTATCCAATCCAGATCGCCGGCTGGAAATCCGCGCCCGCGCTCGCCATGGGCAACGCCATGGTGTTCAAACCATCGGAAAACACGCCATTGTCGGCATTGGCCCTGGCCGAGATCTACAGCGAGGCAGGCCTGCCCGACGGGCTGTTCAACGTCGTGCAAGGCTATGGCGATGTCGGCGCCAGCCTAGTCAGCCACGATGTCGTGGCCAAGGTGTCGGTGACCGGCTCGGTGCCGACCGGCCGCAAGGTGCTGTCGCTCGCCGGCTCGAACATGAAGCACGCGACGATGGAACTCGGCGGCAAGTCGCCGCTGATCGTCTTCGACGACGCCGATCTCGAGAATGCCGTCGGCGGCGCCATGCTCGGCAATTTCTATTCGACGGGGCAGATCTGCTCCAACGGCACGCGCGTCTTCGTCCAGAAGGGCATCCATGACCGCTTCGTCGACCGGCTCGTCGAGCGAACCAAGAAGATCCGCATCGGCGACCCACTCGATGCCGAAACCCAGATGGGCCCGCTGGTCAGCAAGGCACAGCAGGAGAAGGTCGTCTCGTACATCGCGGCGGGCAAGCAAGAAGGCGCCACGCTCGCCTGCGGCGGCAACGTGCCTTCGCTGCAAGGTTTTGAAGGCGGCTTCTTCGTCGAGCCGACGGTGTTCACCGGGGTGAGCGACAGCATGCGCATCGCGCGCGAAGAAATCTTTGGGCCTGTCATGAGCGTGCTGAAATTCGACGGCGAGGACGAGGTGGTCGAGCGCGCCAACGACACTGAGTTCGGTCTCGCGGCCGGCGTGTTCACGCGCGACCTGTCGCGCGCCCACCGCGTCATCGCCGAGCTGCGGGCCGGCACGTGCTGGATCAACGCCTACAACCTGACCCCGGTCGAAATCCCCTTCGGCGGTGTCAAGCAATCCGGCATTGGGCGAGAAAATTCACTGGCCGCGCTGGCGCTCTATTCGCAGATGAAGGCGGTTTATGTCGAGACCGGGGATGTGGTCAGCCCTTATTGAGCAAAATGTCGTCGGGACAGCGCCTCTTTCTCAGCCGCCCTTCTCGGCAGTCCCATCCAGATACTGCGTGAGCGCGCACACGAGATGATAAAAAATGCTGGCCGGCACATCTGATGCCCGCGAGCGGCCGCGCTCGTCGACGCGGTCGATCCACAGACCCAGCGGCGCCGGGTCGATGTGCCAGCGGAACAGCCGGCCTACGCGTTCCTCGATCTCCGGCTTGAGATCGGGTCCGCCAGAACCGTCCAACGCAATCGCCGCCTTGACCGCTTCGGCCTGTGGCCAACTACGCGAGACCAGGTCCAGCGGCAGACCCTGCCGGGAGACGGCGCCATACGCAAGGCCTGTGGCGCGGTTGAGGCCATTGGCGATGGCCGAGGCATAGAGTTTCCTGGCGAAGCCACTCAGTTCGGCCTGGCCGCTAAGAGCGGCGAAATCGACAAGCAGCGCGGCCCATTCGAAATGATGGCCGGGCTCGGTCCAGGTACCCTTCTCGCCCGCCACGGGCCTCCAGCCGGCGTCGAAATATTCACCCAGCGTCCAGCTTTCGGGATCGAAGAAGTGGTTGCGGAACAGGTCGATGATGCGTGCCGCGCGGCGCAGATAAGCGCGCTCGCCTGTCGCCTCGTGCCAGGCGAGGAAGGCTTCCAAAAAATGCATGTGCGGATTGGAGCGCCGCTCGCCCTGCCCGTCCGAGGTTTCGAGAAAGCCGGTCATGCGGCTATCCTCGAGATGGGCATCGAGGAAGGCGAAGGTCTCTTCGCCGAGCCGCAGCGCATCCGGATGGCCCGACATGTGGGCATGCGCCAGCGCCAGAAGCACGCAGGAATGATCGTAGGCGTCCTCGACCGGGTCGGCGACCGAACCGTCGATGTCGAGAGTACGCACCCAGCCGCCCCTTGCCGTTCGGCCGCTTCCGGCCATGAAGTCGATGCCGTGGGCGATGAGCCGGTCGGCCGGGCCGTCCCAGCCGCGTTGCTTGGCGACCGCAAAGGCGTAGACCTGGCGGGCCTGCGTGCGCATGCGCTTGGGCTTCATCAGCGGCGTGGCGTCGAAGCCAAGAGCCTCGTGGAATCCGCCATAGCGTTCGTCGACGCCTGATGTCGACCACAGCGGAAGCGTCTCCTGAAACAGCCAGTGGTGGACGCGACGGCGCCAGGCGCCGCTTTCGATGACCCGGTCGCGGGCAGGCGTGAAACGGGTTTCCAGCCGGCCGGATTTTTCGAGCTGCCCGACGATCTTCTTGACGTGCTGGCTGTGGCTGACCGGGGCGACGAAGGTCGCGTCCGATGTCGAGACGATGGCGACATCTCTCATGCCGATGGCCGACAGCAGCCGGCCATCGCTGCGAATGTAGGAATTCTCGCAATCGATGGCGACGACGTCGCCGGCGATGACATTGCCTTGGCTATCGGCAGGCCCGACATCGAGCAGCGACTGCCAGGAGCCGAGATCGTTCCAGCGAAAGCTGGCCGGCACCATGGCGATGTCCTTTGCCCGCTCCATGATGGCATAGTCGATCGAGACCGAAGGAATGGCGCCGTAGAGGTCCAGCGGCATGTAGAAGCCGGAAAGGTCCGATGTCGCAGCCTTGTAGGCAGCTTCGGTCGCCTGCCAGATCTTCGGCTCGAAAGCTGCGAAAGCATCGCGCATGGCGCCGGCGCGAAACAGGAAGATGCCGGTGTTCCAGTGGAAATTGCCGGCTTCGAGATAGGCCTGGGCGGTGGCAAGGTCCGGCTTTTCGACGAAGCGCGAGACATCGAACACGCCCGCTCTTTCGGCGGCGACTTCGATGTAGCCATAGCCGGTCTCCGGCTGTGTCGGCTTGAGGCCGAACACCACCAGCCGCCCGGCGCTGGCAGCGGCGGTGCCCGCCTCGACGCTCTGCCAGAATTGCCGCGCGGTCGAAATCTCGTGATCGGACGGCACCACCAGCACCAGTTCGTCACCGAATTCGGCGAGCGTGCGCAGGCTTGCCAGCGCCACCGCCGCGGCGGTGTTGCGGCCGGTAGGTTCGAACAGCGGCCCACCGCCGGCAAGGTTTATGCCGGCGAGATCGGCATGGACGCGCTCGGCATGGCGTTCGGAAGCGATCATGAAGATGGGCGTATCGCCGCTGGGCCGTGACGCCAGCCGGCGCAAGGTCTTTGCCAGCATCGAGCCGTCGCCCGAAAGGTCGTGGAACTGCTTGGGATTGTCCTCGCGCGACAGCGGCCAGAGCCGCGAGCCGACGCCGCCGCTCATGACGAAACTGACGATGCGCTGGCTCATGATGCCCTTGTCAAAAGATCTGGTTGTAGGCGCCGACTTCCGGACTACGGCGCAGCACCGCGTCGAACGTCTGCCGGCGCCGCTGCGACGATACCGGGCTCTCCACCACCACGACAAGCTCCGGCAATCCGAAACTGTTGGGCCGTGCTTCGCCAACGATCCTGAGGGTCAAGACTGGAAATCTCCGGGCGGCTGGAAACACAAATCGCGCAAACGTTTGCCGAGGAGTGCCCTACCACGGAAGCCTTTAAGCGGCGTTTATTCGAGGCGCTGAAACAGGCTCGCGAAGAAAGCTGGCGAAATGCGACAGAAGTGCTGCCATTGACGCTTGCAGGAACCAGATGCGGCGGCTATAAGCCCGCGTCTGGTCACGGAGTGTAGCGCAGCCTGGTAGCGCACCTCGTTCGGGACGAGGGGGTCGCAGGTTCAAATCCTGCCACTCCGACCAGCCAAATCAAAGGCTTACGTGGCTTTTGGT
>NZ_VFWC01000017.1:0-118692 GCF_006442405.1 Mesorhizobium sp. B2-2-3 | reverse complement strand
TCCTCCTCCCCCGCCACCGCCCTTCGCACGCGCGATGCCACCAAAGGCGGCGTATGCGATGCTTGCACCCAAGGCCGAAAGCAATACACGACGAGACGTAAACACTGTTCGATCCTCCTACAATTTCTGTGAAACTTCGGAATTTGATAATCGAAATGCGACACGCACGCGACTTCCACCCGCAAGACGAGAGGGGTCCTTAAGCGATGCTACCGTAGTGTTTAATTGATTGCGAGTTCCGCTTTAGCTTAACTTCGTCGTCAGCAAAATATCGGATTTTACAATTTTGGCTAAGAGGAATTTCAGTGCCCAAATCGAAATCTCAACCTATCCTGCCTTGAGCGATTTGCTGATATAGAGTGTAGTGCCTCCGCTCCCGACCACAGTTCCTTTGGCGGGCTTGGAAATTGCGGGGCCCCCATCTCACCGATACATTCAGTCTTCAACTTGAGCTTGGGGTTTGCAAGGAAATCAGCAACTACTTTCGACCCGCACGGATCGGAATCAATGACATCGTGTCCGATCCCCCGAAAGACCACCACCTGGCCGAAAGGAAGGGTCTTCGCCGCGTGGTCCGCCCATGCTGTCGGCGTTGCTGGATCATATTCTCCCGACAACAGAAGAGTGGGTATGTCAGTGCGGCGCGGCTGCACCTGCGATGCTGGCCCGTTCTCAAGCATCCAAAGAGGGCATGCCCAGGAGTAGTCGTTCAGCTCAACCCATTTCGACCAGTATTTGTCCTGCTTGCCATTCAGATCGGGGAGAGCGCTGTCGGAACAACTTACAGAGAAGTCCATACCTTGGGAGATCTCCAGGTCGTCAGCATCGAAAAGTATCTCCGCCAGGGGTCTGAAATCCTGTTTGTATGTCCTCTCGATCAGCTCCGGCAGGGTCAGGAGCGCATCGCGATCGTATAAAATGCCGAATATAAGCTCGAGGAAATCTGCCCCGGAGACATATGTGTAGCGCGCCTCTTTATCTGTGCTGCGCAAGAGCAAAGGCTGCCGATCCAGCTGTCTTGCAATAAGCTGAACAGCATTGGATATCCCATTCATGCATCTGTTCGCTGCCTCACAGTCTCGCTCTAGCAATTTTAACGATCGGTCGAGATTCGGCCCATCTTCGTTCAGGTAATTGATGTCCAGCGGAACAACTGAATCCAATATACTCGCCGAGACCCCTTCGGGGTGCTGGTTCATCACTTCCAGTGCAAGCCTGGTGCCATACGAGACGCCATAGAGAACCCACTTTTCTATCCCGAGAGCCTTCCGAAGGTCATCAATATCCTCCGCATTCTCCTCAGTGTTGTAGGCATCAAGATCAATGCCCTTTGCGATCAACGCCGTCCTGCATGCAAGAACTTCATCTTTCTTGAGCTTGCTAAAGGTGGTTTCGACCTCAACGCTCGAGAGAATGGCGTTCCAATGATCGGGCTTGAAATATTGAGAACAGTCCAAGGCGGGAGCGGACTTTCCGATGCCCCGCTGATCAGCAACGATTACTCGGCGTCCGATCATCCAGCTCTGGGCGCCGATGAACTCCCACCATCCATCGATGTCGTCGCTATTGGCGATGTCGGTAGGCTGCCCTGGGCCTCCTGTGAGAAACACTACCGGTTCGTGCCGTTCGCGGTCCGGTTCGAATACGACCACGGACAGGACGACCTCGGTACCGCCCGTCTTCTTTCGATTTTCCGGAACATTCACGGTCCCACACGTCATTGCCCGATCCCGCGGAATTTCGAACCAACAGCTGGTTTTCTTGAACTCACCCGCAGTGAGTTCCCCACCCCCCAGGCAAATGAGGAACGCAACCGACGTGACCACGAGAAGAAAACACCAACCTGGTTTGATGTACGCGCGTCTAAACACGGTAGACATCTCGCCCCTCATTTATCAGTATACGAAAACTGCTCGATTACGGATCGAATATTCTTCGGGTCATCGACAATCAGGAATAAAACGCCCGCAATCACGGATTCGTTATTTATTCAAGACGGAGAGTATTTCCCTCCGATGCCAAGGAACAATTCCGTATTTCAGAAAAATGGCAGGAAAAAATTTATCCCGCACCCGGCCTGACGACCCTCTCCATTTCGTGTTCCCAAGCGATATTGGGTTACTCCAACACAAAATTGGAAACAAGCTCGACAAACCGGGCGATTATATTAGCGCTTTTGATTGAGCCGTGCGCGAGACAGTTGGTCAGCACTGCGCTTATGTAAGCCGTGTTTTGCGCTACATTGCTCATCCGATTTTGCGCGGGTGCTCGCACCCTCCTCCTTATGGTGGATTCCCATTCTTTAGCATTAACGCATATAAAGACCGCGCTTCTGCACTCACGATGGGAACACAACCATGCGGAATCGAAAGTCACTTCAACTGGCGCTTTGGGCTTGTATATCGCTTTTTCTCACCGACGCCGCTTTAGCGAAAGATGCCTACAAGACTCCCTGTAGAGCGGACGCCAAGCGGGTGTGCCACATGGACAACGAAGTGAAGGCGCAAGGCTGCCTTAAACAGCACCTCAGCGAAGTCACGCCGGCTTGCAAGGCCTTCCTCACTAAACAATGAAATGACCACGGATCCTGTTGTTCCGCGTGCTCCAACAGCGGGGTTGCTCGCCGTGGGGTCTCACGCGATGGCACGATGAGCAAGGCGGACACCGTTCGCCCTGCCGGCATTCTGGTCCCGTTCGCTCCAACCGGGCGCCAGTCACGGCCCCGCCAGTTGCGTGGACATGCGAGGATGGCCGGGATTGACGAAAGGTATCAAAGGCCAGCGAGCGGCTGGCTTGTCTGTCTGACAGCCTGCCTCAGCCCACCCTGACCACGAAATGCTTCGTCACCGGCTCGATGATCTTCCAGGTTCCCTTGAAATCGGCTTCCACCACGAAGGCGTCGCCGGGGCCGACTTCGACCGGCGTGCCGCCGTCGGGCGTGATGATGATGCGGCCCGCGATCATGTGCACGAACTCATAGTCGGTGTAGGTGGCGTGATACGTACCGGGCGACGCGCGCCAGGTTCCGGAGATCACCTTGCCGTCCGCGGTCGTGTGCTGGACTGCGGTTTGCATGGTCGGCCGGCCCTCGACCGCGATCCAGCCAGGCAGGTCGCCGGCTTCCGCGTGTTCGACGGTGCCGAATTTCAGGATCGTCTTGTTCGTCATGCCGGGGCTCCGTTTTGCTTCGCTGTCGCACCGTCGGATAGCCGTTACGCGTGGCGTGGGCAATGCCGCCAGGGGGACCAGGGCAACCAATCCGGGTTCACCGGCGCCTTCGCACTGTTTGACGGAGCTCTGAACGAAAAAACCCGCCTGCTCGGCGGGTCCCTGGCGCGACTCAGCACCATAGGCAATTTGTAGCATTAACTGCCCTCACAGTCAACGAACAGCTGGGCGATTTGGCAATCCCTGCTGCTCGTCAATCTGAAATCCTCAGGGCTTGTGGCGCGCCGCGACGAGTTCCGCCTTGCGCCTCGCCGTTTCCATTCCCAGCCCGATGAAGGCGCGCGCGTGCTTGGCCAGCGCCATGTTGTCCGTCCACAAATTGCGCCAGATGGCGGTCTTCTTCGACAGGTTCTCGTCGACGATCTCCGAGGAGAAGGATTCGAAGCTGAGATCGTCCGCATAGCCGATCGCCATCAGCGCATCGAATATCGCGGCGAAGTCGATGTTGCCGGTGCCGAGGAAGCCGCGATGGCTCTCGCCGATATGAACATAGCCGATCTTGCCGGCGGCATGGCGGATGGCCAGCCCGACATCGGCCTCCTCGATGTTCATGTGGAAGGTGTCGAGGTGGAGAAAGATGTTGTCGGAGCCGGTGTCCTCGATGAAGGCCAAGCCTTGCGCCGCGGTGTTGAGCAGATTGCTCTCGAAGCGGTTGACGATCTCGAGGTTGAGCGTGACGCCTGCCGCCTTCGCGGTTTCGGCGACCTTGGCCAGCGTCCCGGCGCTGCGGTTCCACTGGTCTCGCGTCGGCGCCTCGGTCTGCAATCCGTGGCTGGTCGAGAGGATACCGGCGACCTTCTGGCCGCCGAGGTCGCGCGTCAGGGCGATGGTGTCGTTGAGGATCCCGACGCCGCGCGCGGCGACCGCCTTGTCGGCGCTCGAAATGTCGCCGTTGACCGGCAGGCCGATGCTGATCGCCACGCCGAGGTCGAGATCGGCGATGCGCTTGGCGAGCCCGCCAACATCGACATTGGCGGGATCCAGATAGGAGAATTCGATCAGGTCGAAGCCAGCCTCCTTGGTGTTGGCCAGCGTGCGTTCGAGCTCGACCTGCGTCGAGCTCGCCGACCAGACGAAAGAGTGGATTCCGATGCGCGACATGATGGTCTCCGGTTTTGCGACGAAATGAGGAGGACGCGGCAGGTCAGCCCGGCCGCGTCCGCCTTGGACTGATCAGCGGGCCGCGGTCCAGCCCTTGTAGTCCTTCAGATTCTCGGCGGTGATCAGCTTCGGATCGAGCAGCACCACCGGCTCCGCCGGCTTCTTGCCGGCAAGCACGTCGGCGGCCATCGTCAGCGACTGGCCGGCCATCACGTAGGGATCCTGCGAGGCAGAAGCCTTGATCATGGACTTGCCGGATGCCAATTCCTTCTCGATGTCCGGCGCGCCGTCGACGGCGGTGAAGATGAACTCCGAGCGGTTGAGCTGCTTGGCGGCGAGCTCGGCGCCGATCGCCGTCGGATCGTTGATGGCGAACACCGCGTCGATCTTGTCGAAGCGGGTCAGCAGCGACTGGAACACCTTCAGGCCGCCGTCGCGCGAGCCTTCGGCGTTCTGGTCGTCGGACAGGATCTTGATGTCGGGATGCTGGGCAAGCACGTTCTTGCAGCCCTTCACGCGCTCCAGGATCGACGAGGACGCCGGACCGTTGAGGATGACGTAGTTGCCCTTGCCGCCAGTTTGGTCGACCAGATATTGGCAGGCCTCCTCGCCGGCCTTGACATTGTTGGTCATCACGGTGACGTCGGCGCCTGGCGCGGAGACGTCGAAGGCCGCGACCACGATGCCCGCCGCCTGCGCCTTCTTCACCGCGGGCGCGATCGCCTTGGCATCGACGGCGTTGAGCATGATGACGTCGACGCCGGCGGCGATGAAGGAATCGACCTGCGAGACCTGCTTGTTCAAGTCATAGTCGGCCGACACCGACGTCACCTCGACGTTCGGATTGATCTTCTTGGCCGCGTCCTCGATGCCCTTGATGGTGGCGACGAAGAACGGGTTGCCGAGCAGGCCGACCGAGATGCCGACCTTGTTCAGGTCCTTGGCCGATGCCGGCGCAATGGCGACGGCCGCGAACGCGGCGCCGCAGAGCAGTTTGGCGATGGTCTTCATTACGCTTACTTCCTCCTGATGCCCCGCGCCTCTCACGGTGCGTTACACAAGCCGGTCTTTGATGCCGGCGACAAGGTCACTCACGTTCTTGCCCCTGCCTGGAGCCTGTAGCGGTCGAGGGCGACCGCCACGATGATGACCAATCCCTTGATGATGTACTGCCAGATGTCCGAGACGCCGGCCAGGATGAGACCGTTGGACAGCACGGCGATGATCAGGCCGCCGATCAGCGTGCCCCAGATCGAGCCGACGCCGCCGACAAAGCTTGTGCCGCCCAGAATGACCGCGGCGATGGCGTCGAGTTCGTAGGACTGGCCGAGCTGCAGGCCGTTGGCGGCATAGAGCCTGGCCGCCGACATGGCGCCGCCGAGACCTGCCAGCAGGCCGGACACGCCATAGACGAAGAGCAGCACCAGCGGCACCTTGATGCCGGTCAGCCGCGCCGCCTCGGCATTGCCGCCCACGGCATAGATCCAGGTGCCGAGCACGGTGCGTTTCAGCACCAGCCACGACACCACCACCACCGTCAGCGCGATGATGACCAGCCAGGGAACGCCGAACAGCGAGCCGTTGCCGATGAAGTCGAACGGCAGGTCGGAGTTGAACACGGTCGTGTCTTCACCGAGCAGGCGGGCGACGCCGCGCACGGCGGTCAGCGAGCCCAGCGTGACGATGAAGGGCGGCAGCCTGATATAGGCGATGAGCAGCCCGTTGATGACCCCGAAGCCGAGACCGACCAGAATGGCCGCCGGCACGCCGAGCAGGCCCCAGTCCGGCACCAGCGACACCAGCACCGCCACCATTGCGGAAGCGGCAAGGATCGAGCCGACCGACAGGTCGATGCCGCCGGTGAGGATGACAAAGGTCATGCCGGCGGCGAGCACGATGTTGATCGACGATTGCTGCGTGACGATCAACAGGTTGGTGCCGGTGAGAAAACGCGGATTGATGAACTGGAAGCCGGCCGCCAGCAACACCAGCACCGGAAGCATGCCGAGCGCGGCGAGAGCCGTGCGCAGCCGCCGGCTCCTGACCGCCGCCTGATCCACACTCGTCGTCGCGGTCGTTCTGTCGGTCATCCCTTCGGTCCTTCCTGGGCCGCTCCCGTCGCAAGTTCCATGATCGCTTCCTGGCGAAGCGCCTCGCCCCGGGACGCCGTCACCTCGCCCGCTATGGCGCCGTCGCGCATCACCAACACCCGATCGGCGACGCCGATCACCTCTGGCAATTCGCTGGAGATCATCAGTATGGCGATGCCCCTGTTGGCGAGATTGTCGATCAGCCGGTAGATTTCCGATTTGGCGCCGACATCGACGCCGCGCGTCGGCTCATCGAGGATGACCACTTTGGGTTCGGTCTCCAGCAGGCGAGCCAGCAGCACCTTCTGCTGGTTGCCGCCCGACAGCGAACCGGCATTGGCCTGCGCCGAGCGGGTGCGGATCGAGAGATCGGCGACGGCTTTCGCAGCGCGCCTGTCGGCGGCGGCGAAGTCTCGCAAGCCGCCGGCGCGCGCATCCCTGGCCAGCACGCCCATGTTGATGTTGTCGGAAATAGACATGTCGAGGAACAGGCCGAGTTCCTTGCGGTCCTCGGTGAGATAGGCGATGCCGGCATCGAGCGCCTCGCGCGGCGAGCCGATGGCGATCGGCTTGCCGTCGAGCTCCAGCGTGCCGGCGCTGCGCCGGTCGGCGCCGAAGATGAGCCTGGCAAGTTCGGTGCGACCCGAGCCGACCAGGCCCGCCAGCGCCAGCACCTCGCCGTGATAGAGGTCGAAGGAGCAGTCCTTCAGCAGCCTGCCGTCGGACATGCCGCGCACCGACAGCGCCACGGCGCGCTTTTCGCCCGGCGGGCGGTGATCCTTCTTGTAGAACGCCGAGAGATCGCGGCCGACCATCATCGAAACGAGGCGCGAGGCGCTGAGGTCGGCGCGCTCCAGCGTGCCGACATAGCCGCTGTCGCGCAGCACGCTGACGCGGTCGGCGAGCTGGTAGACCTCTTCCATGCGATGGCTGATGTAGATGATGGCGATGCCTTGCGCCTTCAGCGTCGCGATCACCTCGAACAGCCGCTCGGTCTCGCGCGAGGTCAGCGACGTGGTCGGCTCGTCCATGACGATGATGCGCGCATTGGTCGACAGCGCACGCGCGATCTCGACCAGCTGGCGCTCGCCCAGTGACAGGCCGGAAACCAGGGCACGCGCCGAAAAGGAAACGCCGAGCCGGCCGATGATCTCGGTCGCGCGCCGGTTGCACTGGTCGCGGTCGACGATGCCGAAACGGCGCGGTTCGTTGCCGAGGAAAATGTTCTGCGCCACGGTCAGATTGGGCGCCAGCGACAGTTCCTGGTAGATCACCGCGACGCCGCTGGCGCGCGCCTTGATCGGATCGCCGGTCGCGGCGGGCATGCCATCGATCAGGATCTCGCCCCCGGGATCGGGACGATAGGCGCCCGAAAGCACCTTCATCAGCGTCGACTTGCCGGCGCCGTTCTCGCCCATCAGCGCGTGCAGCTCGCCGGCCTGGACGGTAAGCGAAACATCCTGCAGGGCGCGGATCGCGCCGAACGTCTTCGAAATATGGCGCATTTCCAGCACCGGGTGGCGTTCCGCCCCCATGCCGGCTGTCTCCGTTTTGGCCTGCGCGCTCATCGGGCTGCGACCTTGCCGGCGGTCCCGGCGACCAGATCGCGCCAGCCGTCGCGGTAGCCGGCGAGGCTGGTGAAGCGCGCTGCTTTCACCGGCTCCGGCGGCTCGGCGGCGAATTCACGCCCGACGCTCTCGAAAGCCAGGGCCGCAGCGCCCGTGGCGCTGCCTTGCAGCGAAGCGCCCTGCATGAAGGCCTGCTCCGGCCGCAGCTGCGCCAGCAGGCTGGCGAGCAGGCCGCCAGTGTTGAGCCCGCCGTCGACGATCACGGTGTTGCTGGAATGGATGAGGTCGAGGCAGAGGTCGAGCATCAGCGCGACATAGAGCAGTGCCACGGCCGCACGCTCGCCGGCATCAGGCGTGCGTCCGACCAGCCGGCCCGAACGGCCGGGCATCGGCCCACCCGGCGCGAAGCTCGGCAGCGCCATCATGCCGGCATCGATCGCCCGCTGCACCGCCGCGCCTTCGACCGGGCCTTGCCAGCCGTCGCTGATGGCGGCGAATTCGCGCCCGCCCATGAAGCGGATGGTCGGCACCGGGCCGCCGTCCACATCGACATTGACCAGCATGTCGCGATCGCGGTCGAGCGCCTCGAGCGGACAGTCGGGATTGAGCACGATGACCCAGGTGCCGGTCGAAACCACTGTCACCGAGCCCAGCCCCTGCCGCCGATAGGCATGGAGCGCGGCATTCGAGTCGTGGACGCCGTTGTGGATGGCGAGCGGCCGCGACGCGCTGCCGAAGTCCTGCTCGCCGATGACAGTACCGGCACGCGCGAAGGCCGGCATCTGGTGGCGCCACCCCTCGGCGTCGACCAGTGAGGAAAAATCGTGACGACGCGGCGCCCACAGATGCGAATGGCAGCCGAGATAGGACACTTCGCAAACCGGCCTGCCGCCAAGGCGCCAGCTCCAATATTGCGGATAACCGAGGATCCATTTCGCCGTCGCGAAAGCGTCGGGTGCGGCCTCCTGCAGCCACAGCATGTGGCGGCCGTAGTTGAAACCGAGCGGCAGCCGCGGCGAGAACGTCTCGGCGTAGTCCGGAATGCGGCGATCGATCCGCGCGGCGATTTCGGCCGGCGGCTCCTGCTCATAGTCGAGGATCGGATGCGTCAGCGCCGCGTCGTCCACGAGGGCGAAGGTGCAGCCATGGCCCGACACCATCACCCCTTCCACGCCATGGTTTTCGATCGCAGCGGTGACGGCGCCGAGCGCCCAATCGTGGAGGTCGGCCTCATCGAGCACGCTGAAGCCGCCTTGGCGCGTCCATTTCGGCTGGGTCCGGCGCTCGTCGAGAATGCGTCCGTCCTGGCCGAAGACGAACAGCTTCGAATTGGTCTTGCCGAAGTCGAGCACCGCGACCTTCATGCGATGGCTCCCATGGTGGAAGCAATCCGCACCATGACGCCGGCATCCTCCAGCATGCGCGCGTCGGCATCGGAAAGACCGTCGTCGGTGACCAGCGTGCCGATGCGCGACAGGGGCAGCGCAACGTTACGGGCCTGGATCGAAAGCTTGCGGCTGTCGGCCAGCACGACGATCTGGTCGGCGCACTGGCTAAGCTCGACGATCGAGCGCACCAGCAGCGGGTGCGATTCCAGCAAGCCTTCCTGGCCGATGCCTTGCGCGCCGAGAAAGAACTTCGAAGCGTAGAAAGGTGCCGGATGGGTGAGCGAGTGAATGATGCCCGGCTCGCGATGCAGGTCGCCGCCGGCAACGGTCAGGCTGCAATGGCCATGATCGCTCAGATACGCCGCCAGCGGCATCGAGTTGGTGTAGAGCCGGATGCTGCGCTCGGCGAGCTTGACCCCGAGATGGAAACAGGTCGAGCCGCCATGCACGATAACCGCGTCGCCGTCGCGCACCATGGTCGCGGCTAGGTTGGCGATCTGCCGCTTGGCCTCGACCGCGAGGTCGCGATTCTCGTCATAGGGCCGGGCATAGGCGACGCCGGCCTGCGACGTGCCGTCGAGCGCCGAAACACCGCCATAGACCTTGCGCGCCTCGCCCGCCTCGTCGATCCGGTCGATGTCGCGCCGCACCGTCGCGGCCGAAACGCCGAGCCGCTCCTGCAGCTCCCGCACCGAGGCGAAGGGGCGATCACGCAAGAGTTCGACGATCTGACGCTGGCGGCCGGAGTCGCTCAACTGTTTCCTCCAAAACGCCGTTCTGCGACGGCAGTTGGTGTAACTTACTCAACATTAGCTCGATTGCAAGCCACAACTGACGGTATTCGATCACGGTTGACGGAACTCACTCTTATCTGCGATATCAACCCGTCGAATGCCCGACCACCGCATTCGACGGTTGGCGGATTGTTGGAGGAGATGCGTGATGGCGACCCAGGCGGATGCGCAGGAATTGGCGGCGCTGCGGGCGCTTTCGGCCGCCATCGGACAGGATCCGCATCTGACCCAGGCCGCCGGCGGCAACACCTCGCTGAAAGCCGGAGACACGCTGTGGATCAAGGCTTCCGGGACCTGGCTGAAAGACGCGCTCGCCGATGACATCATGGTGCCGGTGGCGATGGCGCCATTGCTCGAGGCGGTTGAACGACGCGATCCCGCCGCCGACCAGCCTCAGGCCTTCGCCATCGGCGCGCTCAACCCGCGCGGGCTGCGTCCCTCGATCGAGACCACGGTGCATGCCTTGATGCCGCAGCGCGTGGTCCTGCATGTCCACTGCGTCGACACCATTTCGCTTGCGGTGCAGGCCGATTGCGAGGTCCTGGCCGCGCGCCGGCTCGCAGGCATCCAATGGGCCTATGTTCCCTACCGCCGGCCGGGCCTGCCGCTGGCCCAGGGCATCTCCGAAAGGCTGCGGCCGGGCATCGATGTCCTGATCCTGGGCAATCACGGCCTCGTCGTCGCGGCCGAGACCGTCACCGGAGCGGAGGCGCTGTTGCGCCGCGTCACCGGGCTTCTGGCAAGGGCGCCGCGCGAAGCGGCCGCGCCTGACATCGCGGCACTGACCGCGCTTGCCGCAAACTCCGGCTACCGCTTGCCCATCGACACCGAGGCGCACGCGGTCGCCATCGATCCCGACAGCCGCCGCATGGCATCGGGCGGCAGCCTCTATCCCGACCATGTCATCTTCCTCGGCAAGGGTTCGGTGGTGGCTGCGCCCGGCGAGGACGTCGCCGCTGTCGTCAGGCGTCGCGGCGCCCAGCCCCTGTCGATCCTGTTCCCGGGGCTCGGCGTCCTGATGCGCGCCAATGCCAGCGCCGGCGCCGACGCCATGCAGCGTTGCCTTGCCGACGTGACGGCGCGGGTCGATGTCACGGCGACGTTGAATTACCTTACCGAGGCGGAGAACGACGAACTCGTCAACTGGGACGCCGAGCAGTACCGCCAGAAACTGAACGCCTCCGGTGGCTGACATGTCGCCCGTCGCCGGCTCGCCTCTCTCGGATCGCCTCGTCATCGGCGTCGATATCGGCACCTCGGGCGCCCGCGCCGTAGCCATGCGCCCGGACTTTTCAATTGCCGGCCAAGCCGCCGTCCGCCTCGACGCATTTGGCCAGGACCCGCGCAGCCCGGCGGCATGGTGGCAAGCGGTCCGGGCAGCGCTGGCGGAGTTGATTGCGGGCATCGACCGAACCACAGTCCGCGCCATCGCCGTGGATGGCACCTCGGGCACGTTGCTGCCGGTCGACGGTGCCGGACGGCCGCTCGCCGAACCGCTGATGTACAACGACAAGGTCGCCGGCGACGATATACTGGCCGCGATCGCGCGCGAGGCGCCGGCGGGCAGCGCCGCGCACGGCGCGACCTCAGGCCTCGCCAAGGCGCTTCACTTCCAGCATCTGCCGGGCGTGGCGGCGGTGCTGCATCAGGCGGACTGGATCGCCGGACAGTTCTCGGGCCGCTTCGACGTCAGCGACGAGAACAACGCCTTGAAAACCGGCTACGATGTCGAGGCCCGCCGTTGGCCGGACTGGATCGCGGCGACCGGAATGCGCATGGATTTGCTGCCTGACGTCGTCGAGCCGGGCGACGTCACCGGCACGCTCACCGCGGCGATGGCGGATCTGTTTGGCTTGGGCCGCGACGTGATCGTCGTTGCCGGCACGACCGATGGCTGCGCCTCTTTCCTGGCGACGGGTGCGGCGGGGGTCGGCGACGGAGTCACGGCGCTTGGCTCCTCGCTTACCATCAAGATCCTGTCCGACCGGCCGATCTCGGCGCCGCGATACGGCATCTACAGCCACCGGCTGGGCAATGCCTGGCTGGCCGGCGGGGCCTCGAATTCCGGCGGCAAGGTGCTGGCGCAGCATTTTCCCCTCACGCGCATCATCGAGCTCAGTGCCATGATCGACCCGGCGACCGAGACCGGCCTCGACTATTATCCGCTCGCCACATCGGGCGAACGCTTCCCGATCGCCGATCCGGCGCTCCCCCCGCGCCTCGTCCCGCGCCCGGTGGATGATGCCGACTATCTCAAGGCGATGTTCGAAGGCATGGCCGCGATCGAAGCGCTCGGCTATCGCCGGCTTGGCGAGCTCGGCGCGCCGGCGCTGACTTCGGTGCGCAGCGTCGGCGGCGGCGCGGCAAATCCGGCGTGGAGCGCGATCCGGCAGCGTAAGCTCGGCGTTGCGTTCTTGCCGGCTTTGTCGGACGAGGCCGCTGCCGGAACGGCGCGGCTGGCGTTGAAGGGTGCGAACGAGGCGGGGCTGCTATGAGCGGGAAACTGGCTGAACGCCTCGACGGCATCGGAGCGCTGGCGGAGCGCTACCAGGTCTTCCTGGTCGACCAGTTCGGCGTGCTGCATGACGGCTCGGCCCCCTATCCCGGCGCGGTGGCGGCCTTGGCGGCACTGAAGCGCGCCGGAAAGACCGTGGTGCTGGTCTCCAACTCCGGCAGGCGCGCCAAGCCCAACGAAGACCGTTTGCTGAGGCTCGGCTTCGAGGCCGGAAGCTGGGATCATTTCGTTTCCTCCGGCGAGGTGGCGTGGCGATCCTTCCACGAAATGGCGGCGACCGGAGCGTTGCGGCCCGGCACGAACTGCCTGTTGATCAGCCGCGATAATGACCGCACAGCGATCGAGGGCCTGCCTTTTGTGTTGACCGGAGCCGGCGATACCGCCAACCTGGTACTGATCGCGGCCAGCGAGGGCGACCGCTACGACCTGGACCATTATCGCCGCCTGCTGGCGCCGGCGGCGGCGCGAAAGGTGCCATGCTTCTGCACCAATCCCGACAAGATCATGCTGACGGCGGTCGGGCCTCGCTTCGGCGCCGGCGAGATCGCCGATCTCTACGAGAGCCTGGGCGGCAGCGTCACCCGCATCGGCAAGCCCGGCCCGGCGATCTTCGATGCCGCACTGGCGCTGGCCGGCGAGCCCGACCGCGCCAGCGTGGTCTGCGTCGGCGATAGTGTCGAGCATGACATAGCGGGCGGAAACGGCTCCGGCATCGCCACGGCGCTGGTCCTGAGCGGGATATTGGCGGACACTTCGGATCTTGTCGCTGTTTTCGACGAGGAGCAGGCCTGGCCGGACTACGTCACGGGGTCCTTCAGCTTCCGTTGACCGCCTCGAGCATGCGCCTTGCGCTCTCTTCGTCGGTGATCAGGATGGTCGGCGCGATCAGGTTCATGGCGCCGAGCAGCGCCGCTGTCTTCTCTTCGCCGCCGGACGTGAGAATGCGGATCGGCGCCTTGCGCAGCCGATCGACCTCCACCGACATCACATGGCTGTTGACGGGGTGGTCGACGAGATCGCCATTGCGGTCGAAGAAATGGAACAGAAGGTCGCCAACGGCGCCACGCGCAACCAAGGCCTCGCGGTCCGCCTCCTTAAGAAAGCCGCCGCGAGAGAAGGTAGTGGCCGAAGCGATGCCGCCGACGCTCAGCAGAACGGCATCGAGCACGTTGGCCATCTCAAAAACTTCCTGCAGGCCGCAACGCTCGACCAGCGCGATCTTTGTCTCGACGCTGTCGACGACGGCCGGCGTCGGGATCAGATAGCCGTCGCCCTGGAAGATTTGGGCGAAGCGCCAGGCGAACTCGGCCGGGTTGTAGCGGCGCACGACGCCCACACCGCCCAGCAGCGAAATGACCTTGAAGTCGGTGAGCGATTTGGTGCTGATGAAGGGCAGGCTCGAGAAAAGCGTCTGACCCCAGCCGACGCCGACGCGCATGCCGGATTTCATCGTGTCGGACAGGAAAATCCCGGTCTTCGCGCTGATCGCGGGAATCGGATCGGCATTGGGCGCGGTCAGCGGCGCCACCAGCGCCTGCTTCAGGCCGAACGTGCGCTCCAGCGCGCGCTCCAGCCGCACGATCTCTGACAACTCGCTTTCGATGGTGATTTTCACCTCGTTGCGGGATCTCGCCTCCGCCAGCATGCGCACGATGGTGACGCGGCCGACGCCGAGCACGTCGGCTATCTCGTTCTGCGTCATCTGCTCGACGAAATACATCCAGGCGGCGCGGATCCGGAGGCGGTCCGTACGGCTCTCGTTGACGACCTGTTCGGGCGCCTCGGCCCCGCCGTTTTCGCTATCGCCCTGCCGTCGCCTGCCCAACTGTCTGTCTCCCCGCTCGGCGATGTAGGAGTCCCTCGCCGATTCTCCACGCTGGTTTAATATCGCCTATTGATCTACCAATCGATAGGAACAATGTAGGGTCAGCGGCCGGCTCTCGGCGGCCGAGGCCGGTAGACGTTTTCGAGGCGATTCGCGATGCTCCGACAAATCTCCAGGGATGTCCGCGTCAATTTGAAGGACCGGCTGCGCGACGTCCGCGACATCATTCGCCAGAGCCGCCACGACAGCGACAGCGAGGCCAATCTCGTGCGGGAAGCAACCAGCCATTTGCCGCCGTTCCCGGGCAAAGGCATCGAAGGCCTGCTCGGCCATGCCGCCAGTGCCTTCGACGAAGCCTTGTCGATCGCCGAATCCTTTGTCCCGCATGACCGCCCGACGAAGATCGACGGAACGACTGTGAAAGGCCTTGGCATCTATTTCCCGGCCGGCAACGAGGAACGCCGGTCCAGCGCCGAGCGCGTCTTCCGGCGCGACATGTACTATCTGACCAGGACCGTGCTCGCCGCCCTGAAGATCGACAATGCCCGGATCCACGAGGCGGATTTCGCCGCCGTCCACGCCGCCATGCAAAAACGCCACGCCGGTCTGCTGGCCGCGATGCCCGCCAGACCCGGCCCCGCCGCGCTGCCGGCCGTCGCCGCTGCCTGTGCGGCGCTGCTGGTCGAGTGCCTCAACCACCGTCCTGTCCGCTTTGTCGAAGCCGAACCGGATGCAATCGGCGACCGGGCGCTCGACATAGCTTGCTTGGCCCCCGTCGTCCTGGCCTGCGGCCTGGCCACCACGGCCAGCGACGGTGCGCCTGAGCCCGACATGCTGGAGACCGCTGTTCTGGCGGCCGGCATCCGTCACGACCGCGTCGTCAAGGCCTGTGCCAAGGCGAGCCCGGTCGATGAATTGACACCTGTCTTCGCCACCTTGCTTGCCCATTTGCCGTAGCTGCCGGTTCTGGCCGAGACTATCGCCCGAGCGCCATGTCCGCGATGGTCTTCTTGGCGCGCTGGATCGAGGCCGGGCTCATCGAGAGCTCGGTCAGCCCCATCTTGAGAAAGGCCGGGATGAGGTCGGGGCGTCCGGCCGCCTCGCCGCACATGCCCACCATGATGCCGGCGGCCACGCCGGCTCTTGCCGTCAACTCGATCGCCGACATGACGGCCGGGTTGGCGACATCATTGAGCTTGGCCACGGTCGGGTTGAGCCGGTCGGCGGCCATGATGTACTGGGTCAGGTCGTTGGTGCCGATCGAGAAGAACGACACCTCTTTCGCCAGCGCCGGCGCGATCAGAACGGCGGCCGGCGTTTCGATCATCACACCAAGATCGAACGCCGCATGCGGCACGCCTTGCGCCTTCAGTTCCGCCGCGCACTCGGCAACCAGAACCCGCGTCTGCCGTACCTCCGATATGTCGGAGACCATCGGGAGCATCACCTTGATGTTGCCGTGCACGGCTGCCCTGAGCAGCGCCCTGAGTTGGCGCTTGAAGATATCCGGCCGGTCGAGGCACATGCGAATGCCGCGCCAGCCGAGGAAGGGATTTTCCTCGTCGGGAAATTCGATGCCGGCGATCGGCTTGTCACCGCCTATGTCGAGCGTGCGCACGATGACGGGATAGGGCGCGAATGCCTTGGCCAGCGCCGCATAGGTCTCGGCCTGCATGTCCTCGGAGGGCAGATGCATATGGCGCATGAACAGAAGCTCGGTGCGGAACAGGCCGACGCCCATGGCGCCGGCTTCCTGCGCTGCCGCGATTTCCTCCAGCGAGCCGATATTGGCGGCGACCTCGATGATCCTGCCGTCCGCGAGTTTTGGCGTCACGGTCTTGAAGACGGCCAGTCCGGCGCGCTCCTTGACCGCCGCCTCGACGCGGGCGGCGAAGTCCGCGCGGGTCGCCGCATCGGGGTCGACGATTACCTGCCCGCCATTGCCGTCCACGGCCACCTCGCGCGCGCTGCGCAGGGCATTGATCTGGTCGCCAAGGCCCAGCACTGCCGGAATGCCGTGCGAACGGGCGATGATGGCAATATGCGAGGTGGCCCCGCCATGGCCGCATACCACCCCGCCGATGCGCTTCAGCGGCGCCCGCGCCAGGTCCCAGGCGCCGATGTCGTCGGCGATCAGGATGGCGCCTTCGGGGATATTTTCGAGGCTGGCGTCATCCTGGCCGAGCAGCGCCAGACAGATCTGTCGTCCGACCGCATGGCAGTCGTCGGCGCGCGCGTTGAGATAGTGATCATCGACCGCGCTGAAATCGGCGGCTATGGTGGAGGCGGCGGTGATGACGGCTGAGACAGCGTCATTGCCGCTTTTGATCGCCTTCTCGGCCTCGCCGGTCAGGCTGTCGTCGGCGGCGATGTCCCGTAGCGCCGCGATGATGCCGCGATCTCCGGCGGACAGGGTGTCCTGCGCCAGCGCCTTGTCCATGCGCGCCTGAACGGCGGCGACGGCGGCGCGGAACCTGTCGATCTCGCCGGCGATCTCCTCCGCCTGCAGCATGCGGCCCTGTCCAGCGATGTCAGGCGGAAAATGCGCGAAGGCAGGCCCGATGGCGACGCCCTCGCTCGCCGCGACGCCGCGCAAACCGGCCACGCCTGAAGCAGCCGGTGCGGGTTCGGACGCCGGCACAATGTCCTCGCCCGTATTGGCGGCCGGTTGCGGATCGTCATCGTCGAGACCTGCCTTCGGATTCTCGAGATAGCCGATCAGCGCCTCGATCGCCTCGATGGCGTCCGCGCCATTCGCCCGCACGGTGACTTCCTGGTTTTCCTTCACCGCCAGCAGCATCAGCTTGACCGAGCTCTTGGCGCTGACCGCCTTGCCGTCCTTGACCAGCTCGACATCGGATTCGAAACCCTTGGCAAGCTTGACGAAGCGCGTGGCGGGACGGGCGTGCAAACCTTCATGCACTCTGACGATGGTCGAGCGTTCCATGGCAAATACTCTGTTGTGGCGCCGCGCCGACATGGGTCGCGGCGCGAATGCTTCAGGCGGCGATGGTGATGATCGCGTCTGTCTTCAGGGCGGCCACGAGCGCTTGGGTGTCGACCTGCGAAGCGCAGATCTCGCCCGGCCGCTCGGCCTCGGTGGCGCCATTGAACGAGATGACGACATGCCCCATCTCGAGCACCTTGCTCCAGGCGCTGGAGCCGACCGCCGTGATTGTCGCGGAAACAGGTCCAAGGGTGATCGACGCGCCCTTCTGCGGCGCGCCTTCGCTGGGCCCGAGTTCCGTCTTGTGGAGCACGGAAACCTCGGCAAGCTCCGGCGGCGAGCCATCCGCGAACAGGATGAGCACGCCCCCTTCGGCAAGGTCCGCTACTTCAGGCCCGATGGAAGTGACCCGTGTTCTCAGCAGAACCGTCATATGGCGAACCTCATTTCCTTACTTTCCTCGAGGGGGTCACGGACGCCCGTGAACCCCTCTATCTCCGTGCTTTGGCGCAATTCCCAAGGGAAAGCGCTACGCGCCTTTTTCCGGGAAAGCCGTTTCAGGCTTTCCCGGAATTTGCTTAGAACACGATCAGACTGACGACCCAGGCGATCAGCACCGAGACCGGGCCCATGATCTGGCGGCTGATGAGAACCGCCGGGACGCCGATTTCGATCGTCTTGGGCTTGGCTTCACCGAGCGCCAGGCCGACCGGGACAAAGTCGCAGCCCACCTGGGTGTTGTAGGCAAACAGCGCCGGCAGCGCCATCGCCGGCGAAATCGTGCCGTTGGCGATCTGCGGACCGATGATGGCGACGCCGATGACCTGCGCGATGACCGCACCCGGTCCCAGGATGGGGGACAGGAACGGCAGGCCGCAGATAGCCGAGATGATCAGCAGGCCGACGATGTTGTTGGCGAGCGGTCCCATCGGCTGGGCAAGCACGTCGCCGATGCCGGTGTACAGGATCAGGCCGATGAGCATGGTCACGAAGGCCATGAACGGCAGCACGTTGCGCACCACCTGGTCGATCGTACGGCGGCCGGCATTGAAGAAGATGCCGACCACGCGGCCCATGACGCGGCCGATCGAGCTGATCAGGCCGATCAGCCCGCCTTCGCTCGGCAGCGGCCGTGGTGCCGCGGCCGCGGTGTTGTTGCCTGGACTCATCGATGCTGCTCCCCCCGCAGTGGTGACCGCCTCGGATCCGTCCGCCATCGTGACATTGGCCGGCTTCACGCCCGAAACGTAGATGTCCTCGGTGATGAACTGGGCGAGCGGCCCAGCCTGGCCGACCGGCGTCAGGTTGACGGTCGGGATGCGCTTGCGCGGATAGACGCCGCAGCGTGCGGTGCCGCCGCAGTCGACGACGACGACCGCCATCTCGCTTTCGATCGGCGGCGCCTTGAAGCCGTCGACGGCCGTGGCGCCGGTCATGTCGGCGATGAGCTGTGCCACGGGATGGATGCCGCCTCCGGTGACGGAGACGATCTTGTCGCGCTGTGCGGTCGGCTCGATGACGAGCGGGCCGCCCCAGCCCGTGGAGCCCCGGGAGATCCTTACGGCTTTGTATGTCTTGGCCATGATGTCCTCCCCGCCCTTACAGCTCGATGCCCTGGCGGCGTGCCATGATGGCGGTGATGCGCTCGGTCAGCATGCCCTTGAGCAGGATGACGACGAGGCCGACGATGGCGTACCAGATCGCCACCTTGACGTGATAGCCTCCGGCGACGACACCCCGCTTCTCGAGGTCGAGCAAGGCGACCAGCATGCCGCCCCAGACGAAGTATTCGCCGGGGTTGATATGCGGGAACAGGCCGAGCGGCGGATGCACGTAGGAGACAGCCGCGTCATAGAAGGCGGGCTTGTGCTTTTCTTCCAGGAACGATCCGAAGGTGTAAGCCATCGGATTGGTGAGGAAGAACACCGCCAGCAGAGGCAGCAGTGTATAGCGGGTCAGCGCGATCCTGCCGGCGCCGCGTGCCAGGCCGTGGACGCGCTCCTCGCCGACCAGCTCGGTGACGGCGTAGAAGGCGGTCATCAGCACCACCAGTGTCGGGATGATGCCGGTGACGAAGCCGGCGAACACTTCGCCGCCTTTCTGGAAGATGCCGATGAAGTATTTGCCGATTGCGGTCAGCCAGCCGAGTTGCTCTTCCTGCTGCACATTTTTCAGCTGTTCCTTCAGCTGATCGGCGGTGACAGGCGCGCTGTCGGTCTGCGCCTGCGCCAACACCACGAGATGATCGGTGGCATGCTCGACGCCGAGCCTGCCATGCCAGGCAGCATCCGAGACCATGGTGCCTGCAACATGCAGGTTATGCACGGCCATGTCGGCATGCTGCGCCAATAACGAAAATACAGACATTTCTCCTCCTTATGCCGCCCGCCGGTTGATTCCGGCCGGTGCGCGGCGTCCTCTAGGCCCTTGCTACGTTCAAGCCGGACAAGCCCGGCTTCTTCCCCGGCTCCGACCGTGCTTTGTCGATCTGTTCAATCGCCCGTTTCACGGCCTCGGCCACACCGGGTTCCCCCTCCCCCAAGATCGCAGGGTTGGACCGGAGTTGATCGAGGGGAACACCCTCGAATTGTTGATGTCGTTTGAATTTGGTGAATACCGAGCGCCCGCTCATGACCATCATGCGGCGCACGATCAGGTCCGGCGTCACCACGACGAGCGCGATGGTGCCCTTGGCCAGCCGGCCGCGAAAATTGCCGGCCCCGACGAAGCCATCCTTGTACTGGTCGGTGACGCCCCGGAAGACGTCCGAATAGTGCCGCATCTGCAGCCAGACGCCGAGCGACTGCAGCGCCCACACAATAACCAGCAGAAGCAGTCCCCACTGCCAAATCGCCATTCGGTTCTCCTCCCGAAGCCTTCATTGAACCGCATCTTGGACGGATGCGCGACAACAGCAAAGTGAGAACATTTGTTTCCGAGAATGTCAATATGTATGATATTGACCTCGGTCACGGTCATCCACAGGGCCGTCGGCCGATTTCGGCGACGGCACGGTTGTGCTAGCCTGTCGTCAAACGGGATATGTGAAATGGAACTGCCCTTCAGGGATGAACTGGCCCTTATGCCCGACCTTCGCCATCGGTTGCGGCAATTGCGCTGGTTCCGCGCCACGTTTCGCGGCAGCGCCAAGGTGGTGTCCGACACATTCGGCGTGCGTTTTGAAATCGACGAAGCCAGGCTCACAAGGGCTTTTCTCGACTGGGTCGAGATCATGGAGGCGCAGAAGCGTTTCGCCGCGATCGACCGCGCCGACTTCATCGTCTTTGCCGCCGGCCTCGTGCTGCGCGAACTGATACGGCAGGCGCCGGCCAGGGAAGTCTCCGGCCTCAGCCATCTCGTCGAGACCGAGCAGAATGCCGGCACGCTGGAAATCGTCCGCTTCTGGCCTGAGGGGTTCCTCTACACCAATTATTGCGTTTCGGTGATTTCGGCGATCTACGAGCAGGAATTCGGCTCAGCGCCCAGCATCGACAAATGCGCCGACGACCTGCGCACATGGTGGTCCTATCGCGAGAACGTGACCGAGATGCCGGCCTATGCCGTGGCTTTCCTCGACCGCTTCCTTGGCGCCGAACCGAACTGGATCACGCCGGATCGCGCGCAATCGCGGCAGGCCATGCAAAGGGCGCTTGGGTCGGCCCGGGCCAGCGATGCGCTACGCCAGCTTTGACAGATTTTGGCGCCCGACCACCACGCTATTGAACATTTGACTTTTTGCCGGTAGCAAAGTGCAAAACTCCGGGGAGAAGCGCGTGGCGCGATCAAGGCCTATCATTTTCGATTGCGACGGCGTTCTCGTCGACAGCGAACCGCTGGCCGCGAGGGCCTATGAGCGCGTCTATGAAAAGCACGGCATGCCGGGCGTGCACGGCGGCATCATCGCTCAGTGCATCGGCATGAAGCAGTCCGACATCATCGTCAAAATCAGGGAATTGACCGGCCATCAGTTTCCGGCGGCGGCGGATGGCGACATCTGGACCGAGACCAGGATCCTGTTTTCGCAGGAACTGAAGCCGACACCAGGAATCGCCGCGTTTCTGGAGGCGCTTGAGGGCGACCGCTGCGTTGCCTCGTCGTCCTCCGTCGAGCGCATAAACCACAGCCTGGCAGTGACGGCGCTGGCACGGTTCTTCGGCGACGCAATTTACAGCTCCTCGATGGTTAAGAACGGCAAGCCCGCGCCGGACATTTTCCTGTTCGCCGCGGCAAAGATGGGCGCCAATCCGGCGGACTGCATCGTCATCGAGGATTCGCCCTTCGGTATCCAGGGCGCGGTTGCCGCCGGCATGACGGCGATCGGCTACACCGGCGGCGGCCACACCTATCCCGAGCATGGCGCGCGACTGAAGGCGGCCGGCGCCGATTTCGTCTGCACCGACTGGCAAGAGATCAGCCGGCAATTGTCCGGGCTCGGTGTCCCCGCCTAAGAGCTTGTTCTAGCGAGTGGGTAGTCCAAGCCGAACCCATTCGTCTGGCGGGATTACAGATCCTACACGTAGGCCGAACGACAAAACCCTGGTCACATCGCTGTCGACCTCGCAGCGGAAGCCCAGATGGTACCACGTGCCCGTTGCGCGAAAAGCGACATCCGGGGCGTTGAGAATATTGCCGGCCTTCAGCGGCACGCTTGGGATCAAGTCGGGGAAATATGAGGCGTCCAGCAATTGCTGCTGCAATGCGCTGGCGCAAAGTTTGGCACCACGCTGGGCGCGCGGCACGCCGCCCATCGAGGTCGTGGCCAGCGCATCGCCGGTAGCGTCTTGCGAATAGAGCTTGCGAACGCCCGGAAGCCCGGAATAGCGACGCGACGCGGCACTGGCGACATCAGGGGAAGTTGGGCTTCCCGCGCTCCCGTTGGAGGACTTCGAAACTTTTGAAGAGCCGGGCTTCGGCGCATTTGCGGGTTTGGGCGTCGGCTTTTCAGCCGATATGGGAAGCTCGACCTCAGTGTCGCCGTCATCGGCGGCCAACGGCGGTGCCGCGGCCGTTTGCTTGTCGGCGTCGGGGGTTTCCGCCTCCTCAGCATCCTTCAGGGACTCGGCATCCTTCGCGGCGGTTGCCGGCTTCTCGCCGGCCTCGGGCAACTCTGCCGGCTTTTCGGTGGCCGCCGGCGCGCCAGACTTGGTCTCCGCAGGCTCAGGCGTCACGGGCGGCTTGGACGTCTCCTCCTTGGCAGGCGCTGGCGAACTGTCTTGAGCGCTGGCTCCGTCCAGGGATTTCCTGGGGCCGGCGTCCTTGTCGCCGAACTGAAAGACAGGTCTCAAGGTCTCGATCGGCGGCGTCTTGCGCGACTGCTTTTCGGGCGGTTCTTCAGGCTTCGTTTCCGGCGGCTTCTCGGCTTTGGGCTCCTTTGGCGGTGCGGGAGCAGGTTTCGGTTTTGGCTGATCGGGCGGAGGCACGAGCGCGACATTTACCGGCTGGTCCTGCTGCGGCTCCTGGGCTGGCCTCGGCAGGTTGTAGAACACCAGCGCTGCGAGGAGCGCATGCAGGATCAGCGATGCGGGCAGCGCCCACAACAGATCCCGACGCCGCTCTCGTGCCTCGTCCTTCATGCTGACCGATGTGGAATGAAATAGCGGCGGCTTCAAGCATAGGCTTTGGATTGATGCAATTTAACCGCTGCACAGCTCGGTGATCTGGATGATCCGCGCCGCTGCGCCGCCCGTCGAGGCGTTGGCACGGCTGGTCGAGCGACCGTGCCGTCCTGAATATTCGCAACGACCCTGTTCTGTGACGAGTGACTAGCCTTGCCGCTGGTGCTGGATCTCGTCCAGAAACTGTCCGTCCAGCGGCGTTTCGCCAAACCAGTTCAGCCGGTTGATGCTGACGAAGCCGGCATCGATCGCCTCGTTCTCGTCGCCCGGCTCACTTGCGTGAGCGCGCCCGCGCGGGACTGTGATGACGGTGCGATCGCCGTCGCTCTCCAGGATTTCAGCCTTGCGGCCGATCTTGTCGCGGCCGATGCGCGGCTGCCGGATCCCGGCCGGCAGCGAAGCCGGCAGGTTGATGCTGAGCCAATGGCCATATGCCGCCCACTCTTCACGCGACCGCCAGAGCGAGGAGATCAACGCGCCGAGCCACTCGTCGTCGACACCGCTGAAGTCCGGATTCTTCACCCGGGAAAAGCCGATCGCCGGAATACCCCAGAATGTCGCCTCGCGCGCAATGCCCAGCGTCCCGGAATAGGCAAGGTCCTCGGCGACGTTGCGCCCGTCATTGACGCCCGCCAGAACCAGGTCGGGCTTTTGGCCATCCGCGAACAGCCAGGCCATCGCACTCACCACGCAGTCGGCCGGAGTACCGGAACACGAATACCAGCCGGGCTTGACGCGCCGCATGATCAACGGCCGCGCGATCGTCAGCGATGCGCCCGCGGCGGTGCGCTTGCCGTCGGGTGCCACCACCCACAAATCGTCACTCAGGCTGCCGGCCGCCTTGACCAGCCGGGCAAGGCCCGGCGCCTCGATGCCATCATCGTTGCAGATCAGGAGTCTCATGTCTCTTTTCCTCGGCGCACCGTGATGCTCTGGCCGGTGCGGCATTGCGGGCGCAGCGATGGAATATGGGCTTTCAGATCGTCAAGGAGTTCGCTCGCGCAGGAATGACCGAGCGCCTCCGGGCGCCCTGCCTTCTCCCAGATATCGACATTGCCCGACAGCGTTGGGTGGGTGGGCATGCGCACCCAGTCCGCCCGGCCGGCCTTGTGCAGCAGATCGCCGGGGGAGCCGGAGGGCAGATGCCCGGTCAGCAACACCGGAAAGCCGGCCCGGTCGGCGCGCGGCAGCAGGCGGGACGAAGGCCCGGCCTCGCCCATGCCGTCATCGGCCAGCAAGGGCAGCGAGGGCAGCGGGTCGGCGTCGGTCCAGTCTGCGGCACTACCCAGCCGCAAGCGCAGCATCTCGGATACGCCAGGCAGCAGCGCTGAAGTGGCGGCGATCTGCGCTTCGAGCGAAGCACGCATGCCGGCGTGGATGGCGAAGGGTCCCGGCAAGGCCGCGATCAATTCCAGCGACCGCCCCGACAGCGGCGTCGGCAGAAGGCATCCGTTCGAATGGCGCGCCACCCAGCCCGAAATGGCCTCGGCGCGCGCCGCACCCGGCACGGGATCGGCGCCATAGGAGGCGTCGAGAACGAGAAGATCGCATTCGGGGATCGCGTCCATCACGAAGACATTGCTGTCCGGCACCACGTCGGCCGAATAGACGACGCGGCTCTTGCCATCGTCGACGGCAAACCAGACGCCGCCGACGACATGTCCCGACCTCCCCGTCCTGATCGTGAGATTGCCGCTCTTCAGCAAATCGCCGGGTTCGAAAATCTCGATGCGATCTTCCGGAAAGGGAAACCGCTTGAGATCCCCGGGATCGGCATAGCCGGCGAGCGTGGCCGGAGCCTCGGCACGGGTCTCGGCCGTCATGAAAATCGGACCGGCATAGCCGCGCGACAAAAGCCAGCTCAGAGCACCGACGTGATCCTCGTGCGCATGCGAGACAAACAACGCGTCGATGTCGGCGATCGACCCGTCAAGTGCCGGATAGTACTCCGCCCCTGTGGCCCCGACCTTGATGCCGATATCGAGCAGGATGCGATCGTTTCCGCTGCGGACGGCAACGCTGGTGCGGCCCTTTTCGCCGAAGCCGCCGGCCAGGTCCAGCTTCATCACGACGCCGCCTCCGCCGGGATCAGCCAGCCAGACTTGATGCGCAGGCGCGCCTGGGCTCCGCTCTCCAGCACGACCGGGTCGGGCTGCTCGAAATGCAGGGTAAGATCAGGTCCTGCGGAAGGCGTAAATTCGATGCGCGCCGAGCCACCCTGGTAGATCACCCGCTTGACGAGGCCGTCGAAGCCGGGGCCGTCCGGCGAGACGTCGAGATCGGCCGACCGGCAGCAGATCCTTGCGCCGGCGCGCGGCCGCTCGCCTGCCCGGCAGCGGACGACCAGCTCGGTTCCGAGAACCCTGACCTTGCAATGACCCGCCTCCTCGGAGCTCAGCACGTCGGCCGGAAGCAGAATGCCCTGCGAAATGAACGAGGCCACCATTTCATTTGCCGGCTCATGATAGAGCTCGCGCGGCGTCGCGAGCTGGACCAGGCGACCGTGATCCATCACCGCGATGCGATCGGCCAGCGCCATGGCCTCGGCCTGATCGTGGGTGATGTAGACGATGGTCGTGCCCGTGCGCTTGTGAAAGGCGGCGAACTCGTCCTCCATCGAGGCCCTGAGATGCACGTCGAGATTGGCGAGTGGCTCGTCGAACAATACCAGCGAGGGCGCGGCGACCAGGCAGCGCGCCAGGGCCACGCGCTGGCGCTGGCCGCCGGAGAGGTTGGCCGGCCTACGGTCTCCTAACCCCTGTAGATTGACCAGGGCCAGCGCGTCGGCAACCTTCTGGCGGGCGACCGCCTTGTCCAGCTTTGCAACCTTGAGCGAATAGCCGATGTTCTCGGCGACCGTCATGTGCGGCCACAATGCGTAGTTCTGGAAGACGATGCCGACCCGCCGCTTCTCTGGTGGAACGCTGCCGCCTGCACCCGACACGACCTCGCTGCCGACGCGGATTTCGCCCGACGTCACCTTCTCGAAGCCGGCGACAAGCCGCAGCAGCGTCGTCTTGCCGCAGCCGGAAGGCCCGAGCACGGCAAGGAATTCGCCGTCGCCGACATCGATCGAAACGTCCTTGACCGCATCGAACTCGGCGAAGCTCTTGGTCACATGGTCCAGGGTCAATCGCGCCATGGCAGAACTCCACTCGGAAGATGAGGGGCAAGCAGGTTGGTCACCAGCATCAGCACGAAGGTGACCGCGACCGTGATGACGGACATCGCCGCCGCGTAGTTGGAATCGCCGCCCTGTTCGAACGAGAACATCACCACGCCGATTGTCTCGGAACCTGACGACCACAGCAGCGCCGAGACCGTGAGCTCGCTGAGCGCCGTCATGAAGATCAGCAGGCCGCCGGCGATCGCCGCCGGCGCCACCAAAGGAAAGACGATGGTGCGCATGCGCGTGAACAGGCCGGCGCCCGCCACTTGTGCAGCCTCCTCCAGCGTCCGGTCGATCTGGTGATAGCCGCTGATCGTCGGCCGCAAGGCCAGCACCAGGAAGCGGGCGAGATAGGCGTAGAGGATGATCCAGACCGTGTTGTAGAGCTGTATGCCGGTCAGCGGGATCGGCCGCAGGAACAGCAGCAGCGATGCGATCGCCAGCACCACGCCGGGCAAGGCATAGGGCAGTTCGACCGAAAGATTGAGCAGCCGCACCCAGCGCTGCTTGCCCCAGGCAATGAGATAGCCGATCGGCACGGCGACGAGGACCGCGAAGAAGGCGGCGGCGATAGACAGCCAGAAGCTGTTGAAGAAGGCGCGGCTGGCGGCAGCGTGCTCGAACAGCACGAAGCGGTAATTGTCGAGCGTCGCCGTCTTGGCGCTGAGCGCGATGCCGTAGCCGGGAACCAGCGACGTCAGCACCAGCCCGAACAGCGGCAGGAACAACACCAGTACGACCAGCAGCCACATGCCGGCCTGGACGACCGGACGCCAGCGGCCAAGCTCGTAGGGCTCGGCGGGCAGCGAGGTGGAGCTGATGCGGTAGTCGCGGCGCCGGCTCATGACCTCCTGGGCGATAATGCCGGCCATGGCGATGATGCCGATCAGCACCGACAGGAACGCCGTCTCGCCGAGCACGGCCGGCCCGCCGCCGGCCAGTTTTTGATAGATCAAGGTCGGCAGCACGAGATAATTGGCGGGAATGCCGAGAAAGGCGGGAATGCCGAAATTGCCGACGCAGGACACGAAGGCCAGTGCCGCTGCCGCCATGATCGACGGTGTCATCAGGGGTAGCACGATGGTGACGAGCACGGTGAACCAGCTCGCGCCGCCGGCTCGCGCCGCCTCGACCAGTTCGCGCGGCAGCTTGCGCAGGCCGGCGCGCACCAGCAGGAACACCAGCGGGCCATACTGCACGCCGAGCAGCAGGATGATGCCCGACGTGGAATAGAGCGGGTTTTTGGTGCCCAGCGGCGGTGCGGCGCCGAACAGCTTGAGGAACGGGCTGGCCGGTCCGAACAGTTGCAGCCAGGCAAGCGCCGTGACCTGCGGCGCGATCATCAGCGGCATGACGTAGCAGAGCACCAGCGCGCTTCGGCCGCGTATGTCGGTCAGCGTGATGAGCACCGCCACCAGCGTTCCCGACAGCACGGCAAGCACCGTGCCGCCTATGCCGACGACAAGCGTATGCCAAGTAGCGATCCAGGTCGCCGGACTTCTCAGTCCGGCCTCCAGGGCCATCGTTGACACCGTGCCGCCGGGTGCCACGATTTCCTTGATCAGGCGCAGCATCGGCAGCAGGGACAGCAGCACGATGACGACGGCTACCGCCGCCGTCAGGACCATTTCCTGGCCCCGGCTTTCCCTGATCGTTGATGGCATGGTTGCTTTCCTGAAATTCGACCAGCGCGCAGTGGGGATGCCGCCGAAGCGGCATCCCGGCCGGATCGCCGAGCCTTGTCAGCCGCCGAACAGTTCCGAGAACTTCGCCTTGTCGGCGTCGGTCTTGGCGACGATTGCCTTGGTGTCGAACGACATCACCTTGACCTTGACGCCTTCCGGCAGCCATTCGGGCCGGCCGACCGAGGCCCGTGCCGGCAGGTAGCCCATGGAAAGCGCCAGCTTCTGGCCTTCGTCCGAAAGAATGAAGTCGACGAACTTCTTGGCGCCGTCGACATTCTTGGCCGTCTTCATGATCGCGACCGGTTCGGTCACGGCCGGCACGCCTTCCGAGGGGAACACGAATTCCACCGGCGAGCCCTTCTTCTTGGCGTTCATCGCCATGAAGTCGACGAGGATGCCATAGGGCTTCTCGCCTGATGCCACGGACTTCAGCACCGCGCCATTGCCGCGCACGCTGACGGTGTTGTTGGCCTTCAGCTTCTGGAAGAAATCCCAGCCGTAATCGGCATCGCCGGCGAAGCCCGAAAGCAGGTAGGCGGCGGCACCTGAATAGAGCGGGCTCGGCATGACGAGACCATCGGCATAGGCCGGCTTGGCGAGATCGGCCCAATGTTCCGGCTTCTCGGCGGCCGCGGTGTTGTAGACGATGCCGGTGGTGATCAGCTTGCTGCCGAAATAGGTCTTGTCGGCGTCGTAAGCATCCGGCTCGATGCCGTCGAGCTTTGCCTCGGGATAAGGCAGCAGCCGGCCGTCCTTCTTCAGCAGCTCCATCGAGACCGCATCGGCGATCAACAGCACGTCGGCCTGCGGGCTGCCGGCGGCGAATTCGGCCGCCATCTTGGTGAGGATGTCGCTGGTACCGGAACGATAGATTGCCACGTCGATGCCGGGCTGCGCCTTCTTGAAGGCCTCGACGGTCTTGGCCGCATCGGCTTCCGGCTGGGATGTGTAGAGCGTCAACGTTTCGGCACTTGCCATGCCGGCAAACAAAGTTGCCGCGAGCGCCAGCTGGCTTCCCAGCAGCTTGATGAATAGCGTCTTCATAAGACCTCCTGTCCTGTCTGTGCACGACTGGCCCGGCCCCGGCCGGTTCCCTGTCTCTTCCTCCCTGCACGGCGCATATGACTGGTGGATGACACAGCGCGTGAGATATACAAAATATGTTCATATGTTCGATGTCAATTACAAATGAACAAAACTGTGCAACAATCGACACGCCGGACATCCGGTGCCAGTTGACACGCGGCCGGCCTTTCTCCGAAGAGGCGATGCGGGGCCCAGGCCAAGGCTCATGAGGACGAAAAGCGATGCCCGTGGAAAAACCCAGACCGGCCCGCTCCGGATTGCCGATGGTGTCGTCGGATCTCAACGTCAAGACGGCGTGGCTCTATTATGTGGAGGGCTTCACGCAGGAGCAGATCGCCGAGAAGCTCGACGTCTCCAGGGTAAAGGTCATGCGCACGCTGGCCGCGTGCACGGCCGAAGGCATCGTCGTCACCATGATCAACGCGCCGACCGCCGAACAGGTGGCGCTCGAACGTGCACTCGAGAAGCACTGGGGCCTCGACGCCGCCGTCGTCATCCCGACGCCTTCGGCGCAAGACCACCTGGAGAAGGCGATCGGCCACGCCGTGGCGGCCTATCTCGGCGAGCAGATGCAGGACGGCATGACGCTGGCAATCGGCGGCGGCGCGACCCTGCATGCCAGTTTGGGCTTTCTCGCCCGCCGGCAGCTGAAGCACGCCTCGGTCGTGGCGCTCGTCGGCAGTCTGCCGCATTCGCAATGGATCAATCCGTCCATCGTCGCCGCCAAGGTCGCCGATGTCTTCGAGGTCGACAGCTACCAGATCACCGCGCCGGTGACGGTCGACAACCCCTCGCTGCGTGACCTGCTCTGGGCGCAGCCGGCGCTGCAAGACGTGCGGCAGCGCGCTGCCGCCGCCGATATCGCGCTGCTTACCGTCGGCGACATGTCGCCGGACGCGACCATCTTCCGCCACGGCATCGTGCCGTCGTCGCTCATCGCGTCGCTGAAAGCGAAGGGCGCGGTCGCCAACATGCTGTGCTATTTCGTCGATGCCTCAGGCAGGCTGGTCGACCACGAAGTCAACGGCCGCGTCATGGCCATCGACCTCGATGTCGTCGGCCAGGTGCCGAATGTCGTGCTGGCCGCCGGCGGAAAACGCAAGGTGGCCGCGATCCTCGCCGCGCTGAAGGCCGTCAGCACCAATGTGCTGATCACCGACAGCGATACGGCGACGGCGCTGCTGGCAAAGGCTGGCTGACGCTGCTTCCAGTGCCGCTTAGATCAGGCCGCGTTCGCGCAAGAAATCCTCGACGCCGACATGGGTCATGGATTCGAATTCGGCGATCGCCTCGGCCACCCGCCTGCGCTGGGCCGCCAGCAGCGTGAACACCTGCTTCATCTCGCCGGAAACGCCGAAGCGGCCCCAGCGCTCCGCGATATGCGCAGGCAAGCCGATGTCGGCGCAGAACGCATCCAGGCTCTCATAGCCGAGACTGGCGACGAGTTGCTTGGTTTCGTCCGCCGACATGCGCGGCTCGAAAGCGTGATCGTGCAGGCGCTGCGCCACCAGCTTGATGTCGGACGGAGACGCGCCCATCACCTTGCCGAACAGGGTCTTGACGTCGGATGGATCGAATGCGGGCATGCTGACCTCCCTTGATCACAGTCCACCTGAAACATGGGCGAAGGGTTCGCGCCTGACAAGTCGATTCTGTGGTGAGCCGGCGCATCATTCGACGCCGGCTCACGTCAACGTGACCTACACCAGCATGCCCATCGGGTTCTCGATCAGCTTCTTGAAGGCGACCAGCAGTTCGGCACCGAGTGCTCCGTCCACGGCGCGATGGTCGGTCGACAGCGTCACCGACATCACCGTGGCGATTCTGATCTCGCCGTTCTTGGCCACCGCCCGCTCCTCGCCGGCGCCCACCGCCAGGATCGTCGCATGCGGCGGGTTGATGACGGCGGCGAAATCCTTGATGCCGAACATGCCAAGGTTCGACACCGCCGTGGTGCCGCCCTGATACTCTTCCGGCTTCAGCTTGCGGCTGCGCGCGCGGCTGGCCAGGTCCTTCATCTCGTTGGAGATCACCGACAGCGTCTTTTCATCCGCCTTGCGAATGATCGGCGTGATCAGGCCGCCGGGGATCGAGACGGCGACGCCGACATCGGCATGCCTGTGCTTGACCATGGCGCTTTCGGTCCACGAGGCATTGGCATCCGGCACCGCCTTCAAGGCCATGGCCATCGCCTTGATCACCATGTCGTTGACCGAGAGCTTGTAGGCGGGCGCCTCGCCCTTGTCGGTCTTCTTTAGCGGTGCGGCCGCATTGAGCTGCGTGCGCAGCGAAAGCAGCGCATCGAGCTCGCAGTCGAGCGTCAGGTAGAAATGCGGGATGGTGGTCTTGGCCTCGACCAGCCGGCGCGCGATGGTCTTGCGCATATTGTCATGCGGGACGAGTTCATAGGAGCCTTCCTCGAACAGGCGCAGCACGTCCCCCTCCCGCTTGAGGGGAGAGTGGCCGGCCGCAGGCCGGTCGGGTGGGGTCGCTTCGACGGGGCTCGGCGCAAAAGCGGTGCCTCCTGAGACGACCCCCTCCGTCCGCTTCGCGGACACCTCCCCCTCGAGGGGGGAGGAGAGTACCGCATCGATATCCGCCTTCACGACGCGGCCATGTGGGCCTGTGCCTGATATGCCGGAGAGATTCAGTCCTGCTTCACGAGCCAATCGACGCGCCAAGGGTGTAGCGCGGGTTTTTCCCTCCCCCTCGAGGGGAGGGTGGCCGGCCGAAGGCCGGTCGGGTGGGGTCGGTTCGACTGGGCTCAGCGCGAGGGCGGTGCCTTCTGAGGCAACCCCCTCTGTCGACTTCGTCGACATCTCCCCCTCAACGGGGGAGATTGGCGCCTTGTCCTGCTTGGCCCCGTAGCTTTCATCATCGGCATAGATCCACGCAACCGGCGCGCCGACGGGGATATCGACGCCTTCCTTGCCGGAGACATCGCGCAGGATGCCGCTGGCCGGCGCGTCGATTTCCATCGCCGCCTTGTCGGTCTCGATCTCGAACAGCACGTCGCCCTTCTTGACCCGGGCGCCTTCCTCGGCGAACCAGCGCGAGATCTGTCCGGTCGCCATGTCCATGTCGACCTTGGGAAGAATGACTTCGGTCGGCATGTCTCAGCGAACCCCTCTCACGAGGTCGCGGGCGGCGGTGATGATGCCGGGAACCTGCGGCACCGTCGCCTTCTCCAGCTCCGGATTGTACGGGATCGGCGTCTCCGCGCCGCCCAGCCGCACGATCGGCGCGTCGAGATAGTCGAACGCCTCGCTCTCGGCGATCATGGCGCTGACCTCGGCGCCGATGCCCAGCGTCTTGACCGCTTCGTAGACGCACATCAGCCGCGACGTCTTCTTGACGCTGTCGATGACGGTCTGCTTGTCCATCGGCCGGATCGTCCTGAGGTCGACGACTTCGACGTCGATGCCTTCCGCTTCCAGCGCGGCCGCGGCGTCGAGCGCCTTCTGCACCATGATCGAGGTGGCGACGATGGTGAGATCGCGCCCTTCGCGGCGGATATCGGCCTTGCCGATCGGCACCGTGTAGTAGCCTTCCGGAACGGGGCCCTTCATCTTGTAGAGCAGCTTGTGCTCGAAGATCATCACCGGATCGGGATCGGCGACGGCAGCCAAAAGCATGCCCTTGGCATCGTGCGGCGTCGCCGGCTGGATGACCTTTAGGCCCGGCACATGGCCGAGCCAGGCCTCCAGGCTCTGGCTGTGCTGCGCGGCGGCACCGGTGCCGGAACCGGCGGGAAAGCGCATCACCACGGGCACCGAAACCTCACCGCCCAGCATGAAGCGCATCTTGGCCGCCTGGTTGACGATCTGCTCCATGGCGAGCGTGGCAAAGTCGGAGAACTGGAACTCGAAGATCGGCCGCATCCCGGTGAGGGCCGCACCCACCGCGACACCCGCGCCGCCCAGTTCCGAGATCGGCGTATCCATCACCCGGTCCGCGCCGTAGCGCTCGACCAGATCGCCGGTCACCTGGAAGGCGCCGCCATAGACGCCGATGTCCTCGCCCATCAGGAAGACGCGTTCGTCCATGTCCATGGCGATCGCCATGGCTTCCTGGATCGCCTGGGCGTAGCTCAGTTCACGCGCCATCGCGTCCATCACGCCTGCTCCGTATACACGTAATTTCCGGTCTCGCTGACATCAGGCGACGGGCTCGCCTTGGCGAACTCGATGCCGTCGGCGATTTCCTTGGCCACCGCTTCGCGGATCGCCTCGATGCCCTTGTCGTCAATGAACCCGAAGTCGCGCAGCTCGCTTTCGAACAGGGTGATCGGATCGCGGTTCGACATCCAGTCCTCGATCTCCTCCTTGGTGCGATAGCGGTTGCGGTCGCTCTTGGAATGGCCGCGATGGCGGTAGGTCTTGGACTCGATCAGCGTCGGCCCCTCGCCCGCGCGTGCGCGCTCGACGGCCTTGTAGGACGCCTCGGCGACCTCCGAAAAAATGTTGCCGTTGACGATGACGCCGGGCATCGAATAGGCGGCGGCGCGCTCGGCGATGTTCTTGACCGCGGTCGAGCGGGCCGTCGACGTCGACATGCCGTAGCCATTGTTCTCGCACACGAAAATCACCGGCAGCTTCCAGATCGCCGCCATGTTCAGCGCCTCGTGGAAAGCGCCCTCATTGTTGGCGCCGTCGCCGAAGAAGGAGACCACGACCTTGCCGGTCTTCATCATCTTGGAGGAGAGCGCCGCCCCGACGGCGATCGGAATGCCGCCGCCGACGATACCATTGGCGCCCAGATTGCCCTTGGCCACGTCGGCGATGTGCATCGAGCCGCCGCGTCCCTTGCAGTAGCCGGTGGTCTTGCCGAAGAACTCGGCGAACATGCGCTTGACCTCGGCGCCCTTGGCGATGCAGTGGCCGTGGCCGCGATGCGTCGAGGTGATCTGGTCATCCTCGCCGAGCGGCATGCAGATGCCCATGGCGCTGGCTTCCTGCCCGATCGACAGATGCATGGTGCCGTGGATGAGGCCGCGCGTGTAGCTCTCCTCCGCGCCCTCTTCGAAGCGGCGGATGAGGTACATCTTGTAGAGCACCTGTCTGAGCTGCTCGGCGCTGTACTGGCGATAGACGAAGGGCAGGTTGGCGCGGCTGTCCGCGACGGCTTTGCTGGCTGCGGCCATGATCACACCTCCACGGTTCCGTAGACGAGCTTGTCCTGGCGCGCGCGCAGTTCGGCGATCTTGGAGCCGGGAGCCGGGGCGGCATTGGCGTAGGTGATGAGCTCGCCCTTCTTGATCGGCGCCGTCACCGAACCGCCTTGCAGCAGACCGCAGGGAATGGCCCTGGCGGCATGTGCTTCCGGCGCCGTCATGATCCAGGCGCGGTAGCAATATTCGCCGATCGCATCGAGCTTCTCGCCCGGCTTCATGTCCTTCTTGGCCACGGCTGCGACTTCGGCCACCGGCTTTGCCAGCGGCACCATGTCGGCCTTGCCGTAGAGCACGACGCGGGCGCAGGTCAGGGGCACTTCGAGCGAGGTCAAATGGTAGGGCCGATGGAAGGTGAAGTACGGGCCCTTGCCCATCTTCAAATCTTCCATGCGCTCCGAAATGCGCGGATGCGACATGTCGGCGACGACGAACACGCCGGGCGCGACACCCTTGCCGATCGAATAGTCGACGACGCCGACCTTCGACAGCACGCCGCCGTCCTTCTGCGGCACCAGCACCTTGGACAATTCGCCGAGCGTCGCCGCCGGACCATGCATGCCGGCCTTGTCGGGCACCAGCCCGGTGGCGTTGGCGATCGCCGCCATCTCGACCATGGTCTTGGAGCCGTCGACGAACTCGACCAGCATACGCACATTCATGTGCCGGCGCTTGGCTTCCTCTTCATAGTCGGGCGGCGTGGCGTCGATGTTGAGCGGATTGTTCTTGCCCTTGCCGGCGGCGACGATCGGATGGCCCATGGCCGAGACGAATTCGATAAGCTCCATGCAGGAAGACGGCTCGTCGCCGGCGCCCAGCGAATAGGTGACGCCGAGCCGGTCGGCCTCGCTCTTGAGATAGGCGCCGATGGTGACGTCGGCCTCGACATTCATCATCACCAGGTGCTTGCCGTGCTCCATGGCGCGCAAGCCGATCTCGGCGCCGACGGCGGGAACGCCGGTGGCGTCGATGACGACGTCGATCAGGTCATTGTTGATGACCAGGCTGGCGTCGTTGGTGACCGCCACCTTGCCGGCCTCCATGGCGGCCGTCATCGCCGAGGCGTTCGACACTTCGCGCGCATGCCCGGTTTCCTGGAAGGCGATATCCACGGCCTTACTGGCGGCGGGCAGGTTCAGCTCGGAAATGGCGCCGATCTCAATACCGGACATATGGGCGACGCGGGTGACGATGTCGGTTCCCATCTCGCCCGAACCGATCAAGCCGATGCGGATTGGCTTGCCCGACCTGGCCCGCACCTCGAGATCACGGGCAAGGCCCGTCAACGAAACATTGGAAGCCATACCGCTCATTCCTCCCGTAATGCTGCTATTCAATCACCTGACGGGTATTGAACATCTGTATTTCTGTCAAGACTAATGTCCAGATTCGTAGCACTTTTGTACCCTTTCCAGCATCACGAGCAAGGTGGGAAAACCGGCAAATCCGACAACCAAACGGCTCGCGACGGTTCGACGCATTCGGGCCCAGAAAGTTCGGGCTCAAGACGCGCTTGCGCGTCCCGACGCCGAGGGCTGTGCCTCTTGCAGCATCAGCGAGGAACAGAACCCCTCGCCTGGGCTCTATTGTGCCGTCCAGCCGCCGTCCATCGGCAAGGTCGTGCCGGTGATCTGCCTGGCTGAATCCGAGCACAGGAACAGCGCCAGGGCGGCAAGGTCCTGGACGGCGACGAATTCCTTTGTCGGCTGTGCGGCCAGAAGCACATCGCGCTTGACCTGTTCCTCGGTCATGCCGCGCGCCTTCATGGTGTCGGGGATCTGCTTCTCGACCAGCGGCGTCCAGACATAGCCGGGCGCGATCGCGTTGACGGTGATGCCGTCCTGCGCGACTTCCAGCGCCACCGTCTTGGTCAGGCCTGATATGCCGTGCTTGGCCGAGACATAGGCGGATTTGAACGGCGAGGCGACGAGCGCATGAGCGGAAGCCGTGTTGATGATGCGGCCCCATTTGCGGCTCTTCATGCCAGGCAGCGCCGCTTTTATCGCGTAGAAGGCCGACACGAGGTTGATGCGGATGATCGCTTCCCATTTGTCGTCCGGGAATTCCTCGATCGGCGCGACATGCTGGATGCCGGCGTTGTTGACCAGGATGTCGAGGCTGCCGAACGCCTCTTCCGCCTCATGCACCATGGCGCTGACCGCCGCGCCGTCCATCATGTTGGAATCGGAGTAGCGGCATTTGACGCCGAAATCCTTCTCGATGCCGGCGCGCTCCTGCTCGATCGCCGTGGCCTCGCCCAGGCCGTTGATGGTGAGATTGGCGCCTTCGGCGGCGAAGGCGCGGGCGATGGCCAGGCCGATGCCGCTGGTCGAGCCGGTGACGAGCGCATTCTTCGAAGACAGGGAACCCATGGGTGATCTCGATATGGTGGGAGGGAACACGAAAGATAGGGCGCGGTCTTGTGCGCCGCAACATGACGATGCCACAGCCATATATCCGCGCATGCCCGACTCGACCGGCTTCGGCGACTACACCGAGACCGGTCACGTCATTCCGGTGCGCTACAAGGCCAGCATGGCGACTATGTCCACTCGATGTACCTCGACGACGCGCCGATCACCGGCGCGAGCGCGGTTTTTCCTCCGGAATTGCCTGGAAACCGAACCGCCCTGATGGTCCGTCAGGGTCGCTTGGCCCGGGCAGGGCCAACATCGGGCGACCCGGCGATTTCCAGCAGCGACGACACCAGCAATTGCCGCTCGTCTGGGGAAAGCACGTCCGCGTCGAACAGGTTCATGCTGCGCAGGCCCTCGATGGCGAGATAGCAGACCAGCAGCGACTTGAGATCCGGCGTCTCGCTCTTCAGTCGTTGGAAGAGTTGTCGCTTGAACGTCTTTATCGGCGACATGAAGTCCGGATCCTCGGCGATCGCCGAAAATATCCACGACGCCGATGGCTGCTTGTCCTCGCAATCCTTGGCCGAAAGCCTGATGTAGACGGCGAGCGGATTTGCGCCATTGTCGTTGCTGCTGGCGGTCTCCAGCGCCTGCTCGAATTCGCGCAGATAGCCTTCGACCAGGCCCTGCATCAATTTGGCCTTGGTCGGGAAATTGTAGAGCAGTCCGCCCTTTGATACGCCGGCGCGGCTGGCGACGGCATCCAGGGACAGGCTACCGGGACCGGATTCCCGTGCGACGTCCGCCGCCGCAGCGAGAATCCTCTCGCGCGAGTTCGTTCGTTGGGCTTTCATGGCGCCTCCCATCGCAAGCTTAGGCCCAATTGACAAGACCGTCCAGACGGTACAGTAAGACCGCGGTCATTTGAAATCGGGGCCCGCAGTCGATATGTGTCCCGATATCCGCGCTTCGCGCCGGATTTCGACTGAGGGGACTTCCTTGTTCAAGCGCATACTCCGTTTCGTTATCATCATTGTTGTGTTGGCCGTGCTCGTCATCGTGGTCGGCGGCATCGTCGGGTTCAATTTCCTGCGTGACAACGGCATCAAGCAGTATTTCGCCACGATGAAGCCGCCAGCGGCAACCGTGTCGACAACTATCGTCAAGCCGTCGAACTGGACGCCGGGCATCGAGGCGATCGGCACGGTCCGCGCCGTGCGCGGTGTCGACCTGACGGTTGAGACCGCCGGCATCGTCAAGGAGATCCCCTTCCATGCCAACGAGAAAGTGGCGGCCAATGCGGTGCTGCTGCAGCTCGACGACGCCGTAGAGCGTGCCGATCTCGCGGCACAGAAGGCGCAGGCGGCGCTCGATCAGACATCGCTGACCCGCGCGCTCGAACTGACCAAGCGCGGTGTCGGCTCGGACTCGACCTTGGACACCGCACGTGCGGCCGCGTCCGCCTCGGCATCCCAGGTCAACAGGCTTCAGGCAGTGCTCGACCAGAAGCAGCTGACGGCGCCCTTTGCTGGAACCGTCGGCATCCCGAAGATCGATCTAGGCCAATATCTGGCGCCCGGCACCGCCGTGGTGACGCTGCAGGATCTCGACACGATGCGGGTCGACTTCACGGTTCCCGAACAGCAACTGCCGCTGCTCAAGATCGGGCAGACGGTTCGGCTGGGCCTCAGCGGCGGCGACATGCCTTTTGCCGGGACCATTCGCGGTATCGATCCCAAGATCGACCCGTCCAGTCGGCTGGTGAACATCCGGGCGGAAGTCGCCAATCCCGAAGGCAAGCTGACCCCCGGCCAGTTCGTGCAAGTGCGTGTCGAACTGCCCGAGGAGCAGAATGTGCTGGCGCTGCCGCAGACGGCGCTGACCACCAGCCTCTATGGCGACTACATATTCGTGGTGCACCCGGCAAAGCCCGCCGAGGCGCAGCCGACCAAGCCGGAGACAAACCCCGCCGCGGCGGCGACCGACAAGCCGGCCGACGCCAAGCCCGCGGCCGATGCCAAACCGGCCGAAGCCGCGAAGCCTGCCGCCGATGCGGCAAAACCAGCGGACAAGGCCGCCGCCGATCAGGCCAAGCCGGCCACGGGGGGCGAGCAGCCTGCCCTGGTCCTGTCGCAGGTATTCGTCAAGCCCGGCCGCCGCAACGAGGGCATGGTCGAGATCGTCGAGGGCCTCAAGGCGGGCGATGAGGTTGTCACGGCAGGTCAGAATCGCCTCTTCAACGGCATGTCCGTCAACGTCGACAACACCATCGACCCAACCAAATCGGCGAACAAGCAGGCCGACCAGCAATGAGCGTTTCCGATCTCTTCATTCGCCGGCCCGTCCTCTCCACGGTCCTTGCATGCATGATCCTGCTCCTGGGTTTCCAGGGCATATTCAGCCTGTCGATCCGCCAGTATCCGAAGGTTGACGAAACCGCGATCACCATCACGACGGCCTATCCGGGCGCCAGCGCCGACCTGATCCAGGGCTTCATTTCCGCTCCGATCGCGCGCGCCGTCGCCTCGACCGAGAACATCGATTACGTCACGTCGTCGAGCCGACCGTCCTCCAGCACCGTGACGGTGCAGATGAAACTCGGCTCCAACCCGGACGTCGCGCTGACCGAAGTGCTGTCCAAGGTCCAGGGCGTGCGCGGCACCTTGCCGGACGCCTCCAAGGATCCCGTCATCGTCAAGGGCACGGGCCAGCAGTTCGCGATGATGTACATCTCGATGCAGAACCCGAACATGACCAAGGAGCAGCTGACCGAGTATATCGAGCGCGTCATCAGGCCCCGCATGTCGACGGTCGAAGGCGTCGCCGACGTGCAGATCTTCGGTGCCCAGGAATACTCGATGCGCGTCTGGATCGATCCGGTCAGGCTCGCCGCGCGCGGCGTGACGGCATCGGAAGTGCTGACGGCGATCAACAACTCCAACTTCCTGTCGGCGCCCGGCAACACCGAGAACGAATATGTCGTCTCCTCGATCACCGTGCGCTCGACGCTGCAGACGCCGGAAGCCTTCGCCGAGCTGCCGCTGCGCTCGACCGACGGCAATGTGGTGCGGCTGCGCGATGTCGCCCGCGTCGAACTGGGCGCCGAGAACACCGACACCAGGGTTTCCTTCAACGGCAAGCCAGGCACCTTCCTCGCCATCTTCCCGACCCCGGCTGCCAATCCTCTGACCACGGCGGCGGCGCTCACCAGGCTGGTGCCTCAAATCCAGGAGACGTTGCCGAAGGGCATGACGATCGAGATCGTCTACGACGCGACCGGGCAGATCAGCGCCTCGATCGACGAAGTGTTCAAGACCATCGGCGAGGCCGTTGCCATCGTCGTCGTCGTCATCCTTCTGTTCCTTGGCTCTTTCCGTTCGGTGATGATGCCCATCGTCACCATCCCGCTGTCGCTGATCGGCGTCTGCTTCCTGTTGTTCGCGGTGGGCTATTCGATCAACCTTCTGTCCCTGCTCGCCATGGTTCTGGCGATCGGCCTCGTCGTCGACGACGCCATCGTGGTGGTGGAGAATATCCACCGCCACATGGAAGAAGACCACATGTCGCCGATGCAGGCGGCCTTCAACGGCATGCGCGAGATCGCCACCGCCATCGTCGCCATGACCATGACGCTGGCCGCGGTGTTCGCGCCATTGGCCTTCACCGGCGGCCTGACCGGCGCGCTGTTCCGCGAATTCGCCGTCACGCTCGCCGGCTCGGTGGTGCTGTCGGGCGTGATCGCCATCACCATCACGCCAATGATGTCGGCGCGCCTGCTGAAGTCCGGCACGCCAGGCCGTTTCCAGCGCATTGTCGACGGCACTTTCGCGCGGGTCGAGCACGTCTATGAGCGGGCCGTCACCGGGTCGCTCAACTATCGCCCGCTGACGCTGATCATCGTGCTGGCGCTTGTCGGGGTGACCGGCTTCATGTTCACCAAGACCTCAACCGAACTGGCGCCGGAAGAAGACCAGGGCTTCCTGCTCTCGCTTGTAACGGCGCCGCGTTACGCGACATCCGACTACACCGAGACTTACGTCAACCAGATGCTCGGTCTGGTGAAGGATATTCCCGAGACGCGGGCGCAGTTCTCGGCCGTCGCGTTCGGCGGCACGACGAACAGCGCCTTCGTCGGTTTCGCCTTCAAGGACTGGGCGGAGCGCAAGCGCAACTCGAAGGAGCTGCAGGCCGACATCACGGCCCGTCTCGCCAAGGTGGCGGGCGTCCAGGCCTTTGTCTTTGCGCCACCGACGCTGCCGGGCTCCGGCGGCGGCCTGCCCATCGCCCTGGTGGTGCGATCGACCGGCGACTCCTCGGAAGTTTACGACGTGGCCGAGAAGATCAAGAACAAGGCACAGGCCTCCGGCCGCTTCATCGTCGTGCAGAATTCGATGGCCTATGATGCGCCGCAGGTGACGGTGACCATCGACCGCGACCGCGCCGCGGCGTTGAACCTGCCGATCGCCGATATCGGCCGGACGCTGACGCTGCTGGTCGGCGGCGCCGAAGTGGCGCAGTTCGACCGCGACTCCAACAGCTACGACATCATCCCGCAGGTGCCGAAAGAATTCCGCGACAATCCCGAAAAACTCGGCGAGTACTTCGTGCGCAGCGTAACGGGCGAGATGGTACCGCTGTCGGCGGTGGTGAAGATCTCGACCAATGCGTCGCCGGCCGCGATCGAGCAGTTCAACCAGCTGAATTCGTCGACGATCTCGGCGCTGCCGCTGCCCGGCGTCACCACTGGCGATGGATTGAAAGTCCTCGAGGACATAGCCAGGGAGAGCCTGCCCGACACCTTCTTCATCGACTATTCGGGCCAGTCCAGGCAGGAGAAGGAACAGGGCAACACGATCCTGATCGCTTTCGGGGCGGCCGTCATCGTCATCTATCTGGTGCTGGCGGCGCAGTTCGAAAGCTTCCGTGATCCGCTGATCATCATGATGGCGGTGCCGCTGTCGATCTTCGGTGCCATCGTGCCGCTCAATCTCGGCCTCGGCACACTCAACATCTACACGCAGGTCGGACTGATCACGCTTATCGGCCTGATCACCAAGCACGGCATCCTGCTGGTCGAGTTCGCCAACCAGCAGCGCGAGATCCACGGTATGCGGCGGCGCGACGCCATCATCGCTTCGGCCAAGGTGCGGCTGCGGCCGATCCTGATGACGACGGCGGCGATGGCGCTTGGCGTGGTGCCGCTGATCACGTCCAGCGGCGCCGGCGCCGCGGCCCGTTATTCGATGGGCCTGGTCATCTTCACCGGCATCCTGGTAGGCACCATGTTCACGCTCTTCGTCGTGCCCATGTTCTATACCTTCATTGCCAGCAAGGACTTGCCCCAGCTGGCCGAGAAGCCGGATCCCAAATTGATGCCGGCATTGCCGAGCTGATGGAAACGGCATTGCCGAACTAACAAAAACTAACAAAAAAGAGGCCGGAAACGTCCCGGCCTCTTTTTTGGCTGTGCTCGATTACCGCGGGAAAATGTTCCGGCGGGAGCCCTGAACGGATATGGCTGCTGTGCCGATCCGTTGCCAGCCAGCTACTTGACGATGACGATGCTGGTGTTGGCCGGCCCGAAGGTTTCGACGAGCTGGTAGAAATCGGCGGCATTGTCGGGATGTAGCCGCACGCAACCATGCGAGGCCGGCCGGCCAAGCCGCTTGATGGCATAGGTGGCGTGCACCGCATAGCCGCCGCTGAAGAACACCGAATGCGGCATCGGCGCGTTGTCGTACTTCTTCGAATACCACATTTCATGCATGCGCGTCGGCTTGAACGAGCCGGTCGGCGTCACATGCGCCCTGTCGCCGGTGGAAACCTTCCAGGCGAAGGCCGGGCGGCCGTCGACCGAGACTTCCATGACCTGTTGCGAAAGCGAGACGCGCGCCACGATCTTGTTGGCGGCATGCGCGGTACCCGTGCCGGCGCCGAACAGAAGCGCCGCACCCGTCAGGGCAGCGGCGGCGGTTATGTTGATGAGCTTGGCGGAAATAGCAGTATGCATGATGTCCCTCTCTCTGCCGGGCTGGCCGGCCCCAAATTCGATGAGCGGCTTATCGATGCATCATGTTTCGGAGAGATTTCGTGAAATGCTCGTTTGTGTTTCGAATATGTTTCCTCTGGTTAACGGGCCAAAGTTCCCAAATGGCGGACATTGACGCTGTCACCCTGGACAGGAGTAGGCACATAGGTATCCAGCCCGAAACGAAAGTTCGGATTGGCCAAACTTGAAAGGTTGGAGCCCTATTTCGAAACAGAATCTGCAACAAAGCGCATTTTCGGCGGCATGAAGCGGATACAGGCCGCCGGCAGAGTTGACGTAACGAAAGCAGACGGCAACGACCACGGGAACGAAAACGAACATGCGGTCCTGGTTTCTCGGGATCAGCATCGCAGCAGCAGCCACTAGCGGCGCCGGCACGGTTGCCGACGGTTCCATGGCCCGCCTCGCGGCGATGAGTTCGAGTGAGATCTCAACCCTGCATACCGTTCTGTTTTGTGCCACGGTCTGGATTGTTCCAGCCTGCGCATCGTCCGGCTCAAGGCCCACTGGCGGGTTGGCCTTCAGCTGCTGGCATTGCGCGGCCCCTCCGGCAACTTGCTGCTGAGAGGACCGAAGGCCCGCGCCGTGACGGGGGGCTCCGTAGACGGCGCGGGCACTTCGGGAGTTCCTGAAGTATGCCGAGGCGTCACGCGCCCACCCAAGACGGGCGTTGGTCTTCGGAAAACAAGCTGCCGCAACATGATTTACTGGGGATTGACGCAATGAAAACGAAACTTGCAGCTTCGGTGCTTTCGGCACTGCTCTACGCACAGGGCCTGCTCGGCTTTGCCGGGCTCGCCACCGTGCTCTTGAAAGAGCGCGCGCATGCAGGCGAGTTCGTGGCAGGCAGCGACATGCCGCCGGGGCCATCGCTACTGGTGGTGCGCTGAGCGCAGGGCAATCGGGCCCGAGGTGAAAACCGGTTTGGAAATCCGATGCTCAACCAGAGGAATTGCGTGAGCGCCCAGCCGTCAATCGGCGAATTGCGCCGGCGGATCGAAACGGTAGCCGGCGCCGCGTATGGTGATGATAGCTTCCGTATCGAGCTTGCGGCGCAGCCGCACGATGCGCGAATCGATCGAGCGGTCGAAAGCGTCGACATTCTCGGCCGGCGCCGCCGCGATTATGTCGTCGCGCGTCAGCACCTTGCGGGGACTGGCCAGGAACAGCCGAAGCAGCGCCACCTGGCCGGGCGAAAGCTGCTCCTCCGTGCCCGAGCGGTGCATGACGATGGCCGACCTCAAATCGACGGTCGCGTTCTCCAACACGATCAGTTCCTGGGCGGCCCTGCCCCGCCGCGTCAGCAGGCCGCCGACACGGGCGGCGAGTTCCCTGACATTGAGCGGACTTTCGATGACGTCGGCCGCACCGAGCTCGAGCGCCAGCACCTTGTCGACGAGGTCGCACGGCCGGCAGATCAGGATGAAATCCGGTCCGCCTTCACCGCCCCCGCCTTGGCTGCCATAACGCCTGAGCAGATCACGTCCCTCCGCCTGGCTGAGGCTGTCACCGACGACGACGACGTCGACGCCCTTTCCCGCCAGCATAGATTCCGCTTCCCAGGGCTGGCGCGCCTGACGCACGTCGTGGCCTCGCCGCTCAAGGTGATCGGCGAGTTCGGTCGCCACCACGTCGGCGACGCAGATAAGCCCGATAACGGCGCGTGCAGCCATGTTTTCCAACCATTTCCTGGCAACCCGATATGAGTGCTGGACATCATGTTTATACCCAATCTACTTTCCACCGAAAGTGGGAGCGAGCGCATCGTGCGGGCAAGAATTTTAATTGTCGAGGATGAGCCCGATCTAAGAGAGGCGGTCGCCGAATATCTCGGCGCCGCCGGCTATGACGTGGCGACCGCCGAAACCGCGGCCGCCGCGCGCAGCCTGGTCGAAACGCAATCATTCCACCTCGCCATCCTCGACATCGCCATGCCGGGTGAGGATGGGCTATCGCTCGGCCGCTGGTTGCGCTCGAGACTGCCGATCGGCATCATCTATGCCACCGCCGCCGGCACCGCGCTTGATCGCATCGTCGGACTTGAGCTCGGCGCCGACGACTACATCGTCAAACCCTACGAGCTGCGCGAGGTGCTGGCCAGGGTCCGCAGCGTGCTGCGCCGGGTTCCGCAGCACGCGCCGATGCACGGCCAAAAGGCGAGCGATCCCCGCCGCTCCGTCGCTTTCGGCTCCTTCCAGGCTGATCTCGACGGCAGGCTGGTCACCGGCGCCAACGGCGCGGTGATCGACATGGCCAAGAGCGAGTTCGACGTGCTGGAGGTTTTCCTGACCCGCGCCAACCGGCTGCTGACACGTGCTGCCATTTCCGAAGCGATCGGCCTCACCGAAGATCCGGAATCCTCGCGCGCGGTCGACATTCGCATCATGCGCCTGCGCAAGAAGATAGAAACGGATCCGGCCAGCCCGAAATTCCTGCGCACGGTGCGCGGCGAAGGCTATATCTTCTCGCTGCCGGCCGGCGACGGCCACTAAGTGGGCGCGGGGGATTGCTCCCGCGCCTGTGCTGGTCTGTGGACGGATCCGTCGCAATACTTGTCGCCCAAAAACGCTCTTGGTTTTGGGACAACGCATAAAAACAAGGATTTGAGACGCGGCGCATGAAATCCGCTTGGCACCGCAACAATGGCTGAAAATGACCGCTGAAGCAGCAGGCACGGACATGCAAGACGGCCGGCAAGGCGCGGCGATGGCGGCCGTGCGCGTGGTGCGGCGGCTGCGCGAGGCCGGCGACTGGCAGCGCGAGATGGAAGCCATACTGGAAACGCTTTGCCACGCAATGGACTGCCAGCGCGGCATCCTGTTCCGCCTGCGCGAACTGCCCGGCCAGGGATTTGCCCAGTCGGTGGCCGCCTACTGGATCGATCCCGTGGTCGGTGGCGAGCTGGCCTCGCCGACGGTGATCGTGCAGTCGATCATCAACGCCGATCCGCTGCTGGAACGGCTGCAGGAGGATGAACGGCAGGGCAAGATTTTCGCCGGCCATACGCGCGACCTCGAGGGCTTCCTGAGAGCCGACTTCGAGAAACAGAGCATTAAATCGTTCCTGTCGGTGTCCGTATTCGCGCATGGCCACCTGTGGGGGACGCTGGCGGTCAATGACTGTATCGAGGAGCGCGAATGGACCGATGAGGAAGAAGCGACGCTGCATATCATCGCGCTGGCCATCGGCGACGCGATCGAACGCTCGCCCTCCGACGCCCACGCCAGCGAGGTCATCCGCCGCACCATGCTGCAAGCCTCGCTCGATGCCATCCTCGTCATCGACGAGACCGGCTCGATCGTCGAATTCAATCCGGCCGCCGAGAAGATGTTCGGCTTCCTGCGCAGCGATATCCTCGGCAAGGACCTGCTCGACACCATCGTGCCGATCTATTACCGTAAGGGCTATGCGTCGGGGGCCGAATACATGTCCGGCCGCGGCGCGCCAATGGTCGGACAGCGGCTCGAGACGGTGACCCAGAACGCCGCCGGCGAGATTTTCCCCATCGAACTGACGGCAACCGAGATGCGGGTCGCCGACCGCCGCCTGATCTTCGGCTCCATCCGGGACCTGCGCGACAAGCTGCGCGCCGAGGAGGAGATCAATCGGCAGCGCGAGAAGTTGCACCAGAACGAGAAGATGGCGGCGATGGGTTCGCTGCTTGCGGGCGTCTCGCATGAGCTCAACAACCCGCTGGCCGTGGTTGTCGCCCAGTCGACGCTGCTGCACGAATTCGCCTCCGATCCGCAGACCAAGGTTCGCGCCGAGAAAGTTCGCGCCGCCGCCGAGCGCTGCGGCCGCATCGTCAAGAGCTTCCTGTCGATGGTCCGGCTGCATCCGACCGAGCGGGCCGAGACGGACCTCAACCAGGTGATCCGCGCGGCGCTCGAGGTGACCGCCTACGGCGCGCGCTCGAGCGGCATCATCATCGACACCGATTTCGCGCCTGGCCCGTTGCTGGCCATGGCCGATGCCGATCACGTCACCCAGGTGGCCGCCAATTTCCTCATCAACAGCCAGCATGCGCTGGCAGGCATAGGCGGCGACCGGCTGATCAAGGTGCGGACCTTCCGCAGCGAGCGCGGCGATCCCGGTTTCTCGGTCGAGGACAATGGGCCTGGCGTACCGGAAGCGATCCGGTCCCGCATCTTCGAATCCTATTTCACCACCAAGCCGGTCGGCGTCGGAACCGGCATCGGCCTGTCGATCTCGAAATCGATCATCGAGCGGCACAATGGCAATGTCTGGTTCGAGGAAGTGCTGCCAAGTGGCGCCCGTTTCGTCGTCCAGCTGCCGGCCATTGTAGCCGGCGTCGCCATCGCCGGCGAGGGCCAGCCGCGATCGAGCGGGCTGCGCCACGCCTTGATCATCGATGACGAGCCCGACGTCGCCGGTTCGCTCTCCGACATACTCGAACTGATGGGCATCAAGTCACGGATCGCGCCCCTCTGGGACACGGCCACAGCCATATTGGCTGGCCACATGCCGCCCGACATCGTCTTTTCGGACCTGCGCATGCCTGGAACAAGCGGCATGACCATCTATCGAGAGTTGCTTGCCGAAAGACCGGAACTGGCGCGGCGTTTCGTGCTGGTCACTGGCGACCTGATCGGCGCCAAGGCCGAAATCGAGGCGCTGCCGCCCTTGCAGCGCCCGCAGATCCTGGAGAAACCGTTCAGCACGCTGGATGTGCGCAGCGTCCTGTCCGCCATTGCCGACCAGGTGGTTTCGAAGGGATAGACCGCACCAACCGGTAAAAAAAGCCCCCGGCCGACATGCGGCGGGAGCCGAAGGGAGCGCTGGACGCGCTCGGGGAGCGCCGCGGCACGTTCCAAAGCGGAGCCGCTTCGGAACCATGTTTCAGTCGAACTCAGAAAATATTCGGCGTATTGGTCAGCGGCGCGGCATTGGCGATCATCCGGACCGCACGGGCTTTGTGGGCTCCGGACTGCTCGGCTATGGCCCGCAGGCAATCGGCGCTCTCGGCGCCCCAGGCCTGCCCCTTGCAGGCAAAGTCGATCATCGGCATCGGCAGGCGTGCGGTTCTGGTGGTGGTCATTGCGCCGCCGACGACGTTGGCCGGTGGATTGAGCGAAGCAAAGGCCGGGCCGACCGTCGGCGCGAACGCCATGCCGGCGAAGGCGCAAGCAGCCAGCGCCATGAACATCGCCATGGGGTGGTCGCTGGCGCGCCGGCGCAATGCCAGCTTCGGGCGGCGGCTAACGCGCTCCGGAGCCTGGGACCGGCGGTCATTGCTGGCAATCTGAACTTTCGCATGCATCATCATCCCCTTCGTTGACTTTCTTTTTTTGATAAAACGAACTTAGTCGCGCTCTGTATCAGCGGAAAGCTGGCGTGAATCTGATATTGTAACCGCCTTGAAACGGCCCCGTGGCCAGACCACATCAAGTGGGCATCTCGCGCAGCCGATCCCGGCTCGGCGGACCGGCAAGCGGGCAAGACGTGCGGCGACGCCCCTTTTGTCTCGGCTTCCCTCCTGGCAGGATTTGCTTCGAAAACACGCCGGAACCAAGCTTTGAAACCCGGGCTAACGCCCGGATTCTCCGGGGTTTTCGGGGCGAGCCATTGCATCGGATTGGATTGAAATCGGCGCGCCAACTTTCTTTCGAAAATATGCTTGTTTCCCCAAGCCATTGCATTTCAATGAAAAATATGATTATATTGAACGGATATTCAATAAAAAGAAGAGACGTTTTATGAACCCGCATCTCCGTGACGTGGCCATTCCCAACGATTGGGACCGGCGGGGACTGCCTGGCTGGAGCTACCATTCCGATGCCCTCCTCGAACTCGAGAAGGAGCACGTTTTCCGCAACCACTGGCAGATCGCCGGACATGTCAGCGACATCCCTGACGCCGGCGATTACCTGACCATGGACGTCGTCGGCGAACGCGCTCTGATCGTGCGCGGCAAGGACGGCGTCGTGCGCGGTTTCAACAATATGTGCCGCCATCGCGGCAGCCGTGTCGTCGCCGACAGCCAGGGCAACTGCAAGAACGCGCTAGTGTGCCCGTTCCACGGCTGGGTCTACAATCTCGACGGCACGTTGCGCGGCGCTGCCCGCCCGCGTTCCTTTCCCGATCTCGACAAGACCGAGTTCGGCCTGATGCCGCTCGATCTGGAGGTCTGGATGGGCTTTATCTTCATTCGCTTCCGCGCTGGCGGCCCGCAGCCCTCCGTCGCCGAGCTGATGAAGCCGATCGAGCCCGAATTCTCGCACTACAAGGCCGCCGACATGGTGCCCTCCTGGGGCATCTGGACCCAGAAAACTCCGGTCAACTGGAAGTCGGTGCGCGACGTCGACAATGAGGGCTATCACGTCGCCATGGCGCACCCGGCTCTGCAGGACCTCTATGGCGCGACCTATTTCGACGAACCCTTCGTCAACGGCGTGTCGCGCTCCTTCGCCAGCTACAACCCGCATGCCGGCCGTCGCTGGAGCGTCAGGAACTACGTCAAGATCGCGCCGGAGCCGGCGCATCTGCCGGACTATCTGAAGAAGGCCTGGGTCTATTATGGCATCTTCCCCAATGCCGTCCTCTCGGTGATGCCGGAATCGGTGCAGTTCTATCAGGAATTCCCGCTTTCGACGGGTGAGACCCTGCTGCGCGGCGCCATCTACCGCTATCGCGACGAAAGCCGCGAGCAGGCTGCGGCCCGCTATCTCTCCTTCCGCATCGACCGCGACACCATGTCGGAGGATGTCCAGCTTTCGGTGTGGTCGAACGAATCCATGCTGTCGGAAGCCTTCGAGGGTTTTTACCTCTCCGACCTCGAATACGGCGTGCGCACCCACCACGACCATCTGCGCAGGCAGATCCCCGTGCTTGGGCTCGAGACGGCGCCGGAAGAAAAGGACATGTGGAATTTGAACGACGCGCTGCGGTCGCGTGGATAGGCGACGCCGATAATTGGCGAAACCATCGGTGAGAGCGCTCCTCTCCCAGTCCTATGCGGGGCGAAGAAAGAACGTCATCCCCGCCACACCCCTTCTTTCCTGAGATCATCCATCGTGCGAGAAATGCCCTCGCGCAAAATGCCGACCATGTCGTCGATCTGCTCGCGCGTGATGACCAGCGGCGGCGACATCACGCACATGTTGATCAGCGGCCGCACCAGCAGGCCGAGCTCGTGGCAATGCGCGTCGATGCGTTTGCCGACATCCTTGTCGAGCTGCAGCGGGTCCTTGCTTTCGCGGTCGGCGACACATTCGACGCAGCCCATCAATCCCAGCCCGCGCACCTCGCCGACCAACGGCAATTCTTCCAGCGTCTTCAGCTGCGCCTGGAAGTAGGGCGCGACCGCTTGCGTATGAGCAAGTACGCCCTGTTCCAGAAGGTCGAGATTCCTGAGCGCCACTGCGCAGCCGACCGGATGGGAGGTGTAGGTCAGGCCATGGCCGAACATCGCGTCGGGATGGTTCGACCGGCGCAGTTCCTCCAGCAGCCGTTCCGATATGATGACGCCGCCGAGCGGGAAATAGCCTGACGTCACACCCTTGGCGAAGGTGATCATGTCGGGATCGATGCCGAACACATCGCCGGAGGCGAAGACATGGCCCAGCCGTCCAAAGCCCGTCACCACCTCGTCGGAGACATAGAGGATATCGTTGTCGCGGCAGATCTCGCGAATGCGCTTGAGATAGCCGTCCGGCGGCACGATAACGCCGCCGGAGGCCTGCACCGGCTCGCCGACGAAAGCGCCGATCCGGTCAGCACCGACTCGCGCGACGGTGTCGCGGAACTGGTCGACGAGGAAGTCGGTGAAATCAGCCATGCTCATGCCCTGCGGACGACGGAACGGATCGGGCGAGGACAGCTTGATCACCAGCTCGTCGGCGCCGTCCATCCAGTCGCGGTCACGCGGGCGGCCATTGAGCGAGGCCGACAGATAGGTCGAGCCGTGATAGGCGCCGCCGCGCGACAGGATCAGCTTCTTCTCCGGCCGGCCCCGCACATTGTTGTAGAACTGCATGAAGCGCAGCGCCGTCTCCACCGCCGAGGAGCCGCCTGTGGTGTAGAAGACGTGGCTGAGATCGCCAGGCGCATGACCTGCTATGCGACCGGCAAGTTCCGCCGACGGCGCGTTCATCGTGTACCAGGGCGTATTGTAGGACAGTGCCATCGCCTGGTCGTACATCACCCTGGCGAGCTCCTCGCGCCGATGGCCGACATTGACGCACCACATGCCGGCCGGCCCGTCGATCAAGCGCTTGCCGGTGCCGTCGGTGATGTAGATGCCGTCGCCTTCGCCGATCAGCGCGCGCGCTTCCGCGCCGACCGAACCGGCATACGGCCAGGGCTGGACGAGATGGCGCCTGGCCAACTCGACGGCGTCGGCGGCTCCAGCTCCGGCCATTTCGCACGCCTTCAGGTCCCTCGCAGCCGCCATCGTCATCTCCACATCATTCGTCGAATTCAGGATTTCGAAATTTGGCCGGCAGTGCCGGAAATTTCCGGCACAATCCGCACCATTTTGAATGTCCGTTCAATCAATATCTCAGAAATAGCGCTTGATTTCAATCCGCGGATGCGGGCATGATGAAAGAAAGCCGGCAAGCTCGGAGCGCGATCAGCAAAACTGGTCACCGGTTTTGCGTTCGATCGCGCTCCAAAACAAAATTGGGAACAAACAGCCGGCGCCAGTCCAACGGGATACCGCATGGCGGGACGCTCCAGGCCAGCAACCGAGATCACAGCCGGAGCCCTGCCCCCCGGAGTCTGGCAATGACGGCGGCGGTGGAAGGGTCGCCCCCGTTGCGCATGACGCGGGCCAGACGAAATGCCCTTCTGCAATCCGAACCCGTGCAGGGCTTTGCCCTGATCAGCCCGACCTTTCTCTACGCGCTCATCCTCCTGGTCCTGCCGATCCTGGTGGTCATCGCCCACTCCTTCTGGACGCAGAACTATCTGACCATCGACCGCACCTTCACGCTGGAAAACTACCGCGTCGCCCTGACCGAGCCGATCTATCGCGATCTGTTGTGGCGCTCGCTGTATATCTCGCTGACGGTCAGCTTCTTCACCGTCGTCCTGGCTTATCCGATCGCCTATTTCATTTCCTTCCACGGCGGCCGCCACAAGAGCCTGTGGCTGTTCCTCATCACCATCCCGTTCTGGACCAGCTATCTCCTGCGCGTGATGTCGTGGAAGGTCATTCTCGGCTATAACGGCGTCTTGAACTCCGGGCTGATCGGCCTCGGCATCATCAACGAGCCGTCGACGGCGCTGCTCTACAATTCGAGCGCCGTCATCATCACGCTGACCCACGCCTGGGCGGCCTTCGCCATCCTGCCGATCTTCGTCTCGCTGGAGAAGATCGACCGGACCCTGGTGGAGGCGGCTACGGATCTAGGCGATGGTCCCTTTCGTTCGTTCCTTCGCGTGACTTTGCCGCTGTCGGCGCCAGGCATCATCTCGGCGGCGCTGATCGTGATGATCCCGACGGTCGGCGACTATGTCACCCCCAAGCTCGTCGGCGGCAAGGACGGCGTCATGATCGCCAACGCCATCCAGGCGCAGTTCGGCAAGGCCTCGAACTGGCCGCTGGGCGCCGCCCTTTCCGTCACCACCATGCTGGTCGTGACGTTGATGGCCGGCGCTACGGTGCTGGTCATCCGTGCCGCCCAGAGGCTTGCGCGATGAGCGCGGCGCGACGTCTGCTGCCGGGCGGCTGGCTGTCGGCTTATGCCTTCCTCTATGTAGGTTTCCTTTATCTGCCTGTGATCTTCCTGCCGATCTTTTCGATCAACACGGCGGCTACGCCGAAATTCCCTCTCACCGGCTACACCCTCAAATGGTACGAGGACCTGCCCAACACGCCGGCGCTGCTCGACGCCACCTGGAACAGCCTGATCGTTGGCGTCTCGGCGTCCGTCCTTTCGACGGTTCTCGGCATCCTCGCCGCCCGCTCGATCACCCGCTACCGCTATCCCGGCCGGCGGGCCATCAACGGCCTGATCATGGCGCCGCTCGTGCTGCCGGAAGTCATCGTCGCCATCTCGATGCTGCTGGTGATGCTGCAGCTCGGCTTGAGCCTCTCCCTGTTCACCGTCGTGCTCGGCCATGTCCTGGTCTGCATCCCCTATTCGATGACGGTGCTGACCTCCGGCTTCGAGGGTTTCGATCGCAGCCTCGAGGAGGCCTCGGCCGACCTCGGCGAGAGCGCCTTCGGCACCTTCCGGCGGGTGACGCTGCCGATGGTGGCGCCGGCAATCATCTCCAGCCTGCTGGTCTGCTTCACCATTTCGCTGGACGAGTTCATCATCGCCTTCTTCCTGACCGGTACCGAGGCGACGCTGCCGATCTATATCTGGGGCCAGTTGCGCTTCGCGGCGAAACTGCCGGGCGTGCTCGCGCTCGGCACGCTGCTGCTGGTCGCCTCCTTCCTGCTGATGACCGTCGCCGAAATCCTGCGCCGCCGCGCCGCCAGACGCAGCCAGAACGAGGGAGGGCTTTATGCCTGAGCAGGCCCCATCCGCACGAACCCTGTCCGAACGGACGATGATCGAGATCAACGGCGTCACCCGCAGCTACGGCGCCTTCAAGGCGCTCGACGATGCCTCCTTGACCATTCGCGAGGGCGAATTCTTCTCGCTGCTCGGCCCGTCCGGCTGCGGCAAGACCACGCTGTTGCGCATGATCGCCGGCTTCGACAACCCGACGAGCGGTTCGATTTCGGTCGGCGGCCAGCCGATGGAAGGCATTGCGCCCAATCGCCGACCGACCAACATGGTGTTCCAGAGCTATGCGATATTCCCGCATCTCAATGTCGAGCAGAACGTCGCCTATGGCCTGAAGCGGCTGAAGCTCCAGGGCGGCGAGGAGAAGCGCCGCGTCGTGGAAGCCTTGGCGCAGGTCTCTCTCACCGGCCTCGGCAAGCGTCTCGCCACCGAGCTGTCCGGCGGCCAGCGGCAACGCGTCGCGCTCGCCCGCGCGCTGGTGATGCGGCCCAAGGTGCTGCTGCTCGACGAGCCGCTGTCGGCGCTCGACAAGAAGCTGCGCGAACAGATGCAGGTCGAGTTGCGCCGCCTGCAGCAGGCCGTCGGCATCACCTTCGTGCTGGTCACCCACGACCAGTATGAAGCGCTGGCCATGTCCGACCGCATCGCCGTGATGTTCGGCGGCAAGATCGCGCAGGTCGCCTCGCCCAAGGAGATCTACCAGCGGCCGGTCAACCGCCAGGTTGCCGACTTCCTCGGCGGCATGAATTTCGTCAAGGCCGAGATCGTCGAGGAGAACGGCGGCTCGCTGGTCGTCGACACGCGGGGCTTCGGCCGTGTGAAGACCGACAAGCCAAAGGCCTTCGTGCGCAATGGCAGCGGCGCCACGCTCGGCATCCGCCCGGAGCGCCTGCGCGTGTTGTGGGACAACGCGACGGCCAAGTTCGAGGTTGCCGGAAAGGTGGTCGAACGCCACTATTTTGGCGAGATCACCCATCTGATCGTCGAGATCCCCGGCCTGGAAAAGCCGCTCTCTGTGACCGAAACCAACGATTTCGGCGCCGACGACATTCCGGTCGGCACTTCGATCCGCCTTGCCTACGATCCCGAAGCCCTGGTGGCGATGGCCGACTGAAGGTCGGCGACTATCTTGCGCGCGGCGATGCGCCCGGCAACGATCGCCCCTTCGACATAGCCGGGGAATGACGGCGACAGCTCCGACGATGCGAAATGAACAGGCGGCGCGCCGGCCAGGAGCACGGGCTCGGCATCGGTCGCGGCAACGTCGACGATGAGGTCGCTGTAGCCGCCGCCGCTCCAGCGGTCATGCGTCCAGTCGCGCTGGCTGAACTCCGCGATTTCGGCCGCGTCGGGGCCGAGGGCTTCCACCAGTTTCCCGGTCACTTCGGCGCGCAGTGCCGCCTCGCCGAGCTCACCCCAGCGCAGGGCGAGCGGGCCGCCGACGAAGACGACCAGCGCCGCGTGGCCTTCATCCGGACTGGCATCGCAGGCGAACAGCCCCGGCGGGTCGCGCCACATCACCATGCCGCTCAAGCCGCGGCGGCGCCAGAAGGCAGCGGGGTAGCGCACCAGCACCTTGATCACGGCGCCGCTTTCCCAGACGCCGAGTGCCTTCGCCAGGGATTCGGGCAAGGCGGGTGCGAAGCCCAGTTTCGCCACCATGACCGGCGGCACCGCGACAAGTGCCGCCCGCGCTTCAATGACACCCGCCGCCGAGACGATACGAACGCCTTGCGGTCCATGCTCGATGCACGAAACGGCTGCGTTGAGCCGCAGCCGGTCGCCGAGATCGCTGGCCAGGTCCTCTGCCACTGACTGCATCGTCTCGCGCAGGAAATACTGCAGCTCCGGCACCTCATTGGTGATGCGCCGATCATTGTCGATCAGGTGCCAGAGCGGCAGTTTCTCCAGCGCCAGGCACCACAGGCCTTCGATCATCGAGCGGAAGGCTGCCTTAACGGCATCGGCATCGTCCTGCCGGTCGAGCCAGGCGGCAACGGTCAGCCCGGCAATCGAGGGATCGTCCGGCGCGATCGCGTTCATCCGATCGCGGATCGCCATCGAACCAGAATAGGTTCGCTTCGCCTCGGCGGCGGAGATCGGCGGCTGGGCGATAAACGCGCCCTCGACATGGGTTTCGACCAGCATCTTGCCGCGCGCTTCGACAAGCGCCATCAGCTCCGGCATGTCCTCGCACAGGAACTGGCCGCCACTGTCGATGCGCTCGCCGGAACCGATCTCCGCCGACTCGACGCGCCCGCCGACACGGGCGCGCGCCTCGAGCAGCACGAAATCGACGCCGGCCTTTTTCAGCTCGAGCGCGGCCGACAGCCCGGTGAAGCCGGCGCCGATGATGACGACATCGGCTCTTGTGGACTCGCTGTTCAATAGCCGGCCTTGATCTTCTCGAACTCGGCGACCATGCGCTGCTTCAGTGCCGGCGGCACCGGCTGCTGGAACAGCGTCTTGTCGAGGAATTTGTCGAGATTGTCGAAGCCGCGGTCGGCCAGCACCTGGTGATCGACCGCGGCCATGCCGGCACCGTTGCCATGGCCGTAGCCGAAGGTCTTGACCATATAGTCCGACACCCCCGGCGCATTGACCGCGCTGAGGAAATCATAGGCCTGGTCGAGCTTGCCCGGCGCGTCCTTCATCAGTACATAGCCGCACACCCAGGTCGAGATGCCTTCCTTGCTGTCGCGGTTCATGGCGATCGGCAGGCCTTGCCCCTTCAGCGTCACATAGGTCTCGTTCCAGCCCCAGACGAGATCGACCTCATTGCCGATGAAGGCCTGGTTGAGATCGGTGTCGTCGGTCCAATAGAAACGGATGTTCTTGTGCACGTCGCGAAGGAAGGCGGACGCCTCCTGGAACTGAGCATCGGTCATCCTGGTCCAGTCTTTCAGCCCGATGACCAGGCTCGCCAGCGCATAGGCGTCGTCGACATTGTCGCCGATGGTGACGCGGCCCTTGAACTTCGGGTCGGCGAAGATCCTGAGCGATTGCGCCTGCTCCGGCGTCACCTTGTCGGTGCGGTAGAGAAGCGAGGTGTTGCCCCAGTCGAATGGCATGAACCACGCTTTGCCGTCGTCAGTGGTGGCGAGATCCTTCATCGCCATGATGCCGGGATTGAGGTCTTTCCAGCCTGCTATCCTCGACGTGTCGAGCGGCTGCAGCATGCCCGCCTCGCGCCACTTGACCACGCTTTGCGAACAGGGATGCGCGATGTCGGCCTTGAAGCCGGCTCGCATCTTTTCGAAGGCCTCGTCCTCGTCGCCGAAGAAGGCGAAGGTCGGCTCGGCGCCGTATTTGGCGGCATAGGCGGGGTGCAGCAGCGGGTCCTCATAGCCGGACCAGTCGAACACGACGAGGTCGCCGCCACCTTCCGCCCAGGCATAGACGGTGCCGGCGCCGATCACGCAGGCGACGGCAAGGGCAAGGCGGCGTAGCATTGGCTTCATGGTGCGAATTCCCCCGTCGCGAAAGGCTGCCGCGAGGTTATGAGAATTCGCCTCTCTTGGCGAGCCCGCCCGCCCACCATCTCCGCAGACGGGCGGGCGGCCGAACCGGCTCAATATCCAGCTTTGATCTTCTCGAACTCGGCGATCATCTTGAGCTTGAGCTGCGACGGCACCGGCGACTGGAACAGCGTCTTGTCGACGAATTTCTGCACGTCGTCATAGCCTTTTTCCTTCAGCACGGCCTGATCGACGCCGGCCATGCCCTTGGCGTTGGCCTGGCCATAGCCCCAGTCCTTGACCAGCACCTTGGCGGTTTCGGGATCGTTGACGGCGTTCAGATAATCATATGCCTTGTCGACATTGCCGGGCGCGTCCTTGAACAGCACATAGCCGCAGACCCAGGTCGAAATGCCTTCGTTAGTGTCCTTCTTGGCCGTGATCGGCACGCCGGCGGCGACCGATTGCACGGTGGCGTCGTTCCATGCCCAGGCAAGATCGACCTCGCCGCCGCTCAAAAGCTGCACCACGTCTGTTGTGTCGGTCCAGTAGGAGCGCACGTTCTTGTGCACCTGGCGCAGGAAATCCGACGCCTGTTTGAACTGGTCGTCGGTCATCTTGGTCCAGTCCTTGACGCCGATGGCGAGGCTCGCCAGCGCATAGGCGTCGTCGACATTGTCGCCGATCGACACCCGGCCCTTGAACTTCGGATCCGCGAACGCCTTCAGCGACTGCACGTCCTTGGCGTCGACCTTTTCGGAATTATAGGTGAGTTGGGTGTTGCCCCAGTCCCAGGGCATGAACCAGGCCTTGCCGTCCGCGGTCGTGGCGAGATCCTTCATCGCCATGATTCCGGGATTGAGATCTTTCCAGCCTGTGATCTTCGATGTGTTGAGCGGCCGCAGCAGGCCGGCCTCGCGCCATTTCACCACGCTCTGCGAGCAGGGATGGCCGAGATCGGCCTTGAAACCCGAGCGCACCTTTTCGAACGCCTCGTCCTCGTCGCCAAAGAAGGCGAAGGTCGGCGAATCGCCGTTCTTCTCGACATATTTCGGATGGAAGCTCGGATCCTCATAGCCGGACCAGTCGAACACGACCAGGTCCTTGTCGGCGGCAACCGCCAGGGCTGCGGCCGAGGCCGCCAGCACGCCGGTCAATGCCAGGGTCAATGTCAGGCGTCGGGCCAATGTCAGCCGCTGGATTGATGTCTTCATTGCTGTTCCATCCTCTTTTATTTTATCGATTGCTTCATGCCTTGCGACGGGTGGCGGCTGCTCCCTGGTAATGTTTGGGGAATGCGGCCGACAGGAATTCGTTGGCTGCCTGCAAGGCGCTCTCGCGGGTGGTGTCTTCGGTGCCCATCATCAAGCGCAGCCACAGCCCCTCCAGCATCGCGCTGAGCGCCAGCGCCATGACCTGCGGCTCGTAGTCATATCCGCCGCTTTGCTTGAGCGTCGCGCAAAGCTCGATGAAGATGTTCTGGTAGACGGCATCGCGGGCGCTGCTCAGCGCCTGGTAGGTCGGCCGCGACTTGGCCTCGCCCCAGAAGGCGCACCAGGCCGCCAGCTTGCGCTTGTTGCAGATCGAACGGTCGAAATCGGCCGCGACCAGGGTCCGCAACTGGTCGGCGGGGTCGTTCCCCGCTTTCTCCAAGGCATTGCGCCAATGCGCCGAGTACTCGTCATACATATGCTGCAAGGTCGCGATCAGCAGTTTTTCCTTGCTCTCGAAATGGAAATTGACGATGCCGCGCGACAGGCCCGCGCCATCGGCGACGTCGGCCATCGTCGTCTCCGAATAGCCGCGCTTGGCCAGCGAATCGATCGTCGCCTCGATCAGCTGAAGCTGCCTGACCTCCTTGGAGGCCTTGCGCCCGCGTTTCTCGGGTTCGCTCGATGCCTCGGCGGACTGCTCTTGGCGTGCTGCAATTTTCATGGGTGCGGTCATGCTCCACATCGCCGGCTAGCCGACCATCTTCGGTTTTTGCCCGCGAAGATGAGTGGGACGGTGCTCGCCACTGTCAAGCACCTTCTGCATGGCCTCCCAGGTTCGTATGTTCTTGTCGACATAGGCGGCGCCCACTGCCGCCGCGACCGTCGGATAGAGCGGCCCCTTCAGCCTTTCCAGTTCGCCCCGCGCCACCTCGCGGTACCAGGGATTGCGGTCGCGAACCGCGATCTCGGCAAAGCCCGCCTGGCGCATCGCCTGTGCGTAACGCGCCGGCGAGGCCATCGCGAAGGACAGCCCTTCGGCGGCGACATAGGCCTTCATCTCCGGTGATGGTTCGCCGTCATGCGAGATCATCCAGTTTGATGCCGCAAAGGCGCCGCCGGCCTTGAGCACGCGGAATATCTCCGCAAACAGCGCATCCTTGTCGGCGACATGCAGCAGCGCATCCTTGGAGAAGACGACGTCGAACGACTGATCCTCGAAAGGCAACCGCCCAGGCGGCGCCTGGATGAAGCTGGCGCGGTCGGCAAGCCCGCGGGAGGCTGCCCGGCGCCTGGCCGTTTCGATCACCGGCCGCTCGACATCGAAGCCGGTGACGTGCGCGGCGCCATGCCGTTCGACCAGATGCAGCGTGATGCCTCCGGACCCGCAGCCGATGTCGAGCACGGTCTTGCCTGCGAGCGAAAGTCCCTCGAGCACGCGGTCGACTTCGTCGGGCCCGCCCGGCGACAGGTAGCCGTCGCCCCACAGCGCCTCGAGGAAGCGGATGGCGGCTCCGTCGTACTCCGGCTCGGCCTCGGCCGTTTCGATCATCAACCCTCGATCCCCAATCGACGAATGTCCGTCTCGAACGCCTGCAAAGCCTAGCCCAGGTCTGGGAAAACGCAACATCATTTGTTGAACATTCATTCAATACGGCTGGACAAAACGACGACTACCGTGCCAAATTTCGCGCATTGAGGGGACGGATTACGCCAAAATGAACAGCGGATCGCATGGAAAGACTGGGCCAAAATGAAAGCTTGGGATGCGATCGTCATCGGCGGCGGACACAACGGACTGGTCAACGCCTGCTATCTCCAGCGCGCCGGGCTCGACGTGCTGGTGGTGGAGAAGAATCCCTGGGTCGGCGGCGCCGCCACCAGCCGGGAATTGACGTCGGGCTTCCTCTATTCCAACTGTTCCTATGTTTGTTCGCTGTTTCGCCCTGAAATCATGCGCGACCTCGAACTGCCGCGCTTCGGCCTGCAGGTTATTTCCTATGAGGGCGGCGCGGTGTTCACCAGGGATGGCGACTATCTCGCCAATTACCGGGACCATGATGCACACCGGCGCGAATTTGCGCGCTTCTCGAAACGCGATGCCGAAGCCTACGACCGTTATGCGCGCGACGTGACGCGCCAGTGCCGTTTCATCCAGCCGCTGTTGATGCGCACCGCGCCCGACCCGACCAGTCTGCGGCCGCGGGATCTGGGCGAGCTCCTTTATCTGGGCAAGAAATTCGCGGGCTTGTCGGCGGAGGAAATGGCGCTGACGCTGCGCTTCTGGACCATGTCGATCTCGGACTTCCTCGATGAATATTTCGAGACCGATGTCATCAAGGCCAATTTCGCTTTGTCCGGCATCATCGGCACGGCGCTCGGGCCGATGTCGCCCGGCACGGCTTATGTGCTGCTGCACCACTATATGGGCGAGGTTGACGGCTCGGTCGGCGCCTGGGGTTATGCGCGCGGCGGCATGGGCGCGGTGACCAAAGCGCTGGCGGCATCCTTCAAGGCGTCGGGTGGAACCATTCGCACCGGCGCCGAGGTCGACCATGTTCTGGTGAGCCGCGGCAAGGCCAAGGGTGTGGTGCTGGCCGGCGGTGAGGAGATCCGTGGCAAGCTCGTCGTCTCCAACGCCGACGTGAAGCGAACCTTCCTGAAGCTGGTCGAGGAAAAGGAACTGCCCGAGATTTTCCTGCGCCGGGTCAGGAACTTCAAGATCCGAGGCTCGTCCGGCAAGGTCAACATCGCGCTGGACTCGATGCCCGAATTCCCCGCTCTGCCGAAGGATTCGCCGGTTTATCGCGGCGACATGCATTTCACCGATTCGATGGAGCGCATGGAGCGCGCCTATGACGACTGGAAGGCCGGGCGCTGGTCGGCCGATCCTTTCCTCGACATGGTCATCCCGACGACGCTCGACCCGACGATGGCGCCGCCGGGAAAACACTTCATGAGCTGCTTCGTGCAATACGCGCCGCCCAAGGTGAACGGCCATGAATGGACCGACGCCGATCGCGACGGATTCGCCGAAAGCGTGGTTACGCAGATTGCCGACTACTCGCCCGGCTTTCGCGACCGCATCGTCCACATGGAGGTGCGCACGCCGCGCGAAATCGAGGCCGAGGTCGGGCTCACCGAAGGCAACATCTTCCAGGGCGAACTGACCTTCGACCAGCTCCTGTTCAATCGCCCGGTGCCGGGCTACGCGCAATACCGCTCGCCGGTCGGCGGGCTTTACATGTGCGGCTCCTCGACCCATCCCGGCGGCGGCGTCATGGGCGCGCCCGGACGCAATGCCGCGGCCGAGATCCTGCGCGATCTCGCAAGATCGACCTCGCATATGAGCCCGGCCCATGACGTCATATGATGCAATCGTTGTTGGCGGCGGCCATAATGGCCTCGTCACTGCTGCCACGCTGGCGAAGGCAGGGCGCAAGGTGCTGCTGCTGGAAGCGGGAGCCGAACTCGGCGGCGCCGCGCGCACGGAGGAATTCGCGCCGGGTTTTCATGTCTCGTCGATCGCCCATCTGCTGAACCGCCTGCATCCCGACGTGGTGAAGACGCTGGAACTGGAGAAGCATGGCCTGCGGATCACCCCAGACGACTTCGCGCCGTCGGTTGCGCTGTCGATGGACGGCTCCCCGCTGGTCCTGCACCGCGCCTATGGCGAAACGCTGAGCGGCGCAAGTTCGTCCGAGCAATCCGCGTGGAAGCAGTTGCGCGCGCAACTGCTGCGCTACGCCGGCATCCTCGAACCCTTCCTCTCGCGTCGTCCGCCCGATCTGGCCGGCATGTCGCTGCTGGAGGCGGCGGCGTTCGGCCAGACCGCTCTGACGCTGAAAAGGCTCGGCAAGGAAGATATGCGCGATTTCCTGCGTGTGCTCTTGATGAACGTCGCCGACCTGCTCGACGAGCAGCTTGCCGACAACAGGCTGAAAGGGCTGCTTGCCTTCGATACGACGCTCGGCAGCCATCTCGGTCCGCGCTCGCCCACCTCGCTGCTCGGCCTCTATTACCGGCTGGCCGGCGAGGTCGGCGGTGCGGCCGGCGCGCAGATAGTGCCGAAGGGCGGCATGGGCGCGGTGATCGCCGCCATCCGCGCCTCGGCCGAAAAGGCCGGCGTGAACGTCCGCACATCGGCGCCTGTCGCAAGGATCATTGTCGAGAAAGGCCGTGCCGTCGGTATCGCATTGGACAATGGCGAGGTGCTGCGCGCCAGGACGATCGTCTCCGCGACAAATCCGGCGACGACTTTGCTCGACCTTGTCGGTCCACGCGAACTCGACACCGGCTTCGTGCGCAAGGTGAACAACATCCGCATGAAAGGTGATGTCGCCAAGCTTCACCTGGCGCTCGACAGGCCGCCGCAATTCACAGGTGTCGATGCCGCCGGCCACAGGGGGCGGCTGGCTATCGCCCCCTCGCCCGATCATGTCGAGCGCGCCTTCAATCCATCCAAATACGGCGCGTTCTCGCCCGAACCGGTGATGGAGATCACGCTGCCCAGCCTCGCCGATCCATCACTCGCGCCCGACGGCGCCTGCGTGCTGTCGGCGGTGGTGCAATACGCGCCCTATGCTCTGAAAGAGGGATGGGGCGCCGGCAAGGCGAAATTCCTGGAGGCAATCATGGCTCAGCTCGAAGCCTACGCGCCAGGCATCGGCAAGACGGTGCGCCACACCGAGCTCTTGACGCCCGCCGACATCGAAACGCGCTACCGCATGCCGGGCGGCCACTGGCACCACGGCGAGTTGCAGGCCGACCAGATGCTGATCTCGCGCCCGGTCTCGGGCTGGTCCGGCTACGACACACCGCTCGACGGGCTGTTTCTCGCCGGTGCCGGTTCACATCCCGGCGGCGGCGTCTCCGGCGCACCTGGATTGAACGCCGCTCGACGCATCATTGCGATGAAGGGGTAAGGCGATGTTTCAGTTGGCGGCAGTCGCGTTCTACGGCGAAGGATCGCCAGCATGAATCAGCAACCATCATCCGCCCGCATCGCCGCCCAATCCCACTTCCGCACGTTGCGTCTCGGCACGCCTTTCCAGCCGCGCATCGATGCTCTGGCCAAGACCCAGGATTGGTACAACTGGGCGGGCTACCGCGCCCCCCATTCGCTGTGGGACGAGGAGCTCGAATATTTCGCCATTCGCAGCCAGTCGGCGCTCTTCGACATCTCGCCGATGACCAAGTACCGCGTCGAGGGACCGGACGCCCAGGCCTTCCTCGACCGCGTCACGCTGCGCGACGTGACCAGGCTGAAGCCGGGCCGCGTCCATTATACCGCATGGTGCGACGACGAGGGCTTCGTCCTCGATGACGGCACGCTGTTCCGGCTCTCGCCGATGCGGTTCCGGCTGTGCTCGCAGGAGCGGCATTTGCCTTGGCTGCTCGACAGCGCCATCGGGTTCGATGTGACGGTGGAGGAAGAGACCGAAGCCGTCGCGGGCCTGGCACTGCAAGGTCCGACCTCTTTCGCCGTGCTGCGTGATGCCGGTTTTGCCGATGTCGGAAAGCTGAAGGCATTCGACCTCGCCGAATTCCCGCATGATGGCGAAACCGTCACCATCTCGCGCACCGGCTTCACCGGCGACCTCGGCTATGAATTGTTCATGCCGGTCGACAAGGCGCTGAGCCTGTGGGACCGGCTGATGGCGGCCGGCGAACTGCGCGGCATCCGCGCCATCGGCTATACCGCGCTCAACCGCGCCCGGATCGAGGCCGGGCTGATCGTCGCCAATGCCGACTTCACGACAGCCGAACACGCCATCCGTGCCGACCGCTTGCGCATGCCCGACGAGATCGGGCTCGGCTTCATGATCGACCTGGAAAAGGCCCATTTCAACGGCCGTCGCGCCATCTTCGAGGGACGCGCCAAGCGCACGCTGCGGCATGTGCTGGTCGGGCTGGAGATCGAAGGCAACATCCCGGCCGAACACGCCATCGTCTATCACAGAAAAAGCCAGGAGGTCGGGCTGGTCAGCGCCGCCATGTGGTCGCCGATGGCCAAGCGCAACATCGCCATCGCTTCGCTGGCGCGACCACATGGTGATACTGTCGTCGACGACCTCTGGGTCGAGATCTACGCCATGCGCGAGCTGCAATACCAAAAGCTGATGAAGCGGGCCAAGGTGGTGCCGCGGCCGTTCATCAAGCTCGATCGTCGCACCGCCAATCCGCCGGCGGATTTCTGACCATGGGCGAGGAAGCCGACAAGCAGCAAGAAGAGGCGGCCGAACAGTGGGAACTGGTCAACACGCCACTCGGCGAAAAATGGTCGGGCCGCACACGCTATGCCGCCGCCATGTTCTTCTACAAGCGCGGCGAGATGAGCGCCGAGACGCTTGAGGTCTACCGCATCTGCGCGCGGCTCGATTCGGAAAACCCGCTGCCGATCATCCGCGACCGCGGCGTCGGCAAGGACTGGCTGAAGCGCATGGGGTTCGGCTGACCTGCCTATCCTATGGTTTTCTCCAGCATGGCCAGCCAGTTTCGGTAGGCGATCTTTTCGATCAGCGCGCGGCCGAAGCCGCGTGCGGCGAGCGCATCGATGAGCTTCGGCAGACCGGCGGCGTCGCCAATGACGGCCGGGATCATGGCTCCGTCGAAATCGGAGCCGAGGCCAACCCCATCCTCACCCAGCGCCTGCAGCAGGGAATCGATGTGGCGCACCATGATGTCGAGGCCGGTATCGGCATTCATCTTTCCGTCCTCGCGCAGGAAGCCGGTGGCGAAGTTCAGCCCGACCATGCCGCCGGTTTCGCGAATCGCGCCGAGCTGCCAGTCGGTGAGATTGCGTGAGTGGCCGCAGATCGCATGCACGTTGGAATGGGTCGCGACCAGCGGCGCATCGCTGAGCGCGGCGACATCGCGAAAGCCCTTTTCGTTGAGATGCGACAGGTCGATCATGATCCTGAGTTGGTTGCAGGCCTTGACCAGCGCCTTGCCGGCATCGGTCAAGCCGGGACCGGTATCGGGCGAGGACGGAAAGCGGAACGGCACGCCATGGCCGAAAGCGTTCGGGCGGCTCCAGACGATGCCGAGAGAGCGCAAGCCGGCGGCATGCAGCACGTCGAGCATGGTGAGTTCGGGATCGATCGCCTCGACCCCTTCGATATGGAATACCGCAGCGATCGAGTCGCGCGCCATGGCGCCGCGCACATCTGCGGCATTGCGGCAGACGCTCAGCGCTCCGGCCCGTTCCAGCCTGAACAGGATCGAGGCCATCGCAATCGTCGAGGCCAGCGCATCGCTGTGCGGGAGTTCGGGCGGCAAAGGCTCGGCATCGCTGGGCGTCGACGGGACAGCGCCGCGCCGGCCTCTCTCGACAGGGGGCGGGAAGATCGCGAACATGCCGCCGGCAAACCCGCCGGCCCGTGCGCGCGGCAGGTCGATATGGCCGCCCGATTTCCCTTCCATGAACAGCTTTTCGACGTCCGGGTCTTTCGACTGATAGAGTCTGAGCAGCGTGTCGTTATGGCCGTCGAAGACGGGAACGAGATCGGTTTCGGTCATGAAGGGATCATTCGGTTCGATGTGTCGCACGCCGCCCGCGATATATCATATCTACTTAGGCAAGATGGGCCGAGCGTGCAAATGCCAAAGCCGTGCTGGCCTATCACACTGTTTTACTCCCGCGGGTCCCGACTGGTAAAGCGCCGGCTGATCCTACCCCTTCAGCACGTCGGCCCACTCCGGATGACGGCGGAACTGGGCGTTGGCGAAGGGACAGAGCGGGATGATCTTCTTGCCCGCCGCGCGCGCATCCTCGACGGCGCGGGTGACGAGCCGAAGCCCGGCACCCTGGCCGCGAAACGCGTCGGGTACTTCGGTGTGGTCGATGATGATCTGGTGCTCGCCGATCCTGGTGAAGGTCATCTCCGCCTCGGCGCCGCCCGGACCACGCAGCACGTAGCGGCCCTTGGAACCACGATCTTCGAGTTCGATCTCCGGCAGTTGGTCAGGCATCACTTACTCCTTGGGCCACGCCGGCAAGGAGCCGCCGCGCCGCCTCGATTTCGTTCGGCCGCACTTCGTGCCCGCCTTCATGCCACTCCACTGTGACATCGGCGCCATCGGCGCGCAAATAGGCTTCGAGCCGCGAAGTCAGGTTCGGCGGACAGATCGGATCCCGCCTGCCGGCGGTCACCAGAATGCGGCGCCCGGCAAGACTGCCGTTCACCTCCGGTTCGAACGGGATCAGCGGGTGCATCAGCACCGCCGCGTCGAACAGGTCAGGGGCTTCGAACAGCAGCGACGCCAGGATGTTGGCGCCGTTGGAGTAGCCGAGAGCGTGTATCGCCGACGGCTTCGCCGCTGCTATCTGCGCCTTGACGAAGCCCGCCATCTTCCGAGTCGCGCGCGCCAGGTCCTGCATGTCATAGACGCCCTCGCCGGTGCGACGGAAAAAGCGCGCAGCGCCTTGTTCAGACACATCGCCGCGTGGCGAGATGATGGTTGCCTGGGGCGCGAGATCGCGCCCCAGCGAGACGAGCTGGCCCTCGTCGCCTCCGGTGCCATGGAAGACGAAGAGCAGCGGACCGCCCGGCGAACCGGGCAGCACCTTGTGGATGTAGCTGTCTGTGCTCATGACCCCGCCCCTCAGTCTTCCAGCTTCTGCAGATGCTTTTCGAGATAGGGCCGCAGGTGCTGATGCTGCGCCGGCAGCTTCAAGGCTTCACCGAGATGGGCGGTGTCCTCGTCGCGGTCGAAGCCCGGCTCGTTGGTGGCGACTTCGAACAGAACGCCGCCCGGCGTGCGGAAATAGATCGCCCAGAAGTAATCGCGGTCGATCACTGGCGTCACCTGGTAGCCGGTATCCATCAGCGCCTTGCGCACTTCGAGCTGCCTGGCTCGATCCTCGACGGCGAAAGCGACGTGATGGACCGAGCCCGCGCCGAGATCGGCAAAGGCGGCACCGGGTAGCGATTCGATGTCGACGACGTCGGCGCCATTGCCGTTCCTGATCGCCAGCCGCCTGACATTGCCGGATTTGTCGAGCTCCTCATAGCCCATGAACTTCAAGAGTTCCTCGGTGGCGCCGCCATCCTTCAGGCGCAGCGACACGGAGTGAAAGCCCCGGATCGCCTCGTCGGCGGGAATGCCGCCCTTCACCCATGGCGCGCGCGTGTCGGCCCTGTCCTCGACGAGCGCGAAACCGTCGCCGTCCGGTCCGGCGAAGGCCAGACGCTTCTCGCCAAAGGTCTCTTCGCGCGACAGGCCGGCGATACCTTCCTCGGCGAAGCGCCTTTCCCAATAGGCGAGCGTGCCTTCCGGCACCGAATAGGCGGTGGTGCCGACTTCGCCGACGCCGTGACGGCCCTTGCCGATATTGGGAAACGGAAAATAGGTCATCACCGAACCCGGCGTGCCGAGCTCGTCGGCATAGTAGAGGTGGTAGACGTCGGGCGCGTCGAAATTGACCGTTTTCTTGACCCGGCGCAGGCCGAGCTTCCCAGTGAAGAACTCATTGTTCTGGCGGGCATCGCTGGCCATCGAGGTGACGTGATGCAAACCCTTGATCTGGTCGAGCATGAGTGCTGCTCCCTTGTTCTATTGCGGCCCCTGCCGCTGTCCTCGCCAATATGAGCATCGGCCTGTTCCCGTCAAAGGCGACAAAGACGGGATGGACTGTACTCTGGAAGTGAACAATCGAAAGCAGTTTGTTCACCGAACCACCAGCAGCCCGGGCTTGCGCCGGGGCGGGATTTCGGTTCCATGAGCGACGCTCGCACATTAGCCAAGGATTATCGCCAGTGACCGGAAAAGGCAGGCGTCCGAACGTTCTCCTGATCACCTGCGACCAATGGCGCGGCGATTGCCTTTCGGCGGCCGGCCATCCCCTGGTGAAGACGCCGAATGCCGACGCATTGGCAGCGGAAGGCGTATTGTTCAAGCGGCACTATGGCGGCGCGGCACCCTGCTCGCCGGCCCGTGCCTGCCTCTATACCGGCCTCTACCAGATGAATAACCGGGTTTGCCGCAACGGCACGCCGCTCGATGCCCGTCACGGCAATATAGCGCTTTCGGCGCGCGCGCTGGGCTACGATCCGACGCTGTTCGGCTACACCGACGTATCGCTGGATCCGCGCCGGCTCGCTCCGGCTGATCCGCGGCTGCGAAGCTATGAAGGCGTGCTTCCTGGTTTCACGGTGCGCCAATTGCTGCCAGAGCATCAGAAGCAGTGGCTGTCATGGCTGGGAATGCAGGGCATCGATACCGACGCCGGCTCCCCCGCGATCCATCGACCGGCGAACGGGGCAGGCGACGCCGGCTCCGTGACGACTGCGCCGCCCGTCTATTCGAAGGAGCAGACGCCGACGGCTTTTCTTGCCGGCGAATTCATCCGATGGCTGGGCGAACAGGATCATGCCGCGCCCTGGTTCGCGCATCTCTCTTTCATCAGCCCACATCCGCCCTTCATCGCGCCTGCACCATACGACGCGATGTACGACCCCGCCGACGGCCCCGGCTTTCGCCGCGCGGCAGGCTGGCAGAAAGAGGCGGACAGCCATCCCTATCTCGCCTACGATTTCGGCAGGCAGAAAAAGCACAAGTTTCGACCTGGCGCCGCCGGCAGCGTACATGACTGGAGCGAGGATGATTTCCGCCGCATCCGCGCGATCTATTACGGCATGATCTCGGAAGTCGATGCGCAGCTCGGCCGTATCTGGCAGGCGGTCAAGACGGCGGGCGCGTGGGACGACACGGTCATTGTGCTTACCTCCGACCATGCCGAGATGATGGGCGACCATTTCATGCTGGGCAAAGGCGGCTTCTTCGACGCCAGCTATCATATCCCCCTGGTCATCCGCGACCCACGTCACGGCCACACCGCAGGCGTGGCCGTCGACCGCTTTACCGAGGCGGTGGACATATTGCCGACCTTGCTCGACCTGCTGGGCGGCGAACCGGCGCCGCACCTCGACGGTCACTCGCTGCGGCCGTTCATCGCCGGCGAGGAGCCGTCGGACTGGCGCGACGCCGCGCATTGGGAATTCGATTTTCGTTCGATCGCGGAAGGCGAAGCCGAACGGCATTTCGGCCTTGCCTCGCGCCAGTGCAATCTCGCCGTGATCCGCACGGAAAAATTCAAATATGTGCATTTCGGCGGCGGCCTGCCGCCATTGCTGTTCGACCTGGAGAAGGATCCCGCCGAGCTCGCCAATCTGGCCGCCGATCCCGCCTATCTCCCGATCAGGCTCGAGTTCGCCGAACGGCTGCTTGCCTGGCGGGCCGAACATCTCGACCAGTCGCTGACGCTGGCGGAGCTGACCAGGGATGGCATTGTGGGCTATGCAAGTAGGGCAGTAGGGGAATAGGGAATCCCTATTGCCCTACTGCCGTTGTTGCTATCTCACGATCATCCGCTGCTGCTCGCGGTTCTGCGCATAGCTGCCTTTGTCATAGGCGGCCTGGGCCTCGAGCTGCTCCTTGGTGAAGGTCGTGTAGAGATATTTGTTACCGTCCTTGTCGGTCATGAATTTCAGGTTGTCCATGCCGACGGCGACTTCCTTCTCGCCGACGCCGAGGAAACCGCCGACATCCACGATGACCGCGTCGGTCTTGTTGTCGGGCGTCAGCACGACATCGCCGATCTCGCCGACCTTGACGTCGTTGGCGCCATAAACTGTGGTACCCTTGAGATCGTCGCCCCTGACCTCGCCGACAGGCATTTCGGTCAGTTTGGATTTGTCGATCGCTGCGGTCTTCGTCTGGTCGGGAGCGGTCGCATCAGGCGTGGAGGCGGACGGGGCCTGCGCCGTCTTGTCCATCGGAGCCGTATTGGTTGTCGGCGCGACGGCCGGGGTGGACGCAGCAGGTGCGTTCGATGCCGTCGTGACCGGAGCCGGATCATAAGCCTTGCGGTTGAAGTCCGGCAATGCCTGCAGCTCTTCCTTGGTGGTTTGGGCCACCAGCCAGCGGTCGCCGTTTTTCTCGGCCCACTGGGCCTTGCCGAAATCATACGTGACGTTCTTCTCGCCGATGCCGAGGAAGCCGCCGACGCCGATGACCAGTGATTGCGCCTTGCCTTCCTTGGTCAGGACGATGTCGTTGACGTTGCCGATGTTCTGCGCATCGTCGCCGGTCCCGTTATAGACGCTCTCACCGATGATATTGGTGGCGAGATTGCCGTCGGCGCGCTTCACCGGTTCCGCCGGAGCCGCGTTCATGTCGACTGGCGCCTGGGCGGTATCGCTCGGCGCGGATGTTGACGGCGCCTGTGCCGCTGTCGATGCGGCCGGTGCCGGAGCATAGGGCTTGGTGTCGAACTCCGGCTGCGCCGTCAACTGGTCCTTGGTCGTCTGGGCGACCAGCCAGCGGTCGCCGTTTTTCTCGGCCCACTGCAGCTTGTCGTAATCGAACGCGACATTCTTCGTCCCGACGCCCAGAAAGCCCCCGACGCCGATGACTATGGATTTGGCCTGACCGTCCTTGTCGAAGACGATGTCGGTTACTTTGCCGATATTCTCGGCATTGTCGCCGGTGCCGTTATAAACCGATTCACCGATGATGTTGGTGGCGATGCTGCCCTCGGCGTGCACCACAGGAGCGGCGGGTTGCTCCGCGCCAGGCGCAGCCGGTGTCGGAGTTGTCTGCGCATGCGCGCCCGTCGCCACGAACATGGCAAGAGCAGTCGTGGCTAAAAGATTGCGGATCATGATGGTGTCTCCTCGTGCCTGATTTCATGCATGCCGCACCGGCCTCCGCCGTCACCGGCGACGGGCGAACGCGGCATTCGCCTGATCACAACGTCGTGACTGCGCCCATTGTTCCGACAAAAGCCAGGACGCATATTCTCCGCACACGCGGCTCGCAACTTGCGTCCTGCAAAGGGAAATTCGCCGCATCATCCGGAACCTTTTTGCCACTTGCGCCGTTCAGCCGACGGCTGGAGCTTCTCCGGCTCGGAGTTTTTTTGAGAACACGGAGGGGACATGCGGTTTGCGGCGGTGCTGAACCGGGACGGTGGCACCTTGCGCACCCTCGACCTGGATGGCTTTCGCGATCGCATGCGCGACCTGCTGGAGGCAGCAGGCCATTCCATCGATATCGACGTGGTTGCCGGCAAGGACATCGTGCCGGCATTGGACAACGCGGCTTCGCGTCGCGGCATCGACGTGGTTCTCGCCGGCGGCGGCGATGGCACGATATCGGCGGCGGCGGCGCGGCTGATGGGCAAGAAAAAGGCGCTGGCCATATTGCCCGCAGGCACCATGAACCTCTTCGCGCGCGGGCTCGGCATCCCGCAGACGCTCGATGCGGCTTTGCGATCCTTCGCCGATGGCGAGGTGATGGCGGTGGACATCGCCACCGCCAATGGCCGGCCTTTCGTGCATCAGTTCTCGATCGGCATGCACGCCAAGATGGTGCAGCTACGCCAGAACATGGAGTTCGGCTCCCGGCTGGGCAAGATGCGGGCATCCGCGAAAGCGGCTTGGCAGACGATCAAGAATCCGCCGGCGATGACGGTCACCCTGACCATTGGCGAGGCCGAGATCACGGCGCGAACCACCGGCGTCGGCGTCACCAACAACCTGTTTGGAGAGGGTCACCTGCCCTTTGCCGACAATCCGGCGGGCGGCGTGCTCGGCATTTATGTCACCGTCGCGCGGCAGCGCGCCGAACTGGTCAAGTTCTTTTTCAACGTCGCGCGTGGCAAATGGCGTGACAATGAACATGTCGAAATCCATCAGACAGAGCGGGCTGTGCTGAAGATCCGGTCGGCGGCCAGGAAATACCGCGCCGTCCTCGACGGTGAACTTATCAAGCTCGAGGACGAAATTACCATCGAAATCCACCCGGGCGCCTTGAACGTGCTGGTGCCGCGGCACGCCATGCGGGCAAAGGCGGCCTGATGCAGGGGCAGCCGACGAGGAACAGAAGTCTAGCCGCTCGGAGCGCTGCCTTGTTCGGTGGTCGGGGATTTCGTGTACTCGCCGTAAATCTCGACGATGCCCCAAACGACAAAGGCCAGGAGAAGTCCCGCAATCAGGATCCGCAAGCCGTGCCAGCCCCAGTGTCCCTGACGCGCTTTGTTTTCAGGAATGGTCTTGGGCATAGCCGGCCTCGATGCGATGTGGACGCGTTGAGCGTCTCTGGCAAAACATCTTCGGGTAACGGTTCCTTGCTACGAAGGTTCCGCGTTTGGCCAAGCCCTTCGCCGGCAAGTCGGGAAGGCGAAGTCGGAGGGCTCGCGAGGAAGCGTTGGGGGCGCTGGTGAACAAGGCGGCGAAATTGGCGCCGGGCCTTCCGGCCGAAGTAATGCACGTCGTCAACGACGCCGGCCGGCTGGCCGTGCTGCACGGCTTGCAGGCGCTGGATACGATGGCTGACGCCGACTTCGACGGCGTCAGCCGCCTTGCCGCGGCCGCCATGCGCGCACCGATCGCGCTGGTTACGCTCGTCGACGTCGAGCAGCAATGGTTCAAGTCGCGTGTCGGCCTGGACGAGATCGAGACCGCAACCGACATCTCCTTCTCCGCCCATGCGATTGCCGCGGGCGGCGAACTGATGGTGGTACCCGACGCGACCTTGGATCCGCGTTTTAAAGCCAACTCACTGGTCACGGGCAAGCATCACATCCGCTTCTTTGCGGGCGCGCCGGTGACCGTCGCCGGCGCCAGGATCGGAACGCTCTGCGTTTTCGACCGCAAGCCCCGTCCCTTTCCATCGCGCGTCAGGCTCGACCAGTTGAAGGCGCTGGCCGGCCTAGCCGCCAGCCTGTTCACGCTGAAGGATGCGACGCGCAGCGGCGCCATCGCCGAGGCAGCGCTGGTTCGCGAAGAAAAACGGCGCGCCATAGCGCTCGACGCGGCATCGCTTGCCAGCTGGGCCTGGGACATCCGCACCGACATGATCGAATGCGATGGTTTGCTGCCGGAATTGTTCAATCTGCCGCGATCGAACCGGTTGCGGGCGCGCGACATCCTGATGGCAATAGATCCACGCGACGTCTATCAAACCGAAACCCGCTTCCGCGACGCCTTGGCCGGCGGCGACGACTATTTCGGCGAGTACCGCGTGAAAGGCTTCCATCCACCCCGCTGGCTGGCGACGCGCGGCCGCGTCATCGAGCGCGATGGCGACGGCAAGCCGACGCTGATCTTCGGGGTCAATTACGACATATCCGAACGCAAGCTTGGGGAGGAAAGGCAAAGGCTGCTGCTTCGCGAACTCAATCATCGCGTCAAGAACACGCTGGCGACCGTTCAGGCGCTGGCGACGCAGACCGTGCGCCATGCCCGGCAGCCGAGCGCTTTCCTGGAAGCCTTCGGCGCCCGGCTCCAGGCACTCGGCATCGCCCATAATCTGCTGTCCGACCGGGAATGGCGCGGCATCGGCATCCATGAACTCGTCCAGATCGAGGTGAGGCCCTTCGACACCGCCGAGCAACTGCGCATGACGATCACCGGTCCCGATCTGTTGCTGTCGCCGGACCAGGCAGTGGGGCTGGGCCTGATCTTGCACGAACTGGCCAGCAACGCCCTGCAATATGGGTCGCTGTCGGCGACATCCGGCAAGGTCGATCTGAGCTGGAAGACACAAGGCAGAAAAAGCGACCGGCGCCTTGTCTTGACCTGGCGCGAAAGCGGCGGTCCTGCGGTTGCCCCGCCCGAGCGGCACGGTTTCGGCTCGATCCTGATCCGCCGCAGCCTGGCCAAGGTCATCTCCAGCGAAGTGGCGCACGAGTTCCGGCCGGAAGGCGTCTTTGCCGAAATATCCATGCCGCTGGAGGATCTCTCCAAGTGACCGGCCCACCTTTAATCCGGGCCCAGCCTTCATCCGGTCAGCCTCAATCAGGATCGCCGCCAGCCGGCCCGCCGGGACCTGGTTTCACGTTCTCGCGGTAGATGGCATAAGCCGCCAACGCCACGGCGGGACCGAGAATGGCCCCGAGGCCGCCCTTTCCCTTGAGCAGCGCCGGCAGAGCGGCCAGTGCGGCGGTGACCCCGATTGCCGTCATGTCCGCCTTGCGCCGTTCTGCCCGGCGCCGTGCGCGCGAGCCGGCCGAGAAGCGATAGATCAGCAAGATCAGGCCCGCGACGATCAGAAAGCCGACGCCGAATCCCAACGCCGCAGCGAGCGGCCCATAGCGGTCCGCAGCCCAGATATAGCCGGCCCCGATCAGGAAGCCGAGACCGCACAGCGCCGCAAGCGCGGCAAGCGCATAGACAATTGCAGCCGTGCGCGCGCGGCGCATGGCTGCAACGGTTTCGCCCGAAGCCAGGCCCGAGACAAGGGAAGCCAGCAATCCCATTTGAGCGGGACTAGCGGCGCGCCAGGAGCGCAAACAGGAAGCCGACGCCGGCGGCGATCGCCAATGAAGTCACCGGCTTCTCGCGCACGCTTGCCGCTATCTGCGCCTCGATATCCCTGGTGTTGCTGCGCAGGCTGTCAAAGGCTGCCTCGCCTTGGGCGCGCAGATGCTCGACACCTTCGGCGGCGGCACGGCGGGCGGTGCCGTATCCATGCTCGCCTGTCTTGGCCAACTGCTTCGTAAGCTTGTCGATATCGGCCTTCAACTGCCTGATATCGGCTTCGAGGTCCGAGTTCGCCCGCGCTTCGCTTGCGTTCTTTCCTGCGGCAGCTGCCATCGCTTAACTCCCTGTGATTGCTGTGGTTTCAACGCGCTGCATGTCTCAAGGTTCCGAGCCCCTCGGATAAACGGGCATGATCCCGCAAAGCGGGTGTCGGTTTGCCGAAAAGATCACGCTCAATCCAATGGATAGAGGCCATCCTGGTTCCATCGATCTGGACCCTAGCTCAAAACGGGTCCTCCTGCATCCGGTCAGATCAGCGGCCGCCGTTCCTTGCCCAGCCCCTCCCAGCCGGCAAGCTGCTTCAACCCTTCATGATCGATGATCTCGCAGCCGCCATCGCGCCAAGCGATCAGCTTGCGATCCATCAGCTTGCGAATCGTCTTGTTGGTATGGACCAAAGACAGGCCGAGGGTATCGGCGATGTGCTGCTGCGTGAACGCGATCCGGGTGAACCGCCCGCCATTGAGGCCAACGGCCTTGGCCCGGCTGCCGATGAAGGCGATGAGATAGGCGGTGCGCTCGATCGCGCTGCGGCGGCCGACGCTGAGCAGGTTCTCATCCAGCATCCGCTCCTCGCGCGACGCGATCCAGGTGATGTCATAGGCCAGGCCCGGATGGTTGCGGAAAAGCTCATACAGGGACTCCCGCTCGAACACGCAAAGCAGCATCGGCGACAAGGCTTCGACGGAATGCTGCATTTCGCCCATCACGCCGCCTTGCAGCCCGATGAGATCTCCGGGGACGGCGTAGTTGAGGATTTGACGGCGGCCATCCGACAACAGCTTGTAACGGAAAGCCCAGCCCGACAGCACCGTGTAGAGATGGGCGCTGCGGCGTCCTTCCACCAGCACCGTTGCGCCCTTGTCGACCGCGAGCTCGCCTTTCTTCAATTTGTCGATGAAGGCCAGTTCCGATCTCTCGAATTTGCGGAAACCGGCAGCGGCCGCAGTGGGCAATTCTCGCAATCGTACCGGCGGCTGGAGGAAGCAAGGCCGTTCTGGATTGACATTTCGACCGCTCCTCGAGAGCCGCGGGCTCAGCCGCTGCGTTAGCATGTCTTTTTTAAATGACAGCGCGTCAAATAGCGATCATGACTCGCTGCGTTTCAAGGAGCCATTGCCTGTGTCGCCTTTGCTTGACGGATTGCGCATTCTTGTCCTGGAAGATGAATTTCTCATCGCCATGGATGTCGAGCAGCTTTGCCGTGATCACGGCGCCGACGACGTGGTGCTTGTCCGTGACCTGGCCGAGATCGATGGCCGACAGGTTGCCACCCAATTCGATGCGGCGATCGTCGACCTCATGCTGGGGGGCACTCCGACTTTCGACTTTGCATCGCGCCTGCGTGAAACGGGCGTGCCCTTCGTCTTTGCCTCCGGTTATTCGGATGCGGACGAGATCAAGGTTGCCTTTCCAGGGATAAGGCTGGTCAGCAAACCTTATTCGGGCGAAGATCTTGTGGAAGCGGTGGCCCGGGCCTGCGGACGAGTCCCGCCCGCCTGACGACGTCGCATCGCGTAAGAGTCAGAGCGGATGCGATGGCGATTCTGTCAGCCGTTTCGATGCGACGCTTTTTTAGTGCGCCGCCGTGCCGGTGACCTGTGCTGAGATCGCATCGGGACCGTACTCGTCTTCGCCGGAGATTTTCAGTATCTCCTGCAGGCGCGTGCGGGCTCGGCTGACGCGGCTCTTGATCGTCCCGACCGCGCAACCGCAAATCTCGGCCGCCTCCTCGTAAGAGAAGCCCGAGGCGCCGATGAGGATGATGGCCTCGCGCTGGTCTTCGGGCAGTTGCTCGAGCGCACCGCGGAAATCCTTGAGGTCGAGCTGGCCGTGCTGGGCGGGATGCACCGCAAGCCTGGCTGTCATGATGCCGTCGCTGTCCTGCACCTCGCGGCCGCGTTTGCGCATCTGCGAATAGAACTCGTTGCGCAGGATGGTGAAGAGCCATGCCTTCAGGTTGGTACCGGGCTGAAAGCTCTCATGCTTGTCCCAGGCCTTGACCAGCGTTTCCTGCACGAGGTCGTCGGCCTTGTCGGCATTCTGCGTCAGTGACACTGCGAAGGCACGCAAGCTCGGTATTGCCCCAAGCAGATCGGTCTTGAAGCCTTGTGAGACCGTTGCCATGCCTCAGTCCTTTTTCTGTGCGGGCTCGGCCCGCTCCAGTTGGCTGAGCAACTGCGCGAAACGATCCGGCACATCGTCGGAGACCAGCTCGTCGTAATACTGCTTGAGTTTGCGTCCGATTTCGGAATTCGGCCCGAGCGGGTCGCCCACGCCGTTCCGGCGCCTGATTGAGGCGCCAGTCAAGACATCTTTCGTCATTTCCTTCATTTCGCCCTTTAATCCAGCCCCATAGCCGCTCAACATAACTCAACACAACACAAGCGGCATCCTCGTCTGGTTGCCCATCCCCAATTCAAACGCCGTTCAGGCGTATTAGTTCCCGGGGCCGGAACTTTTTGCGAAAGCCCGCGTTTGTGTCGTTGGGGCTTGCAATGGGGCTTGACCCGCATTTTTAGTCAATCACGTCATCTGAGGGAGACGTCCGTCATGAGTTTATCCGCCACCATCGCTCCGCACCTGCCGTTCCTGCGCCGCTTCTCGCGTGCCGTATCGGGATCGCAGGAGAGCGGCGACGCGCTGGTTGCCGCGATGCTCGAGGCCATCATCGCCGATGTCGACATTTTTCCCGAGGCATCCAGCGACCGAATCGCGCTGTACAAGGTCTTCGCCAAACTGTTCACGTCCGTCGCCATCCGCGTTCCACAAGAACAGGCGCAATCGGCATGGGAACAGCGCGCCGCGGCCAATCTCAATGCGATCGCGCCGCTTCCCCGCCAGGCCTTCCTTCTGGTGGCCGTCGAGGGTTTCAGCGAGGATGAGGCGGCCGAAATTCTTGGCGTCGGCGAACAGGAATTCTCAGAACTGCTTGCCCAGGCGAGCAACGAGATTTCCCGCCAGGTGGCGACCGACGTGCTGATCATCGAGGATGAACCGCTCATCGCCATGGATATAGAGGAGATGGTCGAGAGCCTGGGCCATCGGGTCGTCGGCACCGCCCGCACCCATGCCGAAGCGGTGACGATGTTCGGCAAGACGCGGCCGAAGATGGTGCTCGCGGACATCCAACTCGCCGACGGCAGCTCGGGCATCGAGGCGGTGAACGAGATTCTGTCGTCGACTTCCGTGCCGGTGATCTTCATCACCGCCTTTCCCGAGCGTCTCCTGACCGGCGAGCGGCCCGAACCGGCTTTCCTGGTGACGAAGCCGTTCAACCCGGACATGGTCAAGGCGTTGATCAGCCAGGCTCTGTTCTTCGACCGGCAGGCGAAAGCAGCCGCATAGCCATGCGCAACTGAAGTCGCAAACGCGCGCAAAAGCAGGGCGCGACCAGCCGGAAGGTTCCGCTGGCCGCGCCTTGCTTTTCCGCGCCACGATGGTGCGCGGGGGATCGTCTTTTTCGGCAAAAAGTGGAACAAACCGCATCCACCCACGTTTTTCTCACATAGTTGGAAGGAGATGGAACCATGCTTTACTGGGCGCTTGTATTTCTTGTCGTGGCAATCATCGCCGGCGCGCTTGGTTTCGGCGGAATTGCCGGTACATCTGCCGGGATAGCGCAGATATTGTTCTTCATCTTTCTCGCTTTCCTCATCATTTCGCTTCTCGCCGGCCTGTTCAGACGGGCCTGAGAGTTATCAGGCGAACACTGGAAGCCGCACCCCTCAAACGGTTTCCAGCCACCGCCGGGTGGTGTCCCACAAGGACGCCGCCCGGCGGACCGCTTTTGGGCGTCTGGTTCCCGTAAAACCTGCCTTGGAACCCATTGGACGGTGAGCCGTTCAGCCTGAGTTGGGTGAACAGGTCGGATGCGTTCCAGGGCTCGAGATACCAAGAAGCACGAGCGGGGGGACGAGGTCATCGCCCTGCATCCCGCCGAAAGCGGCATGCAACTTGGCCGGGCGCTTCTCCACGCACTGCACAATGCCGGCATTTCCGTCCTCTACCAGGACCGCGACATGAAAACGGTCTGGGCGCGGAACATGCGTGCGCCCTGGGCCGCCGACAGCAGCGAGGGCGACGGCATCCTGCCGCCGGCACAGGCCGACCGCATTGGCGCTGCCAAGCGCAACGTCGTCGCAAGCGGCGATCCGCAGCGCCTCGAGATCGGCGTCCCGATGGAGGACGGCATGCGCTGGTTTCAGGTCTGGATCGACGCCGACCATGGCGAGGCCGGCGACGTGCAAGGTGTCGTCACCACCATGGTCGAGACGACCGAGCAGCGACGCCGCGAACAGACGCTGACGACGCTGTTGCGCGAAGTCACGCACCGCTCGAAGAATTTGCTGGCAATCATCCAGAGCATCGCCACCCAGACGGGACGCTATTCCGACAGCATCGGCGATTTCCTGACCCGCTTTCGCGGCCGGCTCCAGTCGCTGGCCTCCTCCCAGGATTTGGTAACCTCCTCCAACTGGCGCGGTGCTGCCCTTCGCGAACTCCTCGCCGGTCAGGTCGGCCGCTACGGGACGGACGCGTCGCACAGCCTTCGCTTCCGCGGCGCAAATCCTTACCTCAACCCCAACGCCGCGCTGCATATCGGCCTTGCGATGCATGAACTGGCCGTCAACTCGGTCAGCTATGGCGCCCTGTCGCGGCCGGAGGGCTTCGTCGAAGTGACCGCCGTCCTCGACACCGCCGCCGATGGCGGCATTGCCCTGTCGCTGACCTGGGCCGAAACCATAGGAACCGACAGCAACCAAGAGGGCAAAAAGCGCTTCGGCAGCGTCGCACTGGAACGCGTAGTGCCCTCTTCCCTGAACGGAACGGCGCGCCTCGAGATCGCGGATGGTCGCCTCGAATACCATCTCGTTGTTCCGCACGGCAATTTCGAGACGGAGTAGGCGACCGCCATTTTTTAACCGGCTGTTCACCATAGAAGCAGATGCTGTTTTTGCCAGATACCGATGGAACTGCCGAGCCGACGAGCATGCTTTCGAGGGCTTTGCCGCAGCATAGTGGGGAGGAGCGCGTTGACGGTCGCCGATATCAACAGACTCGGGCAGGCCGCTCGCATTTCGATGGGCGAATTCCAGGATCCCGAGACATCCACGGCATCGCCGGTTGCTCATGGCATCCTGCCCATCGTCGCTCCGGCGTTGGCCGCGGCAATTGTCCTGATCGCCCTGTCCCAGCTGGCCTGATCCCGCCCCCACGTTCGCGCGCGCACATCGCTCGGGTTTTTCGGCGGCCGAGGCATCGGAAAGCTGCGCCCAGAAAAAGACTCTCTTCACCAACAATAAATTGGAGCAGCAAAGGTCGTTTTTTCATGCTAAGTGACGGCTGGAGCTTATTAAAGTGAGGACACGAAGTGAGGAGTGACCCTATGCGGAAAATTCTTATTGCCATGGCTGCCGTGGTCGCCGTCAGCGGCTGTACCTCGACCGAGCAGGATGTCGTCGGCGGCGGCTTGATCGGCGCCGGCGTGGGCGGCTTGGTCGGCGGCGGCAAGGGCGCGCTGATCGGCGCGGCCGTCGGTGCCGGCTCCGGCCTGCTGGTCCGCAACCTGCGCAATGGATACTGCCAGTATCGCGATCATCGGGGTCGCATCTACACGGCTCGCTGCAACTAAGGTAATTCCGGCGGGAAAAGCGCGGAGCGGTTTTCCCGCCGGAATTGCGAGCAAGGAGCGGATCGGCGATCTATCAGACGCTGAACCGCTCCGAGCAACTTGAATCGCCGCTGTCGGGCTCATTCGCGAACCCGGCAGCGGTGCGGCAATTTATTGGCCGCCGCGGGAAGCCTGGAGCGATTCCGCCAAGGCCCGATGGCATTCACGCCGGCAGCGGAATCCTGATTTCCACATTCAATCCGTCATCGCGATAATCGCGGTGGATCGTGCCACGCAGCTCACGCGTGACATTGAGGTCGATCAATTTGGTGCCGAAGCCGGTCGTGGCCGGGGCGTCGACCTTCTTCTGCCCGGTTTCCTGCCAGCTCAGAGCCAAGACCCGGTCACGCCCGCGCCCTTCGACCGACCATTCGATCCTGAGGGCGCCGACCGTATTGCCGGCCTCGCCATATTTCAGCGCATTCGTTGCCAGTTCGTGGAAGGTGAGGCCCAGTGCCTGCGTCGTGGTTTCGTCAAGCAGCACCTCCGGCCCGGACAAAAGCTCTTCCGGCAGCTCCTTTCCGAACACTTGGCCAAGCTCGATGCGCAGGAGATCGCCGAGATCCGCCTTCTGCCAGCGCGAGCGCGTCAGCATGTCCTGGGACGCGGCCATTGCCTGTAGCCGGGCCGAGAAAGATGCCGAGAACTCATTGACGTCGCTGGCACGTGACGCGGTCTGGCGCGCGATCGCCAGCACTCGCGTGATCGAATTCTTGATGCGATGCTTCATCTCCTGCAGCATCAAATCCTTTTCGAGCAGGCTCTTTTCCGTCGTCTCATGCAGCAGCGATGCTGCCTCGTAGGCTCGCTCCTGATAGCGCGCGACAAGCGCGATGGCGCCGGCCAGCAGCAACCCGAACAGGCCGAGCATGACTGGGATGGCCCGCGACGATGGCTGCGAGAAGGCGCTTGTCGGCCTGAACTGCACGGTCCACGGACGGCCCGCCACGCTGATCTTGCGGGTGACCAACAGTCTGTCGCCAAAGCCCGACACGGGCGGCGTCTCCGACCGGAACAGCAAATGATCCGGATCGACGCCGCCATCGTAGATTTCGGTGTTGACCGGCAGCAGCGGCGCGCGGCTGAGCGCGATCTGGAACAACTCCCTGGCCCGGAAGGCCGCGTAGAGAAAGCCTACCGTCGAGGATCGCGATGCGTTTATGGCATCAGGTGCGGTCTCGACGTTGAGCCGCACGAAGACGAGAAAGCCGGTGAAGGTCTGTGCTGCACCCGTGTCCTGGCCGAGTTGCACCAGCCCGCTCGCGTGCTGCTGGTCATCTGCCATTGCCTTCTCGATTGCCGCGCGCCGCACGGGCTCGGTGAACATGTCATAGCCGATGCTGGCCTTGTTGGACGGATCGAGCGGCTCGAACAGCACAACGGGCGTGCGCCATGGCTGCGTCGTATCCGGATAGATCGCACGCCTGACGCCCTGGTCATGCAGCATGTCGCGTTCGACCGTTGCCTCGTCGCCTGCTTTCACCAGCCGGAGAAAGCCGATGCCGCGCAGGCCGGCGAAATTGGTATCGACATTGAGGGCATTGAAGAACGCTTTGAACTCGCTCTGCGAGATGTCGCCATTGCGGGCGTCGAACAAGGCTTGCGACGAGCGCAGCAGCGACAGCTGCAGGTCGATCCGGCTCTCGATACGGTTGAGCGCATCGTCCGCGGTCGCGTCGAACTTGATGCGAGCCGCCTCTTGCGTCGCGAAATAGGCGAACCCCGCCATTGTCATGCTGATCAGCGCAACGGCAACGAAAGCGACGATTGGAAAAAGCTTCTTCAACGGACAATGCGGCCTATCAGCATGTGAGCCCTTTATGGGCAAGTCGCCCGGTCAACACAATGGCAAGGCCAAGCCATCCCGCCGGCTGGCATATCACCTGATCGGCAGATCGGTAACGGGCTCAGGCCAGCAGGCTTCAGGCGGCGATCTTCAACGCGCCTGGTCCGGGAATGGCGCCAGGCGGACATTTGCCCAGGATGATCATGCCCAGCACCTCGTCCTGGGTCACATCGGTGGTGCGGGCAGTGCCGACGACCTGGCCGTTTTTCATGACGCACACCCGGTCGGCCAGTTCGAATACGTCGTGAATGTCATGGCTGATCAGGAAGATGCCGATGCCGTCGGACTTGAGCTGCCTGACCAGTTCCCCGACCTGGGCCGTTTCCTGCGGTCCAAGTGCTGCCGTCGGCTCGTCCATGATCAGGATGCGGGCGTTGAACAGGATCGCGCGTGCGATCGCCACCGACTGCCGCTGTCCGCCCGACAGCTTGATCACCGGCTCCTTGAAGCGCTGGAAGCGGGGATTGAGCCTGCCCATCACCTTGCGCGCCTCGGCCTCCATGGCGACATCATCGAGCGTGCCCCAGGCGGTCCTCAGCTCGCGGCCGAGGAACAGGTTGGCGGCGGCGTCGACATTGTCGGCGAGCGCCAGGGTCTGGTAGATCGTCTCGATGCCGTATTTCTTGGCATCGCGCGGGTTGGAGATCGAAGCCTCTTCGCCGTTGACGAAGATTTGGCCCGCGTCACGCTTGTAGGCGCCCGACAGGATCTTGATCAGTGTCGACTTGCCGGCGCCGTTATGGCCGAGCAGGGCCACGACCTCGCCGGGGAAAAGATCGATCGAGGCATCGTCGACGGCGCGAATGCCGCCGAACGCGATTGAGATGTTGCGCATGTCGACCAGCGGGTTGCCGGCGGGAGCGATCCTGTCAGCCATGATTGTCCTCCTCCCTCAAACGCGTTTGCGATAGACGGTGTCGAGCCACACCGCGATGACCAGCACGGCGCCGACGACGATGCTCTGCAGCGGCGAGTCGACGCCAAGCAGCACCATGCCGGATTGCAGCGACTGCATCAAAAGCGCGCCCAGCATGGCGCCGATGATAGTTCCCGAACCGCCGGCGAGCGATGTGCCGCCGATGACGGCCGCCGCGATCACCAGCAATTCATCGAGCGTTCCGAGCACGTTGGTGGCCGAGTTCTGCCGGGCTGACGAGATCGCGGCGGCGATCGTGGCCAGCACGCCCATGATCATGAACACTTTCATCGTGATCCAGCGCGTGTTGATGCCGGCGAGGTTGGCTGCTTCCGGATTGCCGCCGATGGCAAAGACATAGCGGCCGAAACGGGTGCGTTTGGTGATGAAGGTCATGACCAGCCCGACGGCGATGGCCATCAGCACCGGTATGGCGATGCCGTGGGCGATGAACAGGCCGCCCTCGGGCACGGTTATGTTGTTGGCGGCTGCATATCTGTTCACGATGCCGACTGGCCACGGATAGGAATTGGCCAGCCAAACCGCGCCCATGATGACGGCGCAGGTCAGCACGCCGATCAGCGTCTCGGCCCAGATCGGACGCAGCGGGAAACGGAAGCGCTTGCGCTGTACCCGCCCGTTGAACAGCGCAAGCACCACCGCAAGGCAGGCGGCGATACCGACCACCCAGCTCCAGGTCGCGCCGATCGATCCGGCCGGGCCGCCGCCCATCAGCTGGAACGTCGCGTTGAGCGGCGCCACCGTCTGGCCGCTGGTAACCCACCATGCCGCACCGCGCCAGACCAGAAGCCCGCCCAGCGTCACGATGAAGGCCGGCACTTCGAGATAGGCGATGACGAAGCCCTGGAAGGCGCCGATCAAAAGGCCGAGCACCAGGCCGATGACCAGCGCGAGCACCCAGATCCATGGATTGCCGAGCTCGAGACCGACCATCCGCACTAGGAAATGCACCTGGGCGAAACCCATGACCATGCCGATCAACCCTTCGGCGGAACCGACGGACAGATCGATATTGCGCATGACGATGACCAGCACCATGCCGCAGGCCATGATGGCGACGGCCGAGGTCTGCACCGACAGGTTCCACAGATTGCGCGGCGTGAGAAAGGTACGGCTGTCGAAATCGAGCGGATTGACGCCGAGACGCAGGCTGGACAAGACATGCAACCCGATCCAGATCAGCAGCAGCGCGCCGATCATGCCGAGCATGCGCGTGTCGATCTCGGTCGCCTTAAGGAACCGGGCGACGGCGCCGAGTTCCGACGCACGCGCGGTGTCGGCCTGCGGGTTGGACGTCGTATCGGTCATGATTTTCTCCCGCCGGCCTGCCCGTCCGATGCGGGATGCCGGAAGCCAGCCTAGAAGTTACCCGCCCGGGGCGGAAAAACAAATTTTCTTGAAAAAACGCCGCGGCTTGGCAGCCGCGGCGTTCATCGCATGAAATGGAAGATCAGTTGCAGGCCGCTACGCTGCCCGCCGCGACGCCGGCACAGACCTCGTCTTTCTTGATCCAGCCGGCGTCGATGACGACGTTGAGATTGTCCTTGGTGATCGCAACCGGGGTCAGGAACAGCGATTTGACGGTGTTCCCACCGGGCGTTGTGAAGTCCTTGACGCCGGCGATATCGGTCATCTTCTTGCCGTCGGCCAGCTGCGAGGCGATCTCGGCGGCATTCTTGCCGAGTTCACGCGCGTCCTTCCACACCGACACGGTCTGCGTGCCGAGCGCGATGCGGTTCAGCGCCGCGTGGTCGCCGTCCTGGCCCGAGACCGGAACGGTACCGGCCAGGCCTTGAGCCGTCAGCGCCGCGACGACGCCGCCGGCAGTGCCGTCATTGGCCGCGACGACCGCGTCGACCTTGTTGTCGTTGGCGGTCAGGAACTGCTCCATGTTCTTCTGCGCATTGGCCGGCAGCCAGCCATCCGTATAGGCTTCGCCGACATTCTTGATCTTGCCGCTGTCGATGGCGTCCTTGAGCACTTCCATGGAGCCCGAGAACAGGAAATCGGCATTCGGATCGGCACCCGAGCCCTTGATGAAGACGTAGTTGCCTTCCGGCTTCACCTTGAACACTTCGCGGGCCTGCATGCGGCCGACTTCCTTGTTGTCGAAGGTCAGATAGAAGACGTCCTTGTTCTCGATCAGGCGGTCATAGCCGACGACCGGAATGCCTTCGTCGAGCGCCTTCTGCACCGCCGGGCCGATGGCGGAGGCGTCCTGCGCCAGGATGATCAGCGAATTGGCGCCCTGGGAGATCAGGCTCTCGACGTCGGTGAGCTGCTTGCCGGGATTGGACTGGGCGTCGGCGGAAATATACTTGTCGCCGGCGGCTTCGATCGCCTTCTTCATGGCGGCCTCGTCGGTCTTCCAGCGCTCTTCCTGGAAGTTCGACCAGGAAACGCCGATGACCTTGTCCTTCGCCTGCGCGACCGACGCGAGCGTCAGCGACATGGCGACACCCGCCAGGATGGCGGCTGTGAATCTCTTCATCTTAATCCTCCCTGCGCCGCGTATGGCGCGACCAAACAGGCCCGTAGGCCGGCACAAAGGCTCTATTTTTTCGAGCCTCGAAAAAACACTGGTCCATCGTCGGAACGCTGTCAACGTCGATTCTGATGTATTTTGATGTCCTCGTGAATTTTTTTCGAGCTCCGGAATAAATAATGACAGCCAAGGCCGGTTCTGCCAGTATTTGACGGTCGTCGGGATCCTGGGGAGAGAACGCGGCGACGGGGAGGATGCGAGAAACATGTCGGTCGGAATCCGCCACGACGATTTGCGCCGACGCAACCGGGCAATGGTGATCGCGGCCGTGCGCCGTGCCGGGCAGCCCTCGCGCACCGAGATTGCCGCGACCACCGGGCTCAGCCATTCCACCATATCGGCGATCTCCTCCGACCTGATTGGCGAAGGCATCCTGGCGCAGAGCAAGCCGAGCGAGGCCGGTGCGCTGAAACGCGGCCGGCCGCAGGTCGGCCTCAGCCTCAACCCTGAAGCCGCGGCGGTGATGACCGTGGTGCTGTCGCTGAATTTTCTCTCCGTCGCCGTCATCGACTATGCCGGCCAGGTGATATCTGAAGAGCAGCGCCGGCTGGACACGCTCACCCTGTCGCGCGAGGCGCTGATCGGCGAATGCGTGGCCATCGTCAGGCGGCGGTTCGAGGATCCCGACCTCGACGTCGGCAGCATCGCCCGTATCGCGCTGGCGATCCAGGGCATCACCGACACGGATGCGCGCACCATGCTGTGGTCGCCGATCACGCCGCAGACCGACATCGCCTTCGCCGACATACTGGAGGCCGAGTTCGGCATTCCCGCCACCATGGAGAACGATTGCAACATGATGGCGGTGGCGCTGCGCTGGCGCGATCCCCAGCGCTACCGCGACGACTTCATCGCCATCCTTTTGTCGCACGGCATCGGCATGGGCTTGGTGCTGAAGGGTGAACTGTTCACCGGCACCCATTCATCCGGAGGCGAGTTCGGCCACATGATCCATCGCCCCGGCGGGGCGCTCTGCCGCTGCGGGCGGCGCGGCTGCGTCGAGGCCTATGCCGGCAACTATGCCATCTGGCGCAACGCGAGGCAGCTTGGCGAGGACACCGAGCCCGTCGACGTCAGCGACGCCGACATGCGCACCCTGGCGGCCTCGGCGCGCGAAAAGGACGGGCCGGAGCGCGAAGCCTACCGCAAGGCCGGCGAGGCGCTGGGTTACGGCCTTGGCAGCCTGTTCGCGCTGATCGATCCGGCGCCGGTCGCCATGGTCGGCGTCAGCGCCGCCGCCTTCGACCTGATCGAGCCGGCTCTGCGCGAGGCCATTGCCCAGACCGCCGGCGGCCAGCACTCGAAATCGATTTCCTTCGACACCGAGCCGAACGAACTGCCACTGATCCGCGAGGGCTGCGCCATGCGCGCGCTGACCTTCGTCGACCAGGAGATTTTCGCGCCGGGGGCACAGGCGAAATCAGGCGTGGGCGAGAACGTTGCGTGACATATCCCTAGTCTTCGCGAATCGCATACCCCGCGCCCCGAATGGTGCGGATCACGTCAGGCATGCGGCCATTGTTGACCGCCTTGCGCAGCCGGCCGACATGCACGTCCACGGTGCGCTCGTCGATATAGATCGTTTCGCCCCAGACATTGTCGAGCAGTTGGCTGCGCGAGAACACGCGGCCGGGATGTCGCATCATGAATTCGAGCAGGCGGAACTCGGTCGGCCCGAGCCGGATCTCGCTTTTCTTGCGGTAGACCCGGTGCGATTCACGGTCGAGCACGATGTCGCCGACCTTGAGCACGCTGGACAGAACTTCGGGCTTGGCGCGGCGCAGCAGCGCCTTGACGCGTGCCATGAATTCCGGCGTTGAGAACGGCTTGACCAGATAGTCGTCGGCGCCGGTGGAGAGACCGCGCACCCGGTCGCTTTCCTCGCCGCGCGCCGTCAGCATGATGATCGGCAGCCGCTCGGTCTCGGGCCGCATGCGGAGACGGCGGCAGAGCTCGATGCCGGACACCGCCGGCACCATCCAGTCGAGCACAAGAAGGTCAGGGACATTCTCCTGCAAGCGGATCTCGGCTTCGTCGCCGCGCGTCACCACCTCTACCTGATAACCCTCCGATTCCAGATTGTAACGGAGCAGCACACCCAGCGGCTCCTCGTCCTCCACCACCATGATGCGTGGCGCGATCATCGACTGGTCACCCCTGCCGTCAAGCCGCTGGCGCCGACATCGCCGTCTCGTCCTGCTTCGGGCGATTGGCGGGCAATTGCGTGCCGGTCAGCACATAATAGGCATTTTCGGCAATGTTGGTCACGTGATCGCCGATGCGCTCGAGATTCTTGGCGCAGAACAAAAGATGCGTGCAGGCGGTGATGTTGCGCGGATCCTCCATCATGTAGGTCAGCAGCTCGCGGAAGACCGACGTGTATTTGACGTCGATGCGTTCATCGTCGGCGCGCAGCTTGGCAAGTGCCGCGGCATCGCGCGCCGCATACTCCTCGATCACGCCTTGGACCTGGATCAGCACAAGCTGCGCCATGGCGTCGATGGAGTGCGACAGGTCGCGCGGCGTGGCGGCAAGGCCGACGGTGCCGACGCGCTTGGCGATGTTCTTGGCGAGATCGCCGATGCGTTCGAGATCGCCCGCCATGCGGATCGAGCCGACGACATGGCGCAGATCGTCCGCCATGGGCTGCCGCTTGGCGATCAGGGTGATGGCGCGGTCGTCGAGTTCGCGCTGGCGCGCATCCATGATCGCGTCGTCGGAGACGACGCGCTGGGCGAGCGCGTTGTCGGAATTCAGGAGCGCCTTGGTCGCGCCGCCGACCATCGATGAGGCGAGATCGCCCATGTCGCGGATCAGCCTGCTGATCTGTCCGAGATCTTCGTCAAAGGCTGCGACTGTGTGTTCGGCCATGATCTTGGTCCTCGTATGCCTGGGATCAGCCGAAGCGGCCGGTGATATAGTCCTGCGTGCGCTTCTCGCGGGGCGACGTGAAGATCTTCTCGGTGCGGTCGAACTCGACCAGCTCGCCCAGATACATGAAGGCGGTCTGCTTCGACACGCGCGCCGCCTGCTGCATGTTGTGGGTGACGATGACGATCGTATAATCGGCCTGCAACTCGTCGATCAGCTCCTCGATCTTGGCGGTCGACAGCGGATCGAGCGCCGAGGCAGGCTCGTCGAGCAGGATGACCTCCGGCTTCACCGCCACCGTGCGGGCGATGCAGAGGCGCTGCTGCTGGCCGCCCGAAAGGCTGAGGCCGCTGGCGTTGAGCTTGTCCTTGACCTCGCTCCACAGTGCCGCGCGCTTCAGCGCCTGCTCGACACGGCCGTCCATCTCCGCCTTGCTGAGCTTCTCATAGAGCCTGACGCCGAAGGCGATGTTCTCGTAGATCGACATCGGGAACGGCGTCGGCTTCTGGAACACCATGCCGATCTTGGTCCTGAGCAGGTTGAGATCCTGCGAACGGTCGAGGATATTCTGGCCGTCGAGCAGCACTTGGCCCTCGGCGCTCTGCCTCGGGTAAAGCTCGTAGATGCGGTTGAAGACGCGCAGCAGCGTCGACTTCCCGCAGCCCGAAGGCCCGATGAAGGCGGTGACGCTGCGCTCGGGCAGCGACAGGCTGATATCCTTCAGCGCCTTCGACTGGCCATAGTAGAAATTGAGGCCCTTGACCTCGATCTTGGCTTTCTCGACCGCGACTTCGGGCGTATTCAACTCGGTGGACAACATCGGTTTCATCTGTCCTCTCTGCGTCCGGTAAGGCTGCGGGCGAAGATGCTCAGCCCGAGAACCGTAAGGGTGATTATGAGTGCGCCGGTCCACGCCAGCTGCTGCCATTCCTCGTAGGGGCTGAGAGCGAACTGGAAGATGGTGACGGGCAGGCTGGCCATCGGCGCATTGAGATTACTCGACCAGAACTGGTTGTTGAGTGCCGTGAAGAGCAGCGGCGCCGTCTCGCCGGAAATGCGGGCGATGGCCAGCAATATGCCGGTGACGATGCCCGACAGCGCCGCACGGTAGGCGACCGAGCGGATGACCACCCAGCGCGGCGCGCCGATCGCGGCGCCGGCCTCGCGCAGGGCGTTCGGCACCAGGTTGAGCATGTCCTCCGTGGTGCGAACGACGACCGGGATGACCAGGATGGCCAGTGCGACGGCACCGGCAATCGCCGAGAAATGTCCCATCGGCCGCACCAGCAGCTCGTAGACGAACAGGCCGACGATGATCGAGGGTGCCGACAGCAGGATGTCGTTGATGAAGCGCACGACGGTGGTGAGGCGCGAGAAGCGGCCATATTCGGCCATGTAGGTCCCAGCGAGGACACCGATCGGCGTGCCGACGATGACGGCGATGACTGTCATCATGATACTGCCGTAGATGGCATTGAGCAGGCCGCCGGCATCGCCGGGCGGCGGTGTCATTTCGGTGAACACAGAGAGCGAAACACCCGACAGGCCCTTATAGAGCAGTGCGCCGAGGATCAGCGCCAGCCAGGCCAGGCCGATGCCCGCCGCCGCGACGCATAGCGTCATCATCACGGCATTCCTGCGCTTGCGTCGATTGTGAAGCGATGTGGCCGTCGACATCGGTCAGGCTCCCGTGCGGCTGTCCATGCGCAGCAGCATGTAGCGCGCAAGGGCAAGGATCAGGAAAGTGATGACGAACAGGATCAGGCCGAGCGCCACCAGCGAAGACGTATAGAGATCGCCGTCGGCTTCGGTGAACTCGTTGGCGATGGTCGCCGAGATCGTCGTGCCGGGCGCGAACAGCGAGGCGCTGATGCGGTGGGCGTTGCCGATGACGAAGGTTACCGCCATGGTTTCGCCGAGCGCGCGGCCGAGGCCGAGCATGACGCCGCCCATGATGCCGACGCGGGTATAGGGGATGACGACGCGGCGCGTGACCTCCCAGGTCGTGCAGCCGATGCCGTAGGCCGATTCCTTCAGCACCGCCGGCACCGTGTCGAAGACATCCTTGGTGATCGAGGTGATGAAGGGCAGGACCATGATGGCAAGGATCAGCGCCGAGGTCAGAAGGCCGATGCCGTAGGGCGGGCCGGCAAACAGGCTGGAGAGTCCCGGCACGTCGTGGAAAAGCTTGATGATGAAGGGCTGCACCGTCGTCTGCAGGAACGGCGCGAACACGAACAGGCCCCAGATGCCGTAGATGATGGAGGGTATGCCGGCAAGCAGCTCGACGGCGATGCCGATGGGGCGCCGGAGTGGCCGCGGGCAGAGTTCGGTAAGGAAGATGGCGATGCCGATGCCGATGGGAACGGCGATCAGGATGGCGATGGCGGCGGTGACGATGGTTCCGTAGATCGGGGCCAGCGCTCCGAAATTCTCGGTGACCGGGTTCCACGATTCGGTCGTCAGGAAGGAGAACCCGAATTTCGACAGCGCTTCCCACGAGCCGGCAAACAGCGAAATCGCCACGCCGCCGAGGATGAGCAGGACGAGGATGGCGGAAAAGCGTGTCGCCGTCCGGAAAATCGTATCGGTGAGCGCGAAGCGTCGGACCGTCGCTTCCCTGGCCCGCATGGCGGCCGACGATGGCATGGCTTCGGAGACGGCGGTCATCTGGCCCTCGCGTTTCAAGGAAGACAGGGAGGGCGCCGTGAAGCGCCCTCCTCGTTCAGCAGGGATTACATGGCGGAATAGAGCGGCTTGCCGTCTTCGCCGACGATGTCCTTGGCCCACATGTCCTCGACGCTCTTGACGACCGCGTCGGGGATCGGAACGTAGTCCAGCGCCCCGGCCATGTCGTCGCCCTTGGCGTAGGACCAGGCGAAGAACTTGAGCGCTTCACCGGTCGCCGCCACGTCGCCGGGCTTCTTGTAGACCAGGATCCAGGTCGCCGACGTCATCGGCCAGGATTCGGCGCCCGGCTGGTTGGCCAGGATGACGCCGTAACCAGGCTGCGAGCTCCAGTCGGCATTGGCCGCCGCCGCCGAGAACGCCGCCGCCGTCGGCTCGACCTTCTTGCCGTCCTTGTTGATCATGTCGGCATAGGTCAACTTGTTCTGCTTGGCGTAGGCGTATTCGACATAGCCGATCGAGCCACCGGTCTGCGAGACGTTGTTGGCGACGCCTTCATTGCCCTTGGCGCCGATGCCAACCGGCCATTCGAGCGCGGTGTTGACGCCGACCTTCGACTTCCAGTCGGCGCTGACGTCGGCCAGGTAGTAGCTGAAGTTGAACGTGGTGCCCGAACCGTCGGAGCGATGCACGACGGCGATCGCCTGGTCGGGAAGCTTGACGTCGGGATTGAGCTTGGCGATCGCCGCGTCATTCCAGTTGGTGATCTTGCCGACGAAGATATCGGCCAGCGTCGGGCCGTCGAGCACCAGTTCGCCCGGCTTGATGCCTTCGAGATTGACGACCGGAACGATGCCGCCCATCACCATCGGGAACTGTGCAAGTCCGGTGGATTCGAGATCCTCGCCCTTCAGCGGCGCATCGGAAGCGCCGAAGGTGACGGTCTTGGCTTTGATCTGCTTGATGCCGCCGCCCGAGCCGATCGACTGGTAGTTGAGACCGATGCCGGTCTCCTTCTTGTAGGCATCGGCCCACTTCGCATAGATCGGGTAAGGGAAGGTGGCGCCGGCACCGGAGATGTCAGCTGCCATTGCCGCGGAAAGGGTGAGGGTGGACGCCGCAGCCATTGCGATCGCAACGGCCGCCGAGCGGATGAAATGTCTCATATGGCCTGCTCCTGTTCGGAAGATGGTCTCTCGGCGCCATTCCTTGCCAGCGCCCGCTGAGGCCAATAGCGTTCGATTATAACAGTCGCATGACAGTTTCGTGTCAGCCCGGTAACGCGTCGCCGGCGCTTGGAAAGGCGATGGCGATTAGCGGCTGCGGCATGGCGCCGGTTTGCCTTCGGGAATCAGGGACTTGCGCGATCCGGCCACCCAAACAGCCATCGGATTCGGCATGGATCGCTGATCGAAGAAAAGCCGGACGGGAGCGCGTTGCTCGAGGCCAGAGGATGTCTTGGCCGGGCCATCGCCAAAAACAGGTCCGTTGGGGTAGATTGACGCTGCTTCATACTGGCGGTCGCTGCTCCCGCCCGTAACTAGAAGAGAGCGGAAATTCGATGCCGTCATTGTCCCGGCTGGACGCCGGCTTTGATATGGTGCGATCGCACCATAGTCTTGCTCGAAGGGCTGCAGCCGGCCCCGGGTGATTCTCGCCGCAATCCGGCCGAAGGCGCAAAGTCTATCCCGCGTTGCGCCGGGCCTGGCGACCGGCGCCGACCCAGCGCTCGACCTTTTCGAGCAGGGCCCTGGGGCTGATCGGCTTGGGCAGATAGTCATCCATGCCGGCGTCCAGGCAGCGTTCGCGATCGCCCTTGAGCGCATGCGCGGTGACCCCGACGATCGGCACATGCGTGCCGGTTTCCTCTTCCAGCCGGCGGATGGCGGCGGTTGCCTCGAGCCCGTTCATCTCCGGCATCGAGACGTCCATCAGGATCATGCACGGATTGAGCCTGCCGAAAGCGTCCAGCGCCTTGCGGCCATTGCCGACGATCTCGAAACCGTAGCCGGTCTCGCCGAGGATCTGGGTGAAGACCATCTGGTTGACCTCATTGTCCTCGGCCACGAGGATGTCCAGCCGCTGCTCGCCGCCAGTCGCGGCAAGCCGAGGCCTGACCGGCGGCGGCTGCAGCAACGCGCGTTGCCCTGCCGCCGGTGGCGGTGACTGTGGATTGTTCCCGCCGCCTCCCTCGACAGCAAGCGGCCGGGCGACATCCGTGGCGTGGCGATGCCGCTGGATGGTGGCGACCAGCGTTTCCAGGAGCACCGAGGAGCGTGCGGGCTTGATGAGTTGGGCATCAATGCCGAGATCGCGGTAACTGGTGTTGGCCAGCGACTGGTCGACGGAGGTCAGCATGATGATCGGCGTGTCGGCAAGCCCGGCGGTGTTGCGCACGACACCTGCCATCTCGGCACCGCTCATCTCGGGCATCTGATAATCGAGCACGACGCAATCGACCGGCACGCCGTAGGCGGCGGCCGCGATCAGCACTTTCAGTCCCTCGGCGCCGCTCTCGGCCGCGCAGGAATCGAAGGTCCATGACGTCATCTGCTCGGTCAGGATGGCGCGGTTGACGGCATTGTCGTCGACGATCAGCACCCGCGCGCCGGTCACGTCCACCGGCATGATGCGCTGCGCGTTCTGTTGTCCGGCCCTGGGCAGCGTGACCGTGAACCAGAAGGTCGACCCCTTGCCTTCGGCGCTTTCCACGCCGATGTCGCCGCCCATCAATTCGACCAGCCGCGAGGTGATCGCGAGCCCGAGCCCAGTGCCCTCATGCCGCCTCGTCGAGGAGGTGTCGACCTGGCTGAATTTCTCGAACACCTGTTTCAGCTTTTCCTCAGGGATGCCGATCCCGGTGTCGGTGACCGAGATCGTCAGCCTGGTTCCGTCCGGCACACTTTCGCCGGTGACGTCGACGAGCACATGGCCTTCTTCGGTGAACTTCACCGCATTGCCGAGCAGGTTGGTGACGATCTGCCGGATGCGGCCGACATCGCCGATGAACAGGCTTTCGAGCCCAGGCTCGATGCGCACGATGAGCTCGAGGTCCTTTTCCTTGGCCCGCGTCGACACCAGCGTCGCCACGTCCTCGATCGCCTCGGCGAGATTGAAGGGGGCGGGATCGAGCACCAGCTGGCCGGCATCGATCTTGGAGAAATCCAGGATATCGTTGATGATGGTGAGCAGCGCGTTGCCCGATTTGACGATGATGTCGGTGAAGGTCTTCTGCTTCGGATCGAGATCGGATTTGGCCAGGAGTTCGGCCATGCCCAGCACGCCGTTCATCGGGGTGCGAATCTCATGGCTCATATTGGCGAGGAATTCCGACTTGGCGCGGTCGGCAAGTATGGCGCGCTGGCGCGCCTCGCGCAGTTCCGCCTCGCGCAGCTTCAATTCGGTGATGTCGGTGGTCGACCCGATCAGGTAGAGCGACCCGTCGGACGCGATCATCGCGCCCTTGCGGGCGAACTGGTGGCGCACGCTGCCGTCCGGGAGCATCACCGTCTCCTCGACCTCCTGGGTTTCGCCGCTGCGCAGCACCGCGAGGTCGCCATTGACGAAGGCTTCGCCGTCGGGCCCGAAAATTTCGATATCGGTCTTGCCGATCGCGTCCTGCTTGCTGAAGCCGGTGAGATCGCACCAGCCCTTGTTGACGTAGAATTGCCTGAGATCGGAGCGTTTGGCATAGATCGACACCGGCACGTTGTCGATCAGGCTGCGGAATACCTCGTTCTCGCGCATGCTTTCTTCCAGCGCCCGCTCGCGCGCCTTGACCTCGGTGATGTCGGTGCTGGAGCCGACCAGATGCACCGATCCGTCCAGCGCCACCAGCCGGCTCTTGCGCGTCATCAACTGCCGCACCGTGCCGTCGCGATGGGTGACGGGCTCCTCGACCTCCCTGACGCTGCCCGTGAGGGCAACCTCGGTATCGTCCAGGCTGTAGCTTTCTCCATCCCCGTCGCCGAACAGCTGCCGATCGGTGCGGCCGATAACGTCTTCCTTGGCGAGCCCGGTGATCGCGCACCAGGCCTTGTTGACGAACTCGATGCTGAGGTCCTGCGCCTTGATGAAGGCGGCCACGGGCAGTTCGTCCAGCACGTGCCGGAACAGGTCGATCTGCCGCATCGAATCGTGCAGCGCCTTTTCGCGGCTCTTGATCTCGGAGATGTCGACGCGCACGCCGATGAACGTGCCGTCATCGGTGCGCATGTCATAAACCTGATACCAGCGGCCGTCGGGATTGAGACGTTCGAAGGATGAGTATGGCAGGTGGTAACGGGCGAGGATGCTGTCCAGCCAGCCATCGAGATCGCCATCATAGAGCGCATCGACCCGCGGATCGCCGCTCGAGCGGAAATAGCCAGCCGAATGACCGAGTGCCAGCGCGTCGCGGAAGGTGCGGCCGGGCTGCCACGCCGGCTTCAGCGCCGGCAGCGTGTCCTGCATCTTGCGGTTGGCGAAAACGAAATTGTCCTCGCGGTCGTAGATGATCACGGCGGCCGGCAGCGATTCCAGCACGCTGGCCAGGTGTTTGCGGGCGTCCTGCGCCTCGGTCTCACGGCCCTTCATGTCCGAGACGTCGAACAGGAAGCCGGCCACGTAGTTGCGGCCGCTTACCATTCTAACGCGGTTCTTCCTGACGACGCGCGAGCGGTTGACGCCGTCGACCTGGAAACTTTCCTCCACCTCGTAAGGCCGCCCGGTCGCCAGCACCGCGCGCTCGCTTTCCTCGTACAGCGCGACCTCGGCGGGCGCGAGAAAATTGCCGCCGGGCTTGCCAAGCATGGTTTGCGGCGTCTGGCCGAACAGGCCCGCAAACGCTTCGTTGACGAAGACGAAGCGCAGATCGTCGTCCTTGACGAAGATCGGATCCTTGACGCCGTTGATCACCGCTTCCGCCAGTCGCGCCTTTTCCAGCGCGTCGGCCAGCTCGGCCTCGCGATCCTTCATGTCGGTGACATCGACATAGGAGATGAGCCGCTTGCCGCCGGCCAGCGGCGCCAGCGATGCAACCAGGGTACGCCCGTCATTGCGCGGCAATTGTCTCGAGCCGGCGACGCCGGCCCTGATCTCGGCCTCGCGCTCGGCGGTATGACGCTGCCAGGCAACGTCGTCGGCGCCGTAGGAATCGGCGGCGCGGCTGGCCTCCATCAACTCGCGGAAGCCCGAGCCGATCCCGGCGCGCTGGGGATCGATTTTCCACAAATTGTAGAAGGCCTGGTTGATCACTTCGGCGCGCAGGTCGGCGTCGAGGACCATGATCCCGATCGGCATCGAATCGACCATCGTGCGAAGGTCGGGAAGGCCTCCCGAAGACGCCTCTCCTTGCTGCTTCTGCTCCAGTTCTTCGAAGGCGACGGCCAATCCCGTGACATTGCGTCCAATGCCACGATAGCCGGCGAATTTCCCCTCGTCATCGAAGCGTGGAAAGCCTGAGGTCAGCACCCAGCGGCAATCGGCGCGACCTCCCTTCAGTTCGTAGACAAAGTCACGGAACGGCCGATGCGCCTGCAGATCCTCCAGATGCATTGCCGCGCTGCGGTTGCCGTTCAGGACCTGCTTCAGGAAATCGAAACGGAAGCGGCCGAGCACGGCGGCCGGGTCGATGCCCGTGACCGCCTGGTAGTTGTGCGAAAGCCAGGAAAAGCGCAGCTCGGCGTCGGTCTCCCAGATCCAGTCCGAGCCCGTTTCGACCAGCTGGCGTAGCATGGCCAAATCCATGCCTGCGGTGAACGAAGCCGCGTCGTTCACCGCCATTTCGCCCGACCCGCGCTCGCCGCGCACGCCGGCTGTCTCGTTCGCTTCAGCCATGCCGTCCCCACCCCGAATCCAAGGCCGAACCCTCCCTCCGCGGTTCGTCGGCGGAATGTGCCCGAGAAGCATTAACGATCCGCTAACCTTAACAAGCCGTTGCGCACCGGACGGGCCCTGGCCTGCGCCATTGCGCCCGGTTGTCGGCCTGATCGAAGCCGCGCTATAAGCCAATATTGGGGTGTTGCTGATGTTTGGACGGATTGTGCCTTGCTTGCTGAGCGCGGCGCTGCTTTTCGGCAGCGGCTGTTCGCGCAGCTATGACGGCACCGTCGTCATTCCGCGCCCGCTCGATGCCCGGCGTTTCTGGGACCGGCCGCCGCCCAATGTGGAATACGGGCCGTCCGGAATGGAAAACGGCGCTTTTCCGGCGCCGCCACAACCGCCAACCCGGTTTTCCGAGCGCAGGCCCGCGCCGCGCGCCGCACCGAGACGTCATCTTTCAAGAGTTTCGAGGCCACCTCCGCCGTCCTCCGATGAGGAAAAGCCCCTGGCATGCAGGAATGTCAGCGAACCCGGAAAGAGGGTTCGCATGGTCTGCGACTGATGGGTGCCACCCAAAACTGACCTTGGCTGAGAAACCGGCGCCTACAACCGGGGGCGGATGATCATTCGGCTGGGAAGAAGGCCGGGCCGACTATTCTCACCGGCCGCTTGCCGGCCTCTATCGACTGATGCTGGGCCGCCCCGGAGGCTTCGGCGTCCGCCGCGGGAATTGCCGCGACGCTGCCGAGGTCCGGCTTGGCCGACGGCAAGGGGATGATGGCATTGGTCATGTTTGTGGGCGTTACCGTTCGGGCCCTCAATTCGGCGACCCTGCTGTAGTAGCGTTTTAGGTCACATGCCTTGAAATTGACGTCGTCGCGGTAGCGGAATGCGGTCGGCAGATCGGTGTAGGGCTTGCGCGTGTCGAGAGAGACCATCTTTTCGGTTTCGAGGCTGACGTCGCTGAGCGTATAGAGGTCGACGCCCGGCTCGTCGCAGATGTAGCGGCATTGATCGGCCATATCCTTCACATCGTCGCTGCCGGCGAACTGCGACTTGGGTGCTGGGAAGAAATATCCATCCGAAAGGCGCACGCAGAACAGCATCGCGTTGCCGGCGCCCGTTGCCCTCGCCGCTGGCGCCGCCGCAGACACCGATTGGGTCTTCGCCGCCGCGCGCTTTGCCGCTGGCGCGCAGCCAAGCGCGACAAAGCGTGCCCGCAGCCCCGACATGTCCCGGCCTGAATTAGAGGCCGCCGCGATCTGGCGCTGCACCTCGCTCCTGTTCCTGGCAAGATCGGCGCATGCGTTGAAGAAACCACCGAGGGAATTTTTCGCCGTACACTTGCGCTGCCTCTCGATGCCTTGGATCGCGGCAAGCTGGCGGTGCAACTGGGCGAGCTCGGGGCTCGTGCCGCCGCCACGGCCGGCCGAAGACAACTGATTTTTTATTGCACTGCAACTGTCGGCATAAGAACTGGACATGCCGAGCGCGAGCACGGTCAAGGTGACGAGCGCGATCATCATGGGGGACCAGAAACGGATCATCGGAAGGACGCGGTCATTGTTGCTGAGAACCTGGAATGACAACTCTTTCGATTTCGGTAAGCTTCCACTAAATGAGTTTCATCTAATCTTTCTAGTCTCCATGCATTGAGAGACTTGCCTCTAGTTTAATAGAAGAATCCCTGTGAATTCAATATTGCATTTTTATTTCAAGATTGAGACGAACTGCAAAACAATGCAGCCGGACCGACGGCTGGCAGGCCTGCCGGATCACTCCGGCGTTATCGGCATCCGGTCCTGAAACCTTTGCCCGGCCTTTCGCGTTGAAGCGCGAAGGAGAACGCAGATGTCGATCCAGATCACGGTATCGGAACTGACAAGAAATCTTTTTCATTCCCTGGGACTTGACCCGAGGCCCCTGAGCGCCGAGCAAAACCTGCTGCTGGAATGCTATCTGGCCGGGCAAATCCCGGAATCGGCCTGGAACGACTACGTCTTCGAGACACCCGACCTGGCGCGGCACGCTGAGGCGCGGCGTACCAGTCACTGACCGGTGAAGGCGGTGCTGGGCGAGTGGTTTGGTAGTAGCTACCTGAGCGGCTCGCTGACCCTGGCAGATGTTTTCCCGCAGGAATTGCGTAAAAAATGGAAGCGGGATCGGCGATCCGCCGAACGCCGAACGCCGAACGGCGCTAGCACATTAAGCCGCGGCGCGCCCTGCGCGGAGAGTTGCGGAAAACAGCTATTGGCGGATCTTGGGAGATACGAATTGCAAGGTGAACACGTTGCCGGCAATCCCTTGCGCCAGTTGCGGCGAAAGGCTGAGCGGCGTGCAATCCTTCACCGCGGTCATTGCGGCGTCGATGAACGACTTTCGCGCCTTGTCGTCGCCGGCCACCTTGGCGGCGGTCGGCCGTGGCGGACCAAGCAGCGTGCCGTCGCGCTTGAAGCTGAAGCTCAGCGTGACGATGGAATTTCCGGCATCCACCGGCGGCGTCCAGCATGCCTGGATCGCCGTGCCAACTTCCTCCATCGTGTTGAGCTGGGCGGCAGCCGATGGGCAGGTGGCGCCAATCGCCAATGCGCCGCTAATCAGGAGCATTCCAGCGGTTCTTTTCATTGCAATTCCTCCACCGTCGACCCTTCCGGCCGCCCGCGTGCGATCGTCAGGATTGATGGTAGGGCTGGAGATGGCAAGGGCAATATGCTTTGGCGAAAGCTCTTGCCGAAAGCATTGGAGGCAGCCCCGCCCGCAGCGGCCGGCCAAAAAACAAAAGGCCGGCAGTGGGCCGACCTTTGTTTTCACCGCAGCGCCAGTACATCCGTGGTCGCGGGTGAATTGTCTCCAATAGACAGATTATAGGTAAACGAAACGTTAATCGAAGCCGCCATGCCATAGCTCCGAGCCCGGCTTTTGCCAGCGCTCCATGCGGTCATATGCGCGCATATGACGAAGCTTCCGCGGAGGCCTTGAACATTGTTTGATGCTGGAGGGATCATCAACGGCTGAGCCGTCGCCTTCTTGGTACGCCCAAGGGGAATCGAACCCCTGTTCCCGCCGTGAGAGGGCGGTGTCCTGACCGCTAGACGATGGGCGCGTTCAAGAACCGGCGATATAGGCTGGCGGCGGAGAAAAAGCAACTGGGGTCCGCCGGCTTTCCCGGGATCAAGAAAAAGCTGGCTGCTGCTAGCGTTTTGGCTCGATCAGGTCCCATAGATTGCCGTGGAGATCGACGAAAACCGCCACCGTGCCGTAGGGCTCCAAGCGCGGTGGCTCGCGAAATTCGACGCCCTTCGCCACCATCGCCGCATGATCGCGGGCAAAGTTGTCGGTTTCCAGGAAGAGAAAAACCCGCCCGCCGGTCTGGTTGCCGATGCTCTTCCTTTGTGCCTCGTCGGAGGCCTCGGCCAGAAGCAGCCGCGCGCCGCGCCCGCTGGCCGGCGCGACCGTCACCCAGCGCTTGCCGCCGCCAAGGTCCACATTCTCCAGGAGCACAAAGCCCATTCGCTCGACATACCAGTCGATTGCTTCGTCATAGCTGTCGACGACCAGCGCAACGGTGGCGATATGACGGTTTTCGGCAAAGCCGGTCATTGCGCGCCGGGCTTCATTTGTTGCGGATTGCGAAGCGGCCGATTATGCGCCGCTCGCCCATATCGTAGACGAAGATCGTGCGGCTGCCATCGACAAGTTCGGCCTCGATCGAGACGCGATTGCCGGATAGCGACTGGCTGACCACCCTGGCGCCGACCGGCAGCACGATGTCTCCGCTGAGCGGTTCGCCGGCGGGCACCTGGATGTCGCCGGCCAGCGGCGGGCTCACCGGCGCTGCCTTGCGTGATTTGTAGACAATCGCCGCGATCACCACCATAAGGGCCAGCAAGAGCAGGCCGAGATTGATGGCCATGAAGCGGATGAGCCTGCCGCGCACCTTTTCGATCTCGGGGTTGAGCGGCTTTTCCCCGCCTTCAACAACGGCGTCTTCGTCGGCGGCGGGGCGGGCCATGGCAAACATTCCGGAACGATTCTCGATGAGCGCTCATAACGAAGAGGCCCCCGGATTGATAGAGGACCAATTCATGCAGGCAGAACCGATCGTGCTCGTGGCCGGCGCCGACGATGCCGGCCAGCGCATCGATCAGTGGCTGGCAGGCAGGCTCGGCCCGGAAATGTCGCGCAGCCGCGTGCAGATGCTGATCAGGCAGGGCGCGGTCTTGGTCGACGGCAAGGCCGTTGTCGAGACCAAGTGCAAGATGTCGCCGGGCGAAACTGTCTCGGTCGCCATGCCGGAGCCGGAACCGGCGGAGCCACAGGGGGAAAACATCGCCCTCGATATCCTCTATGAAGATGACGAACTGATCGTCATCAACAAACCCGCCGGGCTTGTCGTCCATCCCGGCGCCGGCAATTGGACCGGCACGCTGGTCAATGCGCTGATCCATCATTGCGGCGACAGCCTGTCCGGCATCGGCGGCGTGCGCCGGCCGGGCATCGTTCATCGCCTCGACAAGCAAACCAGCGGCGTCATGGTCGTGGCCAAGACCGACCGCGCCCACAAGGCGCTTTCGGAGGCCTTTGCCGATCACGGCCTGACAGGCGATCTCGAGCGCGCCTACCTGGCGCTGGTCTGGGGCATACCGCAGCGGCCGGCCGGAACGGTGGATGCCCCACTCGGCCGCGCCGCCGACCGTGTACGTCGCGCCGTAGTACCCGAAGGACGCGACGATGCCCGCCACGCCGTCACCCATTTTGCGGTGCAGGAGCGCTTCGGCGAAAACCAAAAGGAATTCGCAACCGCAAGTCTGGTTGAATGCCGGCTGGAGACCGGCCGCACCCATCAGATCCGCGTCCACATGGCCCATATCGGTCATCCGGTGCTCGGTGATCCCGATTACGGCCAAGCCTTTCGCACCAAGGCCAACCGGTTGCCCGAACCGCTGAGAAGCCAGGTCAAGGCCTTCTCCCGGCAAGCTTTGCACGCCTGGCTCCTTGAATTTCGCCATCCGACTACCCATCTATCGATGAGGTTCGAGGCACCGATACCGAGGGACATGGAGGAACTCGTCGGCGGCTTTCGCAGTCTTTGAATCCGCCGCCCGGCAAGCTTCAAATCAATCATCAAAAAACCTGACTGGCGTTGTTCACTTCAGCGTGACACACTGTTTCGTGTTGAACAAATGCCTGTCTTTTCTGGTTTTGTTCCTGTATATATCTGATGTCGCGAGCGAGCCTTTGGTGCTCGCGTCACATGCCCGCCGCGTTTCGGGGGCATCACTCCAATAGAGAGGGGGCGCTATCATGGCCCAGTCACTACCCAGTATCGTTTCCGGCGAAGGCGGCCTCAGCCGCTACCTGGAAGAGATCCGCCGCTTTCCGATGCTTCAGCCGCAGGAAGAGTACATGCTCGCCAAGCGTTATGCCGAGCATGAGGACACTTCCGCAGCGCACAAGCTCGTCACCAGCCATTTGCGGCTCGTCGCCAAGATCGCCATGGGCTATCGCGGCTACGGCCTGCCGATTGGCGAAGTGATCTCGGAAGGCAATGTCGGCCTGATGCAGGCCGTCAAGAAATTCGAGCCAGAGCGTGGCTTCCGCCTCGCGACCTACGCCATGTGGTGGATCAAGGCCTCGATCCAGGAATACATCCTGCGCTCGTGGAGCCTGGTCAAGATGGGCACGACCGCCAACCAGAAGCGTCTGTTCTTCAACCTGCGCAAGGTGAAGGGCAAGATCCAGGCGCTTGACGACGGCGACCTCAAGCCCGACCAGATCGCCGAAATCGCCACGAGGCTGAACGTCTCGGAAGCGGAAGTCGTGTCGATGAACCGCCGCCTGTCGGGCGACGCCTCACTCAACGCGCCGATCCGGGCGACGGAAGGCGAGTCCGGCGAATGGCAGGACTGGCTGGTCGACGACCACGAAAGCCAGGAAGAGATGCTGATCGAGCAGGACGAGCTGGAAAACCGGCGCGGCATGCTGTCGGGTGCTCTTGCGGTGCTCAACGAACGCGAACGGCGCATCTTCGAGGCGCGCCGCCTCGCCGATGAGCCGCTGACCCTGGAAGAACTGTCGGCTGAGTTCGACATCAGCCGCGAGCGCGTGCGCCAGATCGAAGTGCGCGCTTTCGAGAAGGTGCAGGATGCCGTCAAGGCCGCCGCCAAGCGCCAGACCCAGGCGCTGCGCACCATCGAGGCGCAGCCGGCGGCTTAAAGCCGGCATCGGCAACAAGATAAAACGGCGGCGTCAGGAGACTGGCGCCGCCTTTTTGTATACCGCAGCGGGTGCTGTGATTGCTTCAAAGCCCATCCAGCGGAAATTTCAGATACCGTCGGCCATTGGCTTCCGGTTCCGGCAGGCGTCCGCCATTCATGTTGACCTGCAGCGCATGCAGGATCAGCCTCGGCATCGGCAATGTCCGGTCGCGCGCCTCGCGCAGGGCAACGAATTCGGCCTCGCCGCGCGCGGCGGCAAGATGTATGTTGTCGGCTTTCTGCGCGGCAACCGTGCTCTCCCATAACGCCTGGCGCCCGCCGGGCTGATAATCATGGCCGACAAAGACGCGCGTGTCCTCCGGCAGGGCCAGAATGCCCTGGATCGAGTGCCACAGGCGCGCAGCGCTGCCGCCGGGAAAATCCGTCCTTGCCGTGCCGCTGTCGGGCATGAACAGCGTGTCGTGAACAAAGGCTGCATCCCCGATCACATAGGTGATCGACGCCAGCGTGTGCCCGGGCGAGAAAAGCACCCTTGCTGGAAGCGTTCCCACCCGAAAAACCTCGCCGTCGCCGAACAGCCGGTCCCACTGCGAGCCGTCGGCGGGGAAATCCGGCCAGTTGTAGATCGCCTTCCACAATTTCTGGACCTCGACGATCCTCTCGCCGATCGCCGTCGGCGCCGCGGTCCTTTGCTTCAGGTACTGCGCGGCCGAGAAATGATCGGCATGCGGATGGGTGTCGAGAATCCATTCGACGCTCAGTCCCTCCGCCCTGACGAAATCCAGCAGCGCATCGGCATTGGCTGTCGAAACTGCGCCGGACTTCTCGTCGAAGTCGAGGACCGGATCGATTATGGCACACCGCTTCGTCACCCGGTCGGCGACGACATACTGGATGGCGCCGGTCGGCTTGTCGTGGAAACCGGTGACCTCAGGCTTTGCCGAACCTATGTCCAATCCGACGTCCCCTCCGTTAGCCAGACAGGAATGATTTTCTCTGCCAGAGCAACATAAGAGCATGCTTGTCTAGCGGGGCCCTGCCGTCAAGCACGCCTTGCCAGAAAAGCGACGGAAGTCGAAAAATGCCGGCCAGGCAACTGGAGCAACTCCAAGCGGTTTCCCGGGAAAGGCGCGTGGCGCTTTGCCCAAGGAATTGCGCAAAAACAAAGAGATGGTTCGCCGTTTCCGTGAACCGGAGAGCCGCTTTACGCGGAAGGCTGCTTGGTCTTCCTGAGATAGGGCAGGATGGTCTCGTAGGCGCCGAAGCGCTTGATGGCGTCCTCGTTGGAAACGGCCGCGGTGATGATGACGTCCTCGCCCTGTTTCCAGTTCGCCGGCGTCGCCACCTGGTGCTTGGCGGTCAACTGCATGGAATCGACCGCGCGCAGGATCTCGTCAAAGTTGCGGCCCGTGGTCATCGGATAGGTCAGCACCAGCTTGATCTTCTTGTCGGGCCCAATGACATAGACCGAACGCACGGTGGCATTGTCGGCGGGCGTGCGGCCTTCCGAGGTCTCGCCGGCACCGGCAGGCAGCATGTCGTAAAGCTTGGCGACCTTGAGATCCTTGTCGCCGATCAGCGGATAGTTCACCGAATGGCCGGTCGCCGTCTTGATATCGTCCTGCCATTTGCCGTGGCTTTCGACCGGATCGACCGAAATGCCGATGATCTTGACGTTGCGCTTCTTGAACTCGCCCTCGAGCCCCGCCATCGTGCCCAACTCGGTCGTGCAGACGGGAGTGAAATTCTTCGGGTGGCTGAACAGCACCGCCCAGCCGTCACCGATCCACTGGTGAAAGCTGATCGGTCCTTGCGTGGTCTCGGCGGTGAAATCCGGGGCGATATCGTTGATGCGAAGGCTCATGTTGTTTCCCTACCCTTGAAATGTTGCCGGCAACGGCTGGCGAGCGCTCAAATCTTTTTAACACCTCGGCGGCAACCCACAAATGCCTAAAGCCACAGGCGCCCGTCACGCCCGCGAAAAAATTTCTCTTCTTGCCGCCAAGTTCGGCAGGAATTTCCGAGGAGACCGCTTATGCCTTGTTGACGGCCAGCGTCGCCGCAAGATCTTCCATGCGCTGCGCCAGCGCGCCAAGCGCGTTGGTCAGCACGCTGTCGCTCTTGTCGGCCTTGGTCAGCGCCTCGTCGCGGGTCTTGCGCAAGGTCAGCACTTCGCTTTCCATGCCCTTGACGCGCTTCTGCAGCTCCGAGAGTTCATCCATGACCATGATGCCGGCCATGACCGTCAGCCGCTGGTCGCCGATCTCGCCGAATGAATCCTTCAGATGCGAGACGTAGCGGTCGAAACGCTCGGCGAGATCGATCAGATGCTCTTCCTGGCCTTCGTCGCAGGCCATCCGATACTGCTTGCCGTCGATGGAAACCGTGACCTGTGCCATCAGCCTACCTATCCAACACAGCGCGGATGGTTTCCATTGCGGTCACCAGTCGTCGCGACACTTCCTTGTTGGCATCCTCCAGCCGCTCGGCGCGCGCCTCGGAACTGTCGAGCTCCTGCGCCAGCCGCGAGCGGTCGGCATTCATCCGCTGCACCTCGGCCTCGGCTTCCGAATAATCGCGCTCATGCTCGAGCTTGGCCGCGACGGCGTTTTCCAGGCCTTCCATGGCCTTGCCCAGCCTTGCGATGACTTCCTTGAGTGTCGTTTCCCCGGTCATGGCCTCGTCCTGTGCCCTGCCCATCACCGAATCGCTCGCGTTCAGAACGCGTTATCTCTGAAACATTAGGCACCGGGTGAAGGCGACGTCAACAAAGCTCTCGCGACTGTCCCCTGCTAACGCTAATATAGGCCTGCCCGCGGCATCACAAGGCCGGCAAATGCGCGCCGGTTTGTTGACTAAAAGTGCGCGCCTGCTATGTGTCGCGCACGCTTTTCAAGGGCTCTCCCAAGGCCCCAAACCCCACCCCGGAGGAACCATGACGTCGCGTGAACAACATGACCGGATGGCCAATGCGATCCGCTTTCTCTCCATGGACGCGGTCGAGAAGGCGAACTCCGGCCATCCCGGCCTGCCCATGGGCTGCGCCGACATTGCCACGGTGCTGTTCACCCGTTTCCTGAAATTCGACGCCAAGGCGCCGCATTGGGCCGACCGCGACCGCTTCATCCTGTCGGCCGGCCACGGCTCGATGCTGCTCTACTCGCTGCTCTACCTGACCGGCTACGAAGACATGACGATCGACCAGATCAAGCACTTCCGCCAGTTGGGCTCGAAAACCGCCGGCCATCCCGAATATGGCCACGCCGCCGGCATCGAAACGACCACCGGCCCGCTCGGCCAGGGCCTTGCCAATTCTGTCGGGTTCGCGCTCGGCGAGCGCATCATGAACGCCGCCTTCGGCAACGACCTCGTCAGCCACTACACCTATGTGCTGGCCGGCGACGGCTGCCTGATGGAAGGTGTCTCCCAGGAGGCGATCGCGCTTGCCGGGCACCTCAAGCTCAACAAGCTGATCGTGTTCTGGGACAACAACAACATCTCGATCGACGGCCCGGTGTCGCTGGCTGACAATACCGACCAGGTCGCGCGCTTCCAGGCTTCCGGTTGGAACGCCAGCCACATCGACGGCACGGATCCGGAAGCCATCGCCTATGCGATCGAAGCCGCCCGCCATTCCGACAAGCCGACGATGATCGCCTGCAAGACGACCATCGGCTTCGGCGCCCCGACCAAGGCCGGCACCAACAAGGCGCACGGCTCGCCCCTCGGCGCCGACGAGATCGCCGGCGCGCGCAAGTTCTTCAACTGGGAGTCACCCCCCTTCGAGGTTCCAGCCGACATCCTCGATGCCTGGCGCACGGCCGGCACGGCCGGCGCCGAGGCGCGCGCCGACTGGGAAGGTCGCCTCGCCAAGGCCGACGCCAAGCTCAGGGCACAGTTCGAGCGCCGCGTTGCCGGCAAGCTGCCGTCCAACTTCGACGCCGTCATTGCCGACTACAAAAAGAAGCTCTCCGCCGACAAGCCGAAGGTCGCCACCCGCAAATCTTCCGAAATGGCGCTGGAAGTCATCAACGGCGCCGTGCCCGAAACCATCGGCGGCTCGGCCGATCTCACCGGCTCCAACAACACCAAGACCAGCCAGACCAAGAACATCACCCCGGACGACTACGGCCAGCGCTATGTTCACTACGGCATCCGCGAACACGGCATGGCTGCCGCCATCAACGGGCTGACGCTGCATGGCGGCCTGATCGCCTATGGCGGCACTTTCCTGTGCTTCTCAGACTATGCCCGCCCCTCGATGCGGCTGGCCTCGCTGATGGGCATCCGCTCGATCTTCGTCATGACCCATGACTCCATCGGTCTCGGCGAAGACGGCCCGACCCATCAGCCGGTCGAGCATGTGGCGGCACTGCGCGCCATCCCCAACCACAACGTGTTCCGTCCGGCGGACGCGGTCGAGACCGCCGAATGCTGGCAGTTGGCCCTTGAATCGGAAAAGACGCCGTCAACGCTGGCGCTGACCCGACAGAACCTGCCGACCGTGCGCACCGAATTCACAGAGAAGAACCTGAGCAGCCAGGGCGCCTATGAGCTCGCCGCCGCCAGCGGCGAAGCCGCGGTGACGATCTTCGCCACGGGTTCGGAAGTCGAGATCGCGCTCGGCGCCCGCGACCTCCTGGAGAAGCACGGCCATCCGACCCGCGTCGTCTCGGTTCCTTGCTTCGAACTGTTCGATAAGCAGAGCGAGGACTACCGCCGCAAGACGATCGGCAATGCGAAGGTGAAGATGGCGATCGAAGCCGGCATCCGCCAGGGCTGGGATCACCTCATCGGCTCCGATGGCATCTTCATCGGCATGACCGGCTTCGGCGCCTCGGGAACGATCGAGCAGCTCTATCCGCATTTCGGCATCACCGCCGAGGCGGCCGCCAAGGCGGCGGAAGCCCGCCTGCATGGCAAGTAAGGCCTGCTTGTTGCCCAAAAGTGTATCTCGATTTTGGGACAGCGACATGTATGAAACAAGAACGCTCGGCGAAACCGCGTACAGCGGTTCCGCCGGACTGACCTAATCGATTTAAATCCACGTCGCCGCGGCTGGATTCTTTCCGCTTCCGCCGCTATGAAGCTGCGGACCAATCGTCTGCCCTCCAGCTCCCAAGGAGAGAAAAATGACCGTCAGAGTTGCCATCAACGGATTCGGCCGCATCGGCCGCAACATCCTGCGCGCCATCCATGAATCCGGCCGCAAGGACATCGACGTCGTCGCCGTCAACGACCTCGGCCCGGTTGAAACCAACGCCCACCTCCTGCGCTACGACAGCGTACACGGCCGCTTCCCGCACGAAGTATCGGTTTCCGGCGACCAGATCACCGTCGGCAAGGAGACGTTCAAGGTCACCGCGATCAAGGATCCGACCCAGCTGCCGTGGAAGGAGCTCGGCGTCGACATCGCGCTCGAATGCACCGGCATCTTCACCGCCCGCGACAAGGCAGCCGCACACCTGACCGCCGGCGCCAAGCGCGTCCTCGTTTCGGCGCCCGGTGAAGGCGCCGACCTCACCGTCGTCTACGGCATCAATCACGACAAGCTGAACAAGGACCACATCGTCATCTCGAACGCGTCCTGCACCACCAATTGCCTGGCGCCGCTGGCCGCAGTCCTGCACGAGACGGTCGGCATCGAAAAGGGCATGATGACGACGATCCATTCCTACACCGGCGACCAGCCGACGCTGGACACCATGCACAAGGATCTCTACCGCGCCCGCGCCGCGGCACTCTCGCAGATCCCGACCTCGACCGGTGCCGCCAAGGCCATCGGCCTGGTGCTGCCCGAGCTCAAGGGCAAGCTCGACGGCATCTCGATCCGCGTGCCGACGCCGAACGTCTCGCTCGTCGACTTCAAGTTCATCGCCAAGCGCTCGACGTCGGCGCAGGAGATCAACGAGGCGGTGATCGCCGCCTCCAATGGCAAGCTCAAGGGCATCCTGTCGGTTACCCATCATCCGAACGTGTCGATCGACTTCAATCACGACCCGCACTCCTCGATCGTGGCGCTCGACCAGACCAAGGTGATGGACGGCAACTTCGTTTCGGTGCTGTCCTGGTACGACAATGAATGGGGCTTCTCCAATCGCATGGGCGATACCGCGGTCGCCTTCGGCAAGACCATCGCCTGATCGCGGGCCCATCTTCCAGAGACTTGAAACGCCCGGTTTCGTCCGGGCGTTTTCGTCGGAGTGCTCGGCAACGCGTCGCTTCGCTCCTGCTAAGCCCAAGGACGACGAAGTTGTGGGGCTTCGGCCCAAAAAACCGCTCTCCCGCCTTGCGCCGGCCATGCCTTCGCCCCACTCTTCCTTGAATCGAGAGAAGAGGCAGGGGACAAGTCACGGATGGAGCATGCGATCTATCTCGTCACGCTGGTGGGCACCGCGCTTGTCGTCGTCGCCGCGTTTTCGAGCCTGATCGCCTTCCGCTTCGGCGCACCGCTGCTGCTTCTGTTTCTCTGCATCGGGCTCGCCACCGGGACCGATGGCCTCGGCATCGAGTTCGACAACGCCCGCATCGCCTATTTTGCCGGCTCACTGGCGCTGGCGGTGATCCTGTTCGATTCCGGCTTCGGCACGCCTCTCAATGCCTTGCGGCAGGCAGCCGGGCCGGCGCTGTCTCTGGCCACATTCGGCGTGATCCTCACCACTGGCCTGTTCGGCGCCGCCGCCTACTATATGCTCGATCTCACCTGGCTGGAATCCTTCCTGCTCGGTGCCGCCGTCGCCTCCACCGACGCGGCCGCCGTGTTCTTCCTTTTGCGCGCCGGCGAGATCAATCTGCGCGAGCGCGTGCGCTCCACGCTGGAGGTGGAGTCCGGCACCAACGATCCGATCGCCATCTTCCTGACCATCACCCTGGTCGAGATCATAGCCGCCCATGCCGACCCCGAGGCCAATGTCCTGGTCACCAACCTCGTCCTCGGCTTCCTCATTAACATGGGCCTGGGCGCCATTGTCGGCGTGCTGGGGGGCCTCGCCATCGTGCGCCTCGTCGACCGGCTCAATCTCGACCATGGCCTGCTGCCGATCTTCGTGCTGACCCTATCGCTGATGGTCTTCGCCGCCGCCGGCGCCATCGGCGGCTCCGGTTTCCTGGCGGTCTATCTTGCCGGTCTCATCGCGGGTAATTCCGACATCCGCGCCGTCACCATCCTCAAGCGCTTCCAGGACGGCATGTCCTGGCTGGCGCAGATCATCATGTTCCTGATCCTCGGCCTGTTCGCGACGCCCTCGCAATTCCCGGCGATCATGGTGCCGGCGGTGCTGCTTGGCCTGTTCCTGATGTTCGTCGCCCGGCCGATCGCGGTCTGGCTTTGCCTGGTCCCGTTTCGTCTGCCGCGCCCCGAAGTCGCGTTTGTTTCCTGGGTCGGCCTGCGCGGCGCCGTCTCGATCCTGCTTGCCATCACTCCCTTGCTCGGCGGGCTGGAGAATGGCCGCACCATCTTCAACGCCGCCTTCATCATCGTCCTGGTGTCACTCGTCATCCAGGGCTGGACCGTTGGTCCGCTGGCGCGCCGTCTCGGCCTGATCGTGCCGGCGCGGCTCGGACCTCTGGACAAGGTCGAGCTCGAACTGCCGGGCTCGGCCCATCACGAACTCCTCGCCTACCGCGTCGCGCCGGGCAGCCCGGTGGCGCGCGGCGAGCGCATCCCTCGCTGGGCGCGGCCCTCGCTGGTGTTGCGCGACGGACGCTCGATGCGTTTCCAGGACATGGGCAGGCTTGCCGCCGGCGACCAGGTCTACATCTTCGTGCCGGACCGCTATCCACGCCTGCTCGACAAGCTGTTCGCCAGCCGCGCCGTCGTCGACCCCGAGGACGCCGATTTCTTCGGCGCCTTCGCCGTCGATCCGGCGCGTTCCGCTGCCGAACTGGAAGCCGCATACGCGCCGGGCCTGAGCGAGGCGGAACAGAAGCTCACCGTCGGCGCCCTGGTCACGGCGCGGCTCGGCGGCCATGCCGAATATGCCGACCGCGTGCTGATCGGCCCGATCGAGCTGATCGTGCGCGACGTCGACGACAAGGGCAGGATCACAGGCCTGGGCCTCTCCTTCGAACCGACCGCGCCCGTGGCGCGGGTACCGGTCTTCCTCAGCGCCGGCGAGATCGCCGACCGGATCAAAGCCTTCGTCCAGACCTGGCGCAAGCCGGTGGAAACACCGATCACCGCCGCACGCGCAGACGAGAAAACCGAGCCGGCGGTGGAAAAGGCAACGACCGAAAGCTGACACGGCGATCCTTTGCGCCGCACCCATCCGCCTGCCGTGACGCTTCGCGACGTCGACGCCTTCGCCTTCGCCTTCGCCTTCGCCTTCGCCTTCGCCTTCGCCTTGAAAATTTCGCGCCCTCCCCAGCCAAGTCTTGCATCGTCGTCGGTGCGGGGTATGGTCCCGGCGACTTCTCAGCGAAAGGAACCAGCATGGCCAGCTTCAAGACACTGGACGATATCGGCAACATCAATGGCAAGCGCGTGCTGGTGCGCGTCGACCTCAACGTTCCCGTCGCTGACGGCAAGGTCACCGACACGACCCGCATCGAACGCATAGCGCCGACCATCGCTGAATTGTCAGGCAAGGGCGCCAAGGTCATCCTGCTCGCCCATTTCGGCCGGCCCAAGGACGGTCCCTCGCCGGAATTCTCGCTGGAGCCGATCGCCAGGGCGACGGCCGAGGTGCTTGGCCGTCCCTTGGGCTTTGCCGGCGACTGCGTCGGCGACACGGCGGGAAGCGCGGTCGCCGCCATGAACAAGGGCGACGTGCTGCTGCTCGAGAACACCCGCTTCTACAAGGCCGAGGAGAAGAACGACCCGGCCTTCACCGAACGGCTCGCCGCCAATGGCGATATCTTCGTCAACGACGCCTTCTCCGCTGCCCACCGGGCGCATTCCTCGACCGAGGGACTGGCGCATCTGTTGCCAGCCTTTGCCGGCCGCACCATGCAAGCCGAACTGGAAGCGCTGGAGAAGGGCCTTGGAAATCCTGTTCGCCCGGTGGTCGCCATCGTCGGCGGCGCCAAGGTCTCGACCAAGATCGACCTGCTGATGAACCTGGTCAAGAAAGTCGACGCGCTGGTCATCGGCGGCGGCATGGCCAACACCTTTCTCGCCGCACGCGGCACCGATGTCGGCAAGTCGCTGTGCGAGCACGACCTCGCCGCTACCGCCAAGCAGATCATGATCGAGGCGGCCGAGGCCGGCTGCGCCATCATCCTGCCCGTCGACGGCGTCGTGGCGAAGGAATTCAAGGGGGGCGCGGCCAGCGAAACCGTGGCCATCGCCGACGTGCCTGCGGATGGCATGATCCTCGATGTCGGCGAAAAGACCGTGAGGGCCGTTGCCGACTGGATCGACCGCGCCGCGACCTTGGTCTGGAACGGGCCGCTCGGCGCGTTCGAGATCGAACCCTTCGATCGCGCGACGATGGCGGCAGCCAGGCATGCGGCGGCGCGCACCAAGGCCGGCAAGCTGGTTTCGGTGGCCGGTGGCGGCGATACCGTGGCGGCGCTCAACCAGGCCGGGGTTGCCGACGATTTCACCTATGTCTCGACTGCCGGCGGCGCCTTCCTCGAATGGATGGAAGGCAAGCCGCTGCCGGGCGTCGACGTGCTCAAGCCTTGAGACGATCAACTCGAGGCGAGCGCGCGGCGTTGCCGGGACTTTCGATCGATTGGAGCTTTCCGGCGTCATTCCTTTGGCGGTAGTGTCCTGTCAGGCGCAGAACAACACCGTCAAGGAGAAGCACGATGAGCGAACGTCTCGAAGACATTGCCGCCGCGATGGTGGCCAACGGCAAGGGCCTGCTGGCCGCCGACGAAAGCTCGGGAACCATCAAGAAGCGCTTCGACGTCATCGGCGTCGAATCGACCGCGGACAGCCGGCGCGACTACCGCGAGATGATGTTCCGCACCAGTGACGCCATGACCAGGTATATTTCCGGCGTCATCCTTTACGACGAGACTATTCGGCAGAAAGCGGCCGATGGCACGCCGCTGGTCGATATCATCAAGGCTTCAGGCGCCATCCCCGGAATCAAGGTCGATGCCGGCGCCAAGCCCCTGGCCGGCTTTCCCGGCGACACGGTCACCGAGGGCCTCGACGGCCTGCGCGAGCGGCTCGCCGACTATTACAAGCTCGGCGCCCGCTTCGCCAAATGGCGTGCCGTGATCGACATCGACAAGGCAAAGGGCGTGCCGTCGGTCACCTCGATCAGCGCGAACACCCATGCGCTCGCCCGCTATGCGGCCCTTTGCCAGGAAGCCGGCATCGTGCCGATCGTCGAGCCGGAAGTGCTGATGGACGGCGCCCACGACATCGACACGTGCTATGAAATCTCGAGGGCGACGCTGACGAAGCTCTACGACGAGCTCTACGCGGCCCGGGTGGTGCTCGAGGGCACGATCCTGAAGCCCAACATGGTGCTGGCGGGCAGGAAGTCGGGCGCGGTGAGCAGCCCTGAAGAGGTCGCGCAAAAGACCATAAAACTGTTCCGTGAGGCCGTGCCGGCGGCGGTGCCGGGCATCGCCTTCCTCTCCGGCGGCCAGGAGGACGAGGAAGCGACCGCCAACCTCAACGCCATCAACGCCATCGGCCCGCATCCGTGGAAGCTGACCTTCTCCTATGGCCGCGCCCTGCAGGCTGCCCCGCAGAAGGCCTGGAGCGGCAAGGCATCCAATGTTGCCGCGGGTCAGGCCGCCTTCACCCACCGTGCCCACATGAACCACCTGGCGGCGCTTGGACAATGGAAGCCGAGCCTGGAGCAGGCTGCCTGACCACGGTTTTCCGTCTCTATCGGACCCGGGCCATGCGCCCGGGTTTTGCTGCGCTCCGCCGGACTTGGGATGAAGCGCCTCCATCCCTATTTCTCTCCAGCGCAGCCGGCGCGATGTCGGCTCATGCCCGTCCCGAACGTCCTTGGGATGAAGCCAGGGAGAGGTTCATGCATCGCAACAAGGTCGTTTCACGCGAGGATTGGTTCCGGGCACACAAAGCGCATCTGGCGCGCGAGAAGGAATTGACGCGATTTCGCGAGCGCATCGCGGCGGAACGGCGCGAACTGCCTTGGCTGAAGGTGAGAAAGGACTACGTCTTCGAAACCGAGCAGGGTCCAAGATGCCTGGCCGAACTGTTCGCCGGCCGCAGCCAACTGATCGTCTATCATTTCGTGTTCGGGCCCGGCTCGACCCATCATTGCGAAAGCTGTGCGTTCGTCGCCGACCACATGGACGGTGCCAATCAGCATCTGAGACACCATGACGTGTCGCTTGTCGCGGTGTCACGCGCGCCGCTCGCCGAGCTGCTGCCCTACCGAGAGCGCATGGGTTGGAAATTCGACTGGGTCTCATCCTATGCCTCGGACTTCAACTTCGACATGCAGGTGTCGTTCACCGACAAGCAGATCGCATCCGGTGAAGCGATCTACAATTTCGAGACGCCCGTTCTGAAATCGAAAGACCTGCCGGGCACCACCGTGTTCTACCGGGACGAGACCGGCGACATCTTCCTGACCTTCATGTCGCGCGCCCGCGGCAGCGAACAGCTGATCGGCGCCTATCAATATCTCGACCTTGCGCCGAAAGGCCGCGACGAGACCGGGCCTTATAGAACCTTGATGGACTGGGTGCGGCTGCATGACCAGTATGGAAACAGGTCGCAAGCGGACAGGGCTTAGGCATTCAGCGATCCCATCGAACATTGGACGCTTGAAGGCGTCCGCCACCGGTGCAAGGATCGTTCACCTCCGGCGCAACATGCGTTAATTGCTGCTCGATGCGACGCTTTCCGGCTCTCCTCACCTGGCTCGCCTTCCCTGTCTATGTCTGGCAAGGGCTTGGCGTACGCCGACGCACCTCGCGCATGCTGCCCGCGCAAGGCCCGGTCATGCATGAGATCGCCGGCGGCCAGCCGGCGGTCTGGCTGCTGGTGCTGGGCGATTCCTCCGCCGCCTCGGTCGGCATCGAAAAATCCGAGAATGGCCTGGCCGCGCAGCTGGCCGTCCTGATCTCGCAGCGAACCGGCCGCGCCGTGCGCTGGCGCGCCGCCGGGTTCAATTCGGCGACGTCGGGGCAGATCCGCGACCACGTCCTGCCCAATCTCTCGGCCGATCCGTGGACGCATATCGTGCTCGCCATTGGCACCAACGACACCAAGAATTTCCACTCCGTGCCCCGCTTCAAGAGGGCGTTCGGCGGTCTGCTCTACGCCCTGCGCGCTAAATGGCCTGAGGCCCGCGTGGTGTGGTCTCCTGTGCTGGAGTTCACGCAAGCGCCAGCCATGCCGCCGCTGCTCGGCAAGATCCTGGAAATTCGCGCCGGTGAGATGAACCGGATGGGCAAACGTCTTTGCCTCGAACGCGGTGCGGTGCCGGCGCCGCGCTTGCCGATCACCAATCCCGAAGCCGGCTTCGCCTCGGACGGATTTCATGCATCGGAAGCCGGTTACCGGGCCTGGGCCGAGCACCTCGTCGGCTGCGTGATCGAAGAGTGATTGCCGCCGGCTCGTGCCGGCCCGATATTCCATCCTGCGCATTCCAGGCTTCCTGGAACTGCGCTACGTCCAATGTCCAAGCACGGCCGTTATCGAAATGGCCGCCATGGCCAGGAGCGCCAGCTTCCAGAAGTCGCTGCGCCGTTTCAGCCCCGGCCAGCCGAGCGGCTTGATCAACTGGATGACCATGATGCCAAGGATGACGAGGGCGAGGAGTTTCGACATGCCGCCTTTGACCAGCATCGCGGTCGGCTGTCAAAGCGCGTCGTTCGTCGCTCGAATAAAATAGGCGCCGCGATCCGGACTGGAACGCGGCGCCAGCCTTTGATCGGGGAACGATCTACTTCAGCGGCTTGAGGCCGGCCTCGATCGAAGCGCGCTTCGATTCCAGGAATGGCGGCAGGGCCAACTTTTCGCCCAGCGTCTCCAGCGGTTCGTCGGCGGTGAACCCCGGCCCGTCAGTGGCGATCTCGAACAGGATGCCATTCGGCTCGCGGAAATAGAGCGAGCGGAAATAATAGCGCTCGACCTCGCCGCTCGACGGCAGACGGAATTCGGCCAGCCGCGCCGTCCATTGATGCAGCGTCTCCTGGTCCGGCGCCCTGAAGGCGACGTGATGAACCGCACCGGCACCTTGCCTTGCCGGCGCCAGTCCCGGCTGCACCAGGACGTGCAATTCCGCCGCCGGCCCACCCTCGCCCATTTCAAAGACCTGAACCTGGCCCTCCGGCGAGGCATAGTCTCGGACCTTGCGCATGTTCATCACTTGCGTCACCACTGCTTCGGTATTGGTGAGGTCGGGAACGCTGATGACGATCGGCCCGAGCCCGCGGATCTGGTGTTCGACCGGCACGCGGCTTTGCGCCCAGGGGCGGCTGTCGCCCTTGCCGTCATCGCTGACGAGGCGCAGACGCTGGCCCTCGGGGTCCTCGAAATCCAGGCTGGCGTAGCCACCGATGTCGGCAATCTCACTCGTGACGATATTTTCGTCAGTCAAGTGTTGCTTCCACCAGGCAAGGCTGTCCTGGCCACCAACCCTGAGGCTGGTCCGCACAATGCTGTGGGTGCCGCGTCGCTCGCGGCCGACCGGCCAGTCGAAGAAAGTAAGGTCGGTGCCCGGCGTCGCTTCGCCATCGGCATAGAAGAGGTGGTAGGCTGAGGTATCGTCCTGGTTCACCGTCTTCTTGACCAGCCGCAAGCCCAGCACCCTTGTATAGAAATGAAGATTTCCACGCGCATTGGCGGTGATGGCGGTCAGATGGTGAATTCCTGTCAGTTGAAGGCTCATGGTCGTCTCCCTGTTTTTGGGGAAGAATTTTCTCCTTCCATATCAGAACTTCGGATCCCTGGCTGGAGACCACGTATCCTGACAGTCCGTCGCCAAAGGCTGAACAATGGATCATGACCAGGCATGCATTAGTGAACGATCTCGGCCTTCTAAACCTGCTTCGGGGCGCGGTCTGATGCAGTGAAAACGATACCTTCACAGGGATAACGCACCGATCGCAACTATTATCCAGGCCCTGCCATCCTCCTGACAGACTGCTGTCAGGAGGGGTGTGCGATACTGTCTTCATTCACAGAGAGGAGACTAGCCATGACCGGTTCCACCATTCTGCGCGGCATGCAGCACTATGTCGGCAAGATTCGTACGATGCGCAACGAGATCCGCACCCAGCGGTTTATCAACTCGCTGCCGGCGGACATTCGCAAGGATATCGGCTGGCCGGACATGTATGCCGAACGTCGCCTTCGCGACAATTGAGACGAATTTTTCGGCAAAGCGGTTGGATGTAGGCGCCCCAACGCCCAGATGATAAGTCCGGCACGCGAGGGACGGAGCGAGCGTATGCCCAAGCAGAAGACAATCGGCCTTCTTTTCATAGACGGCTTCGCCGACTGGGAATATGGCCTGCTGGCCGCCTCGGCGGTCGAATGGTTCGGCGCCCGCGCGGTTTCGCTGACACCCGATGGCAGGCCCGTGAGCGGGATCAGCGGTTTCCGGCTGACGCCCGACCGCTCGGCCGGCGCCGATGAAAATGCCGATCTCGATGCAATCGCCGTCATTGGCTCCGACCGATGGGCGGGCGAGGCGCCGCCCGAGGTGGCGGAATTGCTCAGGGATGTTGCGATGCGGGATGGTGTCGTCGGCGGTATCTGCGCTGGAACGCTGGCGCTGGCCCGGGCCGGCATGTTCGAGAAGGCGAGGCACACCAGCAATGGCCGTGACTGGATCAACCGCCACATTGCTGGCTATGCCGGCGATCACAATTATCAGGACGTGCCGCATGCCGTGTCCGATGGCAAGATCGTTTCCGCGCCAGGTTCGGCGCCCGGCACCTTCGCGCTGGCTTTCCTGAAGACGCTCTATCCTGAACGAAACGGCGAACTTGCCGAGATGCGGACGCTGTTCGCCAGGGAGTATGCTGAACCCTCCTGACAGAATGGTGTCAGGAGCGCCATGCCATAGATGCGAGCGGTGAACAGGACGAGCGATGAAGAGCTGGACCGACAGATTGAACACGCCGGGGGTCAACGGCATCAGACCGGCCCCGCGCACGGTGGCAGATGGAGTCGAAGACCAGACGACGCTGGTGCCGACGGCGCAACAGGTCGACGAATTCATCCGCTCGATTCCCGAAGGCGTCGAGATGGACGTTCGCGTGCTGCGCACGGCGCTTCCCTTTGAACGTGGCGCCGAAGTGACATGCCCGGTCGCGATCGGCTATCATCGGCGTACCGTTGCCGAAGCAGCCATTGAGTATCTCGGGCGCGGCATGACGCTGAGCGATGTCGCGCCTTTCTGGCGCGAGCTCGATGCCAATGACGCCGACAACGAGGAAATTGTCCTTCGGCGCGGAATTTGTGGCCGCGCAGCGCAAGTGCGAAGGCTTGAAACCATGATGCATGCCGCCGAGTGTTCTGCGGTTTAGGAATAAAGGCATGCGCAAGAACACGATGCATGCAGCCCAACCGGTTTTGGGCGACATGCATAGGAACAACATCGAGGGACCATACGATGCGACGCGCCGACAGGCTCTTCCAGATCGTGCAGCATTTGCGCGGTGGCCGTCTGGTCACCGCGCAGAAGCTTGGCACATGGCTCGAGGTTTCCGAGCGAACCATCTATCGCGACATAGCCGACCTTCAGTCGACCGGAGTGCCGATCGATGGGGAAGCGGGCGTCGGCTACATGATGAGGGAGGGTTTCGACCTTCCACCGCTGATGTTCACGCGTGACGAGATCGTGGCGCTGGTCGCCGGCGCCCGCATGGTGCGTGCCTTTGGCGGTGCGGCCATGGCCCGGGCCGCTGATGAGGCTTTGGTCAAGATCGGCGCGGTGCTGCCCGATGCCGAAAAGGACCGTATCGCTCGCACCGAGATCCAC
>NZ_VFWC01000016.1:0-122159 GCF_006442405.1 Mesorhizobium sp. B2-2-3 | reverse complement strand
CCAGCCTCCATCCGCTGGCGATAAAACCGGACAACTCACGTGCTACCTAATCCGGACAACTCATCTGCTTACGACACCTCTGTCGACTTCCTCTTGGCAATGGGCCGGCCGGCTTGTATAGAGCCCGCCACTCCCAATCCAACCAGACAAGGACGACCCAATGGCGCTCGAACGCACCTTTTCCATGATCAAGCCGGACGCAACGCGGCGCAATCTCACCGGCGCTATCACCAAGATGCTGGAAGATGCCGGTCTGCGCGTCATCGCTTCGCGCCGCGTTTGGATGAGCCGCCGTGAGGCGGAAGGTTTTTACGCCGTCCACAAGGATCGTCCGTTCTTCGGCGAGCTGGTGGAATTCATGTCGTCGGCGCCGACGATCGTGCAGGTGCTGGAAGGCGAGAACGCCATTGCCAGGAACCGTGAGGTGATGGGCGCCACCAATCCGGCCAACGCCGCCGAAGGCACCATCCGCAAGGTGCATGCGCTGTCGATCGGCGAGAATTCGGTGCACGGCTCGGACGCGCCGGAAACCGCCGCGCAGGAGATCAAGTACTGGTTCTCAGACACCGAGATCGTCGGCTGAGCCGACCCTGGCATTGTGACCGAAAAGGCCGGCGGATTGCCGGCCTTTTTGATTGAAACGGATCGATCCGGCACTGCCGTTGAACCCTTGCCCGCGCTAGAGTCGGTCAGGCACAGGGAGCCGGCGAAGCATGACCAGCACCATTCCCGGCTTCTTCCAGGGCACCGAGATGCCATCGAGCGGCTGGTGGGAGGTGCTGTGGCCCGACCCGGGTGCCGTGCTTTCGTCAACGGGACTGAAGCCGGGCATGGAGGTGGCCGACCTCTGCTGTGGCGACGGCTGGTTTACGTTGCCCATCGCCAGGGTCGCCCGCCATGTCGTCGGCATCGATATCGATACCGACCTGCTCGACGTCACCCGTCGCCGGCTCAATGAAAACGGCACGAGGAATTTCGATCTCGTAGCGGGCGATGCCTATGAACTCGCGAGCCTGATATCCCGCCCCGTCGATTTCATCTTCATGGCAAACGCCTTCCACGGCGTGCCGGACCGGCCACGGCTGGCGCGAGCCGTTAGCGAAGCGCTCGTCCCTGCCGGACGCTTTGTTGTCGTCAACTGGCATCAGCAGCCGCGTGAACAAACCACGGTGCTCGGCGAGCCCCGCGGACCGAAGACCGAATTGAGGATATCGCCGGAACAGACCATTACGGCCGTCGAGGCGGCCGGCCTCAAATTCATCGAGCTGGTCGAGGTGCCGCCCTACCACTATGGCGCCGTGTTCGAAAAAATGGGCGGCTGACCTCCGCCGACAGGGTTTCACGGCATCAGCTCGCGGCGCTGAAACGCAGGATCTCGCGGCCGTTCCCGTCGGCGATGGTCAACTTGCCGGCATCGACTTTATACGAAGCCGCCTTTGCCAGAGCCTCGAACAGCGCTTTTTCCTCCGCCATCACCTCGGGCGCGCAGGCCTTGTAGGTCGAGCCGATGTCGCTGATCGCGATCTTCTGGCCATCGAGGTTGGCGGTGGCAAAATAGCTGTTGCAGGGACCGTTGCCGTCGGCCTTGCCTGCTTCACTCACCCGGAATGTCGCTTGCGATACGGTGATGGCTACGCCGTCGACATAATCGAGAAGCCAAAGCTGATCGAGAACGGAAGCAGTGGGCTCGGGACTTGGCGTCACCATCTTGAGCATGATTGTTTGCGGCGCATCGGTCAGCGGATCGACTTGATGGCGCTCATCCGAGATGAACAGGAGCCTGTCGCCGACGGTGATGCGGGCCTGCAACGCATAGGTCATCCGCCGCTGGATCCGGGACGGATCGAATTTGACCGCAAAGCTGATCGGCACCTGGCCTGCCGGCGTCAGCTTCTGTTCGCCGACGATTTTGGCGGGCGCGTCGGCCAACGAGACATCGGCAAGCTGGACCGAGAGCACGGCATTGGGCGGCAAAGCGATGCGCTCGCGGTAGGTCACCTCGCCTTTCAGGGCTTTTTCGGCGGCCACGGAGAGTTCCGGCACGGCCAGTATACCGACGACCAGAGGCACGAAACCGAAGACGAAGAACTCCGCTATCCTGTCCAGCACGACCATCTCCCTTCCCCGGGCTGGCCACAGCCCAGGCTGACCAACAACGAATTGGCCAAAGGATTGCGGTCAATGCGTGGCTGATGCAAAATTATTCGGACGGTGGCCTTTTCCAGCGCCCTGCCGCCTGCTCGTCTTTCTCCTTGGCCTCGACCCAGCCGCCCTCGGAGCCGTCGGCATGATGCTCCTTTTTCCAGAAGGGAGCCTGCGACTTCAGATAATCCATGAGGAAATTCGCCGCCTCGAACGCGGCTTGCCGATGCACGGAGGCCGCCACCACCAGCACGATGTTCTCGCCTGGCCGGATCTTGCCATGACGGTGGATGGCGGTGATGCCCTGCAGCGGCCAGCGCTGAACCGCTTCGGCCGCGATGCGGGCGATTTCGGCCTCTGCCATACCCGGATAATGCTCGAGCTCAAGGGCCGAGAGCGTCCCCTGCTCGTCACGGCACAGGCCCGAGAAGGTGACCACAGCGCCGATGTCGGCGCGGCCTTGCGTCAGTCTGGCGATTTCGGCGGCGACGTCAAAATCCTGCGCCTCGACGCGCACGACAGGTACGACCGCGCCGGCCATCTCAGCCCCCGGTCATCGGCGGAAACAGCGCGATCTCGCGCGCGCCAGATATCTTTTCGCCGTGCTCGACATGTTCCTGGTTGATAGCGACGCGGATCACGTCGGGATATTGCAGCGCATGCTCGTATTCCTCGCCGCGCGACTTCAGCCAGCGCAAGAGGTCCGCGACCGTCTCGACGCCATGCGGCAAGTCCACGTCTTCGTCCGGCTTGCCGATTCGCTCCCGCACCCAGGCGAAGTAGATGAGCTTCGTCATCCTATTCGTCCATGATGTGCTTGAGGCCGGCACGGAAATAGTCATAGCCGGTGTAAAGCGTAACCAGGGCGGCGATCCACAACAGCACCAGGCCGGTCTGTGTGGTCAGCGGAAAAATCTTGTCGCCGGCCGGACCGGCGAGCAGGAAGGCGATGGCGACCATCTGGATCGTGGTCTTCCATTTGGCAAGCTGCGTCACCGGCACGGAGACCTTGAGCGCCGCCAGATATTCGCGCAGGCCCGAAACCAGGATTTCGCGGCACAGGATGATGATCGCCGCCCACAGCGACCAGCCGGCAATGCCGGCATGGCGGTCGGTGTCAGCGGCAAGCAGCAGCAGGCATGTCGCGACCAGCAGCTTGTCGGCAATGGGGTCGAGCATCTTGCCGATGTTCGAGGTCTGCTTCCAGGCGCGGGCGAAATAGCCGTCGAAATAGTCGGTGATGGACGCCAGCAGGAAAATGATCAGCGCCGACCAGCGGGCGAAGTCGCTCGACTTCAGATGCCCCTCGAGGAAGAAGCACAGCACCACCAGCGGCACCGCGATAATGCGGGCGTAGGTGAGGATGTTCGGGAGGTTGAACGCGCGCTGAGCCATATCCGAGGGAACTCTTTCTGCCTGCGTACTCAAATCAGAAGCTGATGTAGGGGGTCAACAGGCCAAAATCGATTGGCCAGCAAAAATAGGCCAATCTTGTCATCTCGCGGGCTACGCCGCGCCGCTCCTTGCTTCGCCCGGGAGCCGACGGTCGCTTTCGGGCGACATGCATCAGTTCTCGTGAAAATGGTTGTAAACCAGTCTGGCCACCTGCTCGGAAATGCCGTCGACCTTTACCAGGTCCTCGATTGCCGCGCGACCGACCGCCTTGGCGGTGCCGAAATGCATCAGCAGCGCCCGTTTGCGGCTGGGGCCGATGCCGCCGATCTCGTCGAGCGGGCTCTTGACCATCTCCTTCTTGCGGCGGGCCCGGTGCGAGCCGATGGCGAAACGGTGAACCTCGTCGCGTAGGCGCTGGACAAAATAGAGCACCGGGTCGCGTACCGGCAGCGAAAACGAGTCCCTGCCCTTGACGAAGAAGCGCTCGCGTCCCGCGTCGCGGTCCTGGCCCTTGGCGATGCCGATGGCCACGACCCGGTCCTCGATGCCGAGATCGGCGAGGATCTTGCGCACGGCGCTCATCTGGCCCTGGCCGCCATCGATCAGGATGACGTCGGGCCAGGCAGGGAAGCCGCCCGACATGTCGCCCTCATCGCTGTCCGCCTCGCCTGCCGCGGCATCGTTGGGCGTCACATCGCCATGCTCCTTGAGCAATCGTGAAAACCGCCGCTCCATCACTTCGCGCATCATGCCGAAATCGTCGCCGGGCGTGATCTCGGTCGAGCGGATATTGAATTTCCGGTACTGGTTCTTCACAAAACCTTCCGGCCCGGCGACGACCATGGCGCCGACGGCGTTGGTGCCCATGATGTGCGAATTGTCGTAGACCTCGATGCGCACCGGCGGCTTTTCGAGCCCGAAGGTCTCGGCGAAGCCGGCGAGCAACCTGGCCTGCGTCGAGGTTTCGGCCAGCCGACGGCCGAGCGCCTCGCGGGCATTTTGCAACGCGTTGTCGGTCAGGTCCTTCTTCTCGCCGCGCTGCGGCACCGAGATCGATACTTTGCGGCCGGCGCGGGTCGAGAGCGCCTCGGCCAACAGTTCCTGGTCCTCCACGGCGTGCGACAGCAGAATGGCCTGCGGCGTCGGCTTGTCGTCGTAGAACTGCGCCAGGAACGAGCCCAGCACCTCTGCGCCTTCCAGCGCCGGATCGGCCTTCGGGAAATAGGCGCGGTTGCCCCAGTTCTGGCCGGTGCGGAAGAAGAACACCTGGATGCAGACCTGGCCGCCCTCCTGATGGATGGCGAAGACATCGGCCTCGTCGACGGTCTGCGGATTGATGCCCTGGTGGCTCTGCACGTGCGAGAGTGCCGCCAGCCGGTCTCGATAGATGGCGGCGCGCTCGAAATCGAGGTCTTGCGAGGCCTGCTGCATGGCGGCCGAAATCTCGGTCTTCACCTTCTGGCTGCGGCCGGAAAGAAAATCCTTCGCCTCGGCAACCAGCTCGGCATAGTCGCTATGCGAAATCTCGCCGGTGCACGGACCGGCGCAGCGCTTGATCTGATAGAGCAGGCAAGGCCGCGTGCGGTTCTCGTAGAAGGAGTTGGTGCAACTCCTCAGGAGGAAGGCGCGCTGCAAGGAATTGATGGTGCGGCCGACCGCGCCCGCGGAAGCGAAGGGGCCGAAATAATCACCTTTGCGCGAACGCGCGCCGCGATGCTTGTAGATGCCGGGCGAGACATGGTCGCCGGTCAAGAGGATGTAGGGAAACGACTTGTCGTCGCGCATCAGCACGTTGAAACGTGGCCGCAGCCGCTTGATGAGGTTGGCCTCCAACAGCAGCGCCTCGATCTCGGTGCGAGTGACGACGAACTCCATCGTCGCGGTCTCGCGCACCATGCGGCCGATGCGGTTGGTGTGGAAGCGGCCTTGCGCGTAATTGGTGACGCGCTTCTTCAGGCTGCGAGCCTTGCCGACATAGAGCACGTCGCCATTGGCATTCATCATGCGGTAGACGCCCGGCGCATTGGGCAGCCGCTTGACCAGCGTCTGGATCACTTCGGCGCCGACCATGCCGTCGGCATCGCCGGCATGCGGCGTCCAGTCGATGGCGGTGAAGGCGACGTCCGGGCCGGCCGGTTCGACGATCTCCTCCGCCGCCTCGTCCTCGACGTCGATTTCGGGAGGCAGATCGTCGGCGCCGCCACGCATCTTGTGTTTCTGCTCTGCGGGACTCATTCCGTCATGCCTGTCACATCAGGTGTGCGCCATGCAAGATGCTGGCCGCCATCAAGCGCGATCATCTGCCCGGTAACCGAGCGGGCTTCCCAGAGATAGCGGATTGTGGCGCCGAATTCCGGCAATTGCGGGCCGCGTTTCAAAATGAGACCGGCGAGTTGCGCGGCAAAGTCACTGTCGTCCTGGTGCGCGTTCTTCAAGGTCGGGCCGGGACCGATGGCATTGACGCGGATGCGCGGGCCGAGCGCCTGCGCCATCATCTGGGTTGCCGTCCACAAGGCGGACTTCGACAGCGCATAGGAGAAGTAGCGCGGCGTCGGCCGCCAGACACGCTGGTCGATCATGTTGACGATCAGCCCCTCCCGCCCGTCCGGCAGGGCCCGGGCAAAGTTCTGCGCCAACAGCGCCGGGGTCTTCACATGAATGGCGAAGTGGCGGTCCCAGCCCTGCCAGTCGAAATCAAGAACCGAATCGTCCTCGAACAGCGAAGCGTTGTTGACCAGCAGCGAGATCGGCCCGAGCGCGGCTTCGGCGCGGCCGACCAGGTCGCCGACCTCGGCCATGTCGGTCAGATCGGCGGCGACCACGGCGGCGTGGCCGCCGGCGCGGTTGATCCGCTGGGCAAGCGCATCCGCGTCATCGCGCGAGCGGTTGCAGTGAATGGCGACGGCAAAACCGTGGGCGGCGAGATCCTCGACAATCGCGCTACCGATCCGTTTTGCCCCGCCCGTCACCAGCGCCGCGGTGGCTTTGCTCATCTGTTGTCAATCCTCGGTTTCGGCGCGAAGGAGGGCGCCGGCAAATTATGGCCCGCCACCCGTTAAATGGCGTTCGCAGCTGCGGCAACATTGTGGCGAAACGGCCGGTTCGGCATCTCGAGCCGGCCGGCAATGAGCCGGCCTCAACACAATATAGGAGGCTGGACTCCTTGCACCAAGCCACCTGCGGTGCAGCACGGCCAATCTGCTGACATTTCGCTGTTGCGAAGATGCAACGCCAAATTTCTGCCTCATTCGCGCCGGGGAATGACCCAAGTTCAGGTTCGCTTCAGCCGTATTTCGACACGACATTTGGAACCGACGAACGCCAGATCCGTTTCACCCCCCGGACGGGTTGATGGGCGATCGTAAGAACAAGCCTGTGTCCTGTGGCTTAAGGAGTAAACAACAATGCAAGCCAATCTCAAATTCGCACGGCCGCTGGCCGTAGCGCTCGGGCTCTTCGCCCTCGGTGGAACTGCCTATGCCGCCGATGTGGTCCAGGAAGAGCCGCCGGCGCCTGCCCCGGTCGCCGAACTGCCCGTCGCGTCCTGGGCCGGCCCCTATGCCGGTCTTAATCTTGGCTATGGCTTCAGCGGCCGTACCAAGGAAAAGGATTTCGACGTTGAAACCGATACCAAGGGCTTCATCGGCAGCGTCTTCGGCGGCTATCAGTGGCAGCAGGAGAACTTCGTCTACGGCGGTGAAGCCGAACTCGGCTACAACGGCGTCAAGGGCGACGATAATGGCATCGATTCCAAGGCCGGCTTCGAAGGCTCGCTGCGTGCCCGTCTCGGCTACGCTGTGACCCCGGAAATCCTGCTCTACGGCACCGGTGGTCTCGCCGGCAGGAGCCTGAAGGTGGAGGACAGCGTCCTCGGCGCCAGCGACCGCGCCACCATGATCGGCTGGACCGCCGGTCTTGGTACCGACATCAAGCTGACCGACAATGTGTTCGGCCGCGTCGAATACCGCTACACCGACTTCGGCAGCAAGGACTTCGATGGCATCGGCAAGGTCAAGGCCACCGACAACCGCGTCACCTTCGGCGTCGGTATGAAGTTCTAAGTCGTTCAAGCCACGACACGAAGAAGCCGGGCCTCGCGCCCGGCTTTTTTATTGTCGGCCGCTCACGCGGGAACGCAGGGTTTCAGGTCCGGGAATTTCTCATCGAAGCGCGCGGCCCAGCGGACCAGCCGGTTGCGGCCTTTTTCCCATTTCCCGGCGAAACGCAGCGCCAGGTAGCCAAGGCAGGCGCGCAGCGCCATCTGGCCGGCGGTGATCTTCTTCGGCAGTTTCGGCGGATTGGCGTTGAGTAGATCGAGCGCGGCGGTGATCTTCGCCCACTGGCGATCGAGCCAGGGCTGGTAGACCATCTCCTCGGGCCGCGTGCGGCGCTCATAAACCATCGACAGCGCACAGTCGCAGATGCCGTCCGCCAACGCTTCCAGCACTTCCGCTTCCAGCCGCTTGTCGGGATTGCGCGGAAACAGCGCGCTCTTCGACATCCGGTTGAGCTGCTGGGTGATGGCTCGGCTGTCGTGGATCGAGCGGCCGTCGTCGAGCACCAGCACGGGGATCTTGCCCAGCGGATTGGCGCCGATCAGTTCGGCCGGCTTGTCTTCGGTCTTGACAGGCGCCAGGTCGACCGCGATGCCGGCATAAAGGGCCGCCATTCGTACCTTGGAACTATAGGGGGACGTGGAGGCGTAAAGCAGCTTCGGCATGATCGGGTTCCTGTTGGCAGCCCGTCACTGTTGACCGGGCGCCCTTCCCCGCGCAACAGCCAGAAGCGGAAAAACCAGCCGCCAGCAGCCGGCGACCACTCCTGCATGCCCTGGTCTCTTGTACGCCTTGATCAGGATGCGCCACATGTGATGACGGCAACACTCCGACAGGCCGGACAAGACCAACGATCGTTCCGCCGCCGCACGATAGCGCGCAACAAAAAGCCCACCGGACTTCGCCCTGCGGCGAAGTCCTGGGAGCTGCGAAAGATATCTGACGTCCGCCCCTCTCGTTGCGCCCCAATGCCAGAGCAGAGGGCGCGAGGCCTCAACGGCACCTGCCCTCATTTCTGCCGACACGGTCCCCGGCGCGAAGAAACGTGACTACTTCTTCGCGGCCTTCGCCGGCGCTGCTTTCTTGGCGGCTGGCGCCGCCTTCTTCACCGGTGCCGAAGACTTCGCCGCGGCAGCCTTGGCCGGAGCCTTGGCAGGGGCTGCCTTCTTGGCAGCGGGCTTGGCCGCGGCCTTGGCAGCCGGCTTCCTGGCCGGAGCGGCTTTCTTTGCCGGAGCGGCCTTCTTGGCCGGTGCAGCCTTCTTTGCGGATGCGGCGCTGGCCTTGGCGGGCGCTGCCTTCTTCGCCGCCGGTTTCGCGGCTGTCTTGGCTGCCGGCTTCTTGGCCGGTGCCGCCTTTGCCTTCGGCGCTGCCGCCTTCGGCTTGGCAGCGGGTGCTGCTTTCTTGACCGCGGTCGCGGCTTTCGCCGCCGCCGCTTTTACAGGTGCTTTCTTTGCCGGTGCCTTGGATGCCGGCGCTTTTGATGACTGCTTAGCCATGCGATGCCCCTTGCGTTATGCCGACGACCGTTAATGGCCCGGCGTGTCATGCTTATCTGACTCGCGCCTCGCTAGCCAGCGAAGCAATGATATGATTTTCTCAGCTTAAATTTTCGTTGCGATCGACACATGATCACACTCATCATCGCAAAAATATGGCGTTATCTTCCGATATCGCCAGCAATTTGGCATCGACATTCTCGATGCGCTGCGTGGGCGCGCCTGCCATGAAGCTGCAAAGATCAGCAAGCAGCTTCGCGCATTGATCTTCGGCCGCGAATATCATGAGCTGCGGCTTATAGAGAATGATCATCTTTTGCAGGCGACCGGTCCCTTCGGATTACAAGTGCAATGCGATGCGCCGATCTGGAGATCACCTTGTCAAGCCTGGCTTCATCACTGAATTGACAGATTACTCTGTATGCCAGAGTATTCTGGCAAGTGTGTTCGATGTCGTTCACAAAGGCGAATGGTTAGTACTGCCCGAGGCTGCAGAGCCGTAGGGTGACAGCTCAAGGTCCGCAGCATTGGAGCCATTGATGAGTGCCGACGACATCATCCATCAGGGTACACGGCTCAGGATCATGGCCGCCCTGAACACGCTGGAAAGACGCGAGGCGCTGGAGTTCACGCAACTGAAAGCCATGATCGAAACCACCGACGGAAATCTCGGCGCGCATCTCGATACGCTGGCCAAAGCGGGCTACGTCGATGTTGAAAAGCTTTTCGTCGGGCGGCGGCCGCGGACACGGATCAAAGCAACGACGATCGGGCGCCGCGCTTTTCGCGGTCACGTTGCCTTTCTTCGAAAGATCATCGGTGAAGCCGAGGCGACGCGAGGCAGGAAATAGCACTGCGATTGGCAAACATTGTCGGCGCGTGCCGCGCGGCACATATTTTCGTCAGGGCCGATACCCCGAGTCGCAGAAAAGGCCCGCGGCTTGAGCCGCAGGCTCTAACGAAATCGAGACTGGAAACCGCCCGCTAGCGCAGGATGCGGCAGCGGCCGTTGTAGACCATCCAGCGGTCGAAGCCCGAGACGCAGAATTCGACATTGTCGCCGATCGAGGCAAAGCCCTGGCCTTCCTCGATCAGGTACCAGATGGCGCGGTCGCGGCCATCTGACAGGGCGACCGTGGCGCCGCAATAGCGCCGGCCGATCGGCCATTCCTCGCTGGCCGGCAAGTAGCGGTGCTGGTGGATGCGGTGGAAATCGGTGATCGCGACATCCGGCAGGTGCGGGACGTGCCGCACCTGATAGGAGAAGCGGCTGGTGATCTTGTTCAGCACCCAGGCTTCGCCGCAAATGCCGCTGTCCTCGTCAGAATAGACGGCAAGATCGGCGGCTTGCGCCGCCTGGGTGAAGCCAAGCGATGTGCCAAATGGCGTGCAGAGCGAGATCAGGGCGGCAAGGGCGGAGCGGGCGAAGCGAGTCATGGCAGCCTCTCAAGGTCGATTGCGCGCACTGTGCGGGATTCGCCGGGCGGCGGTCAAGCGATTGCATTGACAATGGTTTCCAGGGCGTGGCCGCCGACTTTGGCCGCCGGCCATCAGCCGGGGCGCGCCGCCAGCAGCAGCCCGCCGATAACGGCGATGTTGACCAGGAAGGCGGACCTCAGCGCCTGCCTTTCCGGCCCGTGATGGCGCCAGAAGGGCAGGACGAGCAGGTTCGCCGCCACCGTGAACAGGATGAGCGCGCCGGCGGCATAGGGCACCGCGGCGCCGATGGCGAGGCAGAAGCCGGCCACCAATTCCAGCGGAGCGGAGCCGGGCCGGCCGCAGACCCGCTTTAACTGTTTGTCTTGGCGCATCTGTAAGGACGCCGCTCGCAGCCTGCATCCCGCTGCTACTCCCCTGCCAGCCAGTTCAGCGTCCAGTGCGCCGGCTTTTCCAAGACCAGCAATTTGTGCAGGGCCGGCAGGAGAATGCGCAATTCACCTTCCAGCGTGAAAGGCGGGTTGGCCACGACCAGGCCGCTGCCGTCGAGGCTGGGCTCTTGCGACGCGGGCCGGATTTCGAATTCGATGTCGAGCAATTTCGGAACGCCGGTTTCCTTCAGTGCCTTGCGGAAGCCAATCACCGCCTTGCGGTCCTTGATCGGATACCACAGCGCATAGATGCCGCCCGGCCAGCGCTTGTGCGCCTTCGCCAGCCCGTCGACGAGGCGGCCGAACTCGCCCTCTTCCTCGAATGGCGGATCGATCAGCACCAGTCCGCGCTTTTCCTTCGGCGGCAGGTGTGCGCCGAGCGCCAGCCAGCCGTCGAGCTCGATCACCCTTGTCTGGAAATCGCCGGCGAATTCCGTCTTCAGCTTCGCGACATCCTTCGGGTGCAGCTCGATCGCCGATAGCCGGTCCTGCTTACGCAGAAGGTGCCGCGCGACCAGCGGCGAGCCCGGATATTTTTTCAATGGACCGTCTGCGTTGCACGCACGCACCGCGTCGAGATAGGGCGCGAGCAGCATTGCGGCCTGGGCTTCGGGCGCAGCATCGACCAGCCGGCCGATGCCGCCTTGCCATTCGCCGGTCTTCTGCGCCTCGAGCGAGGACAGATCGTAGCGGCCGATGCCTGCATGAGTGTCGATAACGCGGAACGCCTTGTCCTTCTGCTTCAGATATTCAAGCAGCCGCGTCAGCACGACGTGCTTGACGACGTCGGCAAAATTTCCGGCGTGATAGGCGTGGCGATAGTTCATGTGGAACCCCTGCCCCAACGTGGCGGCGGTGGCTGTGAATTCGGATTTTGCGGCCGCCCGCCGGCAGAACGCAAGGACAGCAGGAAGCCGACCAGGCCGATCGCCATCAGCGCGAAGCCAACCGGTCGCGCACGGCTGTCGGTCTCGCCCACACCGGAGCGCAAGACAAGATCGACCGCGCGTATCGGGATGTGGTCGGCGTCGCCGGGACCGGCGGTGAAGACATAGGGGCCGGGGCCGACGGTCCGGATCACGCCAGCCTCATCGCGGAAGATCTTGTCGGGCAGTTGCGGGCTCGCCTGACGCGGATTGTCGGAATGATTGAACTGAAGCGTCGAGGCAAGCACCGTGCGGCCGCCGGAGGCGGCTGTCAGCGTCAGCACCGTGCGCTGCTGCGAAACGATGCGCTCGGCCCTCGCGGTCAAGTCGACCAGCACCCTGACCGGCGCATCGCGCGCGGCAAGCGGCACCGTGACCTGCCTGAAGCGGCCACCCTCATAGACCCGCCAGCTGCCGATCTGGTGACCGGAGAAATTAGTCATCGCCCATGGATAGATGGCGCCGACGCCGATGCCGGCGAGCAGGATCAACAGGAACAGAAAGCGCATTCAGGGAATCACCTTGTAATCGGACGTTGCCGGACAATTAGCCTCCATTGGCGCTGTCGCGCAGGCGCTCCATTTCGTCCAATAGCATGTCGAGGCCGAGTTCGAATGTCTTGTCGAAACCGCCGGTGCCGAAATAGGTCCCGGCCGCCATGACACTGGGGAAATCCTTCGCCAGTTGCTCGTCGTCGACGGTGGTCACCGCCGACGGGCCCTTGGCGTAGCCCGCGGTCTCGTCGAGGATCGCGCCCATGAGATAATAGCTGGCGGTGCGAAACAGCCTGGCGCTGAGTTCCGGGCCGAAACCGCCAGCCTCGAACAGGCCGATGACGCCGTTCAGCATCGCAAGGCAAGGCGGCGAATTCATCCGGTAGACGACAAGGAATGGCGCAAAGGCCGGGTGCTCCCTCGCAACACGGCGAAACTCATGCATGACCATCCGAATCCTGTCGCGCCACGGCATGCTGTCGTCGGGGATAACCATCCCGCTGACCTGGCGATCGACCAACGCCTCATAGAGGTGCGCTTGCGAGGGGAAGTGATGATAAATGCTCATCGCCTCGCAGCCGAGCACGGCGGCGAGCTTGCGCATCGAAAAACCGGAAAGGCCCTCCTTCTCGATCACCTCGAAAGCGGCATCCTCGATCATCTCGCGGGATAGCCGTCCGCGTGCTCGCTTTTTTTTGATCGATGAGTCCATGGCCGCGCTTGACAACTTACAGCGTAAGGTTCATTTTTCACTTCACCTTACACAGTAAGGCTAACAAAGACCAGAGGAGGAAAACATGTCACACCATCGCATTGCCAAATCCGTGCATTCGTCCCTCCATCGTGCGTTGGCTCTAACCGCCGTGGCCTGCGTCCTCGCCGCGGCCCCTGCCTATGCCGACGACTACGATGCAACCATAAAGGACATCCAGTCGACCATGGGCGGCGTGCCGAGCTTTGTGAAGCAACTTCCCAAAGCCGGTCTGCCCGGCGCCTGGGCCGAGGTCAAGGCCATCGAACTCAGCGACAAGACGGCGCTGCCGCCAAAGGTAAAGTCATTGATCTCGCTGGCAGTGGCGGCGCAGATCCCGTGCAACTACTGCATCTGGTCGGACACGCAAAACGCCAAGCGCGCCGGCGCTACCGATGAGGAAATCCAGGAGGCGGTGGCGATGGCGGCGCTGACCCGCCATTGGAGCACCATCTTCAATGGCATGCAGGTCGATTTCGACACGTTCAAGAAGGAAATGGGCGGGCAGTGAAACGACCCTGCGGTGGTCCGCGCCTGCGGGCCACCGCAGAACCGCCGTCATCGGGCAGCCATCATCTTCGCCTTCGATTGTCATCCAGCGGGAAATGCCGCATTGAAAGTGCAATCGCAAAGCATGGACGAGGCCGCAAATGGCGCCGGTCAAGGTCGACCCCGACAAGGTGCACGAATTCGAGGACGCCGAGAGCTTTTATACCTGGCTCGGTGAACATCATGACAGGGAAACCGAGGTCTGGATCAAAATCCACAAGACCGGCTCGGGACTGAAGTCGATCTCGGCAAAGGAGGCGATCGAGGTCGTGCTGTGCTGGGGCTGGATCGACGCGGTGCGCAAGGGGCTCGACGACAAGAGCTTCCTGCAGCGTTACACGCCGAGGACGAAGAAAAGCATCTGGAGCCAGATCAACATCGACAATGTCGCCCGGCTGATCGACGACGGCCGGATGACGCGGCATGGGCTCGCCGAGGTCGAAGCCGCCAAGGCCGATGGCCGCTGGGCGCGTGCCTATGCCAGCGGCAAGGACATGAAAATTCCCGATGACCTGCAGGCCGCGATCGATGCCGAGCCAGAGGCTCGGCAAATGCTCGAAAAACTCAGCGCGCAGAACCGCTTCGCGCTCGCCTTCCGTATCCACAACATGAAGACCGAAGCCGGGCGCAGGAAGAAGATCGAGACTTTTGTCGAGATGCTCAAGCGCGGGGAGACGATCCATCCGCAAGTGAAGAAGTAAGGCTGCTCATGTGACGAGCGACAGGTTTCTTCCGGCTCGATGATCGCGATCCACATTATCAACAAGGCAGTGATCAGCCGCCGCTGACGTCCCTCAAGCCTTGCGTTCCCAGCGGCGGTCGGGCGTCTGCTGCCAGTAGGTCACCGCGTGGCCGGCGTCTTTCATCGTCTTCCAGTGCCCGCGGGCGGCCTCGACCTGGGCGGCATCGTGACCGTCGAACAGGAACACGGCGCGCTCGTAGCCGCCAAGGTCAGGCGGCGCCGCTCCGTCCACCAGAAAGCGTATCTGCGCCGCGTTCGGGTTGGCTTCGCCGGTGGTCAAAAGGATCGGCTGCTCGGCGGGATGGGCTTCGCGGTCGGTGGCGTGCGCGAGGAAAGAATCGTCACGGAACGTCCACAGATGCTGGTCGAGCGCGTCGCGCCGCTCCTCGGTGCCGGTCTGCACCACGGCGCGCCAGCCGCGATCGACGCTGCGCTCAAGGAGGCCGGGCAGCGCATCCTCCAGCGTCGATTCAGTCAGGTGATAAAACAGCACGTCGGCCATGGGTCCCGATCAGCTCTCGTAGTGGTCGCGCACGAGCCGGTCGAGCAGCCGCACGCCAAAGCCGGAACCCCAGGACTGGTTGATTTCGTTCGACAGCGCCCCCATGGCGGTGCCTGCGATGTCGAGATGGGCCCAGGGCGTGTCCTTGACGAAGCGCTGCAAGAACTGCGCGGCGATGATGGCGCCGCCATAGCGGCCGCCGATGTTCTTCATGTCGGCATTCTTGGAATCGATCAGCTTGTCATATTCAGGACCGAGCGGCATGCGCCACAGCCGCTCCTGCGTCGACTGCCCGGCTGTCGCCAGGCGTTCCGCCAGTTCGTCATTGTTGGAGAACAGGCCGGCATAGTGCTGGCCGAGCGCGACCATGATCGCGCCGGTCAACGTCGCCAGATTGACCATGAACTTCGGCTGGAAGCGGTCATTGCAGTACCAGAGCGCATCGGCCAGCACCAGGCGCCCCTCCGCATCGGTGTTGAGCACCTCGATGGTCTGGCCCGACATCGAGGTAACGATGTCGCCGGGACGCTGCGCATGGCCGTCGACGGCGTTTTCCACAAGCCCGATGATGCCGACGACATTGGCCTTCGCCTTGCGGCCAGCGAGCGCATGCATCAGTCCGGTCACCGCCGCGGCCCCGCCCATGTCGCCCTTCATGTCCTCCATGCCAGATGCCGGTTTCATCGAATTGCCGCCGGTGTCGAAGGTGACGCCCTTGCCGATGAAGGCGACCGGGCTGTCCTTGGCCTTGCCGCCGTTCCACTGCATGACGGCCATGCGGGCGCCGCGCGGCGAGCCTTGCGCAACGCCGAGCAGCGACCCCATGCCGAGTTTCTTCATTTCCTTCTCGGCCAGTATCTCGACCTTGACGCCGAGGGCCTCCAGTTCCTTGGCGCGGGCGGCAAACTCGACCGGTCCCAGGACGTTTGCCGGCTCGTTGACGAGGTCACGTGCCAAAAGCACGCCGTCGATCACAGCCTCGGTCTCGGCGAAGGCCTTCTTCGCACCCGCCGGATCGGCGGTGTGGATGGTTATCTTGGCCGGCTTTTTCGGCTCGGCCTTGTCGCCTTGGCCATCGTCCTTGTCTTTCCTGGTCTTGTACTTGTCGAAGGAATAGCTGCGCAGAAGAATACCCGCGGCAAGGCTGGCCGCCTGCGCACCGCTTGACGAGGCGCCGACCACGTCGAGCACCACCGCCACGTCCGTCGCCTTGCGTAGCGACCCCGCGATGGTGCCTCCAAGCTTCGTCCAGGCGTATTCGTCGAGCCCGGATACCTTGCCGGCGCCGATCGCGACCAGCCTGTCGAGCGAGCTTGCCTGTGGCGTCAGCACTTCCACCACGCTGGCGAACTTGGCCGTGAATTCGGCCACAGGGAAGGCCCGTTCCAGCGTCTTGCCGGGATCATACGCCGCGGCGGTTTCGCTCAGGCCGCCATCATCCGCCGCCAGCACGAAGACCGTCCCCTTCCTGTTCGCGGCGGTCTGCGGCGCAGCGAATTTTGCGAAGGCGATCGAGGGTCTCTGGTTCATCATGTCCTGCTTTCGGGGAATGCGCGGCTCGCGCGAAGCGGTTGGAAGCGATCCGCGACATTTGGTCGTTTTCCGGCATTTGGCAAGACTTTGCCAAACGTGCTCCCCATATGGCACATGAATCAACGGCGATTCGTCGCGGCACGGCTCCGCTTTTTGGCCGCAACCTGTTGTTAACCATCGATGTTCGCCCTTTCTTATCCAATCCCGCCGACACTCCGGCCCAACGTGGCGCGCGATGTGGGACGGGAACCGGATCGTCTGCCTGACAGAGCCCGACGCAGCCAGTTGTGCGGGCGTCGCCGGACGGCTACCCTTATCCGGTGGCATGATGCCGTTCGAGAAAATTGAGAAAAGCCTTCATGAAGGTCGTTGAACGCTACATCATGCGCCGCGCTTTCGTGGTCTTTATTGCAGCGCTGGCCTGGACGCTGGCCATTGTCTGGACGACGCAGGTGCTGGCCAAGATCGACCTCGTCACCGACAGCGGCCAGTCGGCGCTGACCTTCTTCGAGGTTGCGGCCCTCATTCTTCCCTCGATCATTCCGATCGTGGTGCCCTTCGCGCTCGTGGTGGCGGTTGCCCAGACGCTCAGCGTCATGAATTCGGATTCGGAGCTCGCCGTCGTCAACGCAGCGGGCGCCTCGCGCTGGACCATCGTGCGGCCGATCATGATTCTCGCGGCCGCGGCCAGCGTCTTTTCCTTCGCCGTCGACAACGGCATCGACCCTTACGCGCGCCAGAAGAACCGGATGCTGGTGGCGGAGTCACGCGCGGATCTTCTGTCGCTGATCATCCAGGAGGGCACATTCCGCAAGATCGATGATGGGCTGTTCCTGCAGATAGGCGAGCGGCTTCCCGACAACCGGCTGGGCGGCATCTTCGTCGCGGATTCGCGCGAGGAAGGCGTCAACCTCGTCTACTATGCCAAGACGGGCAGCATCATCGAACGCGGCGGCGAAAAGGTGCTGATGATGAATGACGGCGTCATCCATCGAAAGACACTGACCGGCGACCTCTCGGTCATCCGCTTCACCTCCTATGCCTTCGACATGTCGGCCTTCATGGCGGCAGCGTCGGAGGTGACGCTGATGCCAAAAGACCAGACGACCCAGTACCTGCTCAACCCGAGTGCCAACGACAAGGTCTACCAGCAGCGCCCGAACGAATACCGGGCGGAGGTCGACCAGCGGTTCTCGGAATGGCTCTATTCCATGGTTTTCGCCTTGATCGCACTCGCGGTCGCCGGAGACGCACGCTCGCATCGCGAGGCGCGCGTCAATCCGCTGATCACGGCCATCGCGATATCGCTGTTCGTGCGCTGGCTGGGCTTCTTCGCCGCCAGCAAGGCCGACGAGGTCCCGCAATATGCGTATATGGTCTACGGCGTGCCCATCGTGTCGTCGGCGGTGGCAATTTGGTTCATCGCATCCAACCGGACGATGGAACTGCCAGTGGCCTGGGCAGATTGGCTGACGAATCTCGCCAGCCGGATGGCTGACGCCTGGAATGCCGTCAAGCTGCGCCTGTCCAGGCGCAGCGCCTCGGGCCAGGGGGTCAGCTGATGGGCTGGACGCTGGGACGCTACTTCTTCTTCCGCTATGTCACGATCACCGTGTGGTTCTTCATCGGCCTGCTTGCGCTGGTGTTCCTGATCGATTTCACCGAGCTTTCCGGCCGCACGACCGGCCTGCCCGGCTTCACCTATGGAACGGCGCTGGCCATTTCCGGACTCAGGATGCCGATGATCATGCTGCAGACCGTGCCGTTTGTCGGTCTCTTCTCGGCGATGGCGACGCTGGTCTCGCTCAACCGCAGGTATGAACTGGTCATAGCGCGCTCAGCCGGCGTTTCGGCCTGGCAGTTCCTTTTGCCGTGCTGCATCGGAGCGCTGTTGTTCGGCGTCCTGTCGGTCGGTCTCATCAACCCGCTCGCAGCGCACGCCTTCTCCTGGTCCGAACAGATCGAAACCCAGTTGCGCTCGGGCAAGTCGAATACGGTGTCGGCCGACGCCGCGCCCTGGATCCGGCAGAAAACCAGCTCCGGAGACACCATCATCGGAGCGCGCGCCATCCTCAACCAAGGCCTGGAGATGGCTGACGCTGTCTTTTTCATCCTCGACCCGCAAGGCGATATCGTCGAGCGCAAGGATGCCGCGCGCGCCTACCTGCGGGACGGCTACTGGGAATTGCAGGACGTTAAGACCTTCAGGAACGGCACCATCCAGCCTGCGGCAAACGATCGCGTGCCAACCAATCTGAAGCCCGAATTCGTGCAGGAGCGGCTGGCGCGCCCGGAGACCATTCCATTCTACGATCTGCCGGGAAAAATCGAGGTTGCCCGTTCCTTCGGCCTCAAGGCAAATGCCTTCGCCATGCAGTTCGATTCGCTGGTGGCGTTGCCGTTCCTGCTCGTCGCCATGACGCTGATTGCGGCAACAGTTTCAATGCGATTTGCGAGGATGGGGCAATCGGCAACGATGATTCTGGGTGGCGTCGTTGCCGGGTTTCTGCTTTATGTCGTTTCGGTGCTGGTGAAGGCATTCGGCGTGGCGGGGTTCGTGCCGACTGTCGTAGCTGCCTGGGTGCCGGTCGTGGTAGCTATGTTCTTCGGGGTGACTTTCCTGCTATACAAGGAAGACGGCTAGTGAGGGAGGCCTTTTTGCCCAGTAACAGGCAGGCCGGTTTGGCGCGCCTTTATGCGGCGACCGCCTTAGCATGCCTGTTTGCATGCGCGGTTCCGCTGCCTGCGGTCGCGCAGGATGTCGGCGACATGGCGACCAAGGTGCCGTCCGGCTCGCAGATGCTGCTGGCGGCCGATACGCTGGTCTACAACAACGACAATCAGACCGTGACCGCCGTCGGCGGCGTGCAGATCGACTATGGCGGCAACCGACTTGTCGCACAGAAGGTCGAGTACAACCGCAACACCAAGCGCATGGTCGCAAGCGGCAATGTCGAGGTGATCAACAGCGACGGCACCAAGATCAATTCGGATCATATCGACATCACCGACGACTTCGCCGACGGTTTCGTCAACGCGCTCCGCGTCGAAACCATCGACAAGGCCTATTTCGCCGCCGAAAGCGCCGAACGCATGGGCGGCGTGCTGACCACCTTCCACAATGGCGTCTACACTGCCTGCGAACCGTGCGAGGACAAGCCCGACAAGGCGCCGACCTGGCGTGTGAAGGCCAGGAAGATCATCTGGAACGGCGAAAAGAAGACGGTCCGCTTCGAGAACGCGAATTTCGAATTCTTCGGCTTCCCGCTAGCCTACCTGCCGGCGTTCGAGATCGCCGACCCGACGGTGAAGCGCAAGAGCGGCTTCCTGATCCCCGGCATCGTCTTCAAAAGCGATCTGGGCGTGGGGGTGAAGGTCCCCTATTATTTCGCGCTCTCGCCGACCTACGACCTGACCGTCACCGGCACCGGCTTTACCAAGCAGGGCTTTCTCGGTGAGGCCGAGTGGCGCCAGCGCTTCAACAATGGCGAATACAGCCTGAAGATCGCGGGGATTCAGCAGCGAGACCCCGATGCCTTCATCGACGCCGCCGGCCGCAATATCGATTCGGGCGAGGCCGGCGATCCCAACAAATTCCGCGGCATGATGGGCACACAAGGCCAGTTCGCCATCAATTCGCGCTGGAATTTCGGCTGGGACATGCTGCTGCAGACCGACAAGAACTTCTCGAACACCTACGCCATCGACAAATACAACGGGTCCGTTCACCAGTCGTCGGTTTACCTGACGGGGCTCGACGGCCGTAATTATTTCGACCTGCGCGCCATGCATTTCGAGGTGCAGGAAGACACCCTGGACAGCAATATCGCTGCGCGAAGCGGCCAGCAGCCGTGGGTGCTGCCCTCGCTCGACTATGCCTACATTCCGGATACGTCGGTCGCAGGCGGCCAGTTGTCGTTCAACGTCAATTCGCGCGTCATCCGCCGCGATGACCTCGACGAGACCTATTTCACCCCCTACTTCCCCCCTTCAGGCACCCAACGTGTGCGCGGCATCGAGGGCGAATCAGGCCGGCTCACCGCCCAAGCCGAGTGGAAGCGGTCATTTGTCACCGATGACGGGTTGGTGCTGACACCCTTGCTGGCGCTGCAGGGCGACGTCGACTATGTCAACGCGTCATCAGCTTCACTCGCGGCCGTCAACCAGATGGCGACGAATTTGGGCGAGCAGGATGATATGCGCTCGTCTTTCGCCCGCTATATGGCAACCGCCGGGCTCGAGATGAGCTGGCCGCTGCTGTTTTCGATGGCCAGCGGCTCCAGTCATGTGTTCGAGCCGATGGCGCAGGTCTTCCTGCGCCCGAACGAACAATATGTCGGCGGCCTTGCCGTCCCGAACGAAGATGCGCAGAGCATGGTTTTCGACGCGAGCACCTTGTTCGAGCGCGACAAGTTCTCTGGCTATGACCGCATCGAAGGCGGCTCGCGCGCCAATGTCGGCCTTCGCTATTCCGGTTCCTACATCAACGGCTGGGGCACCAACGCCATCTTCGGCCAGTCCTACCAGATCGGCGGCGAGAACTCCTTCGACGCGCCGGACCTGGTCAATGTCGGCGCCTATTCGGGCCTCGAAAACACCAAGTCGGACTATGTCGGCCTGTTTGGCGTCAGCAGCCCGAACGGGTTCGCCGCCTCGGTCAGCGGCCGTTTCGACGAGCAGAGCTTCGAGGTTCGCCGCGCCGAGGTAAAGGCCGCCTATTCCGGCCTACCGGTGTCGCTGAGCGCCAAATACGCCTTCATCCAGGCTCAGCCGCTCTATGGTTTCACCACCGACCGCCACGAGGTCACGCTCGGCGCGTCCACGCATCTTGCCGAGAACTGGCGCGTGTTCGGGACGGGAACCTATGACCTCGAGGAAAGCCTGCTGGTCAAGGACGGGGTCGGTTTCGCCTACAATGATTCCTGCTTCACCTATCTGATGACGTACTCGCAGTCGCGCGACCTGCACACCAGGGAGGTGACGCAGAGTGTCGGCTTCAACCTGTCGTTCCGCACCCTCGGCGATTTCGGATCGTCGAGCAGCGCCTTCGACACCACCCAGTAGTCCGCGACATCGTTTCGCCGCATAGGGCTGGCAGGGACTTCACAAACCCCGAAGAAGGATGAAGTTGGGCGGGACCGGGATAGAATTGGGATGTTTGCGATGAGGAAATACCTCTTTTCAGCAGGGTTGGCGCTGCTTGTGGTGGCGACATCCGTGTCGATGACCGTCATCACGCCGCCGGCTTTCGCCAGCGAGATCAAGTACGTCGTCAACGACATACCGATCACCAGCGGCGACATCGCGCATCGCGCCGCCTTCCTCAAGCTGCAGCGCAAGAAGGGCGACGCCGGCCAGGAAATGATCGATCAGACCTTGCGCATGGCCGAAGCCAGACGGCTTGGGATTCACATCAGCGACGCGCAGGTCGAGGCCGCGTACCAGCGCTTTGCCTCGAGCAACAAGATGCAGCTCAGCCAGCTCGACGGCGTCATGGAAAAGTCCGGCGTCAGCAAGGGCCATTTCAAGGAGTTCATCCGCGCCCAGATGGCCTGGAATCAGGCCTTGAGCGCGCGGTACCGTTCCGGCGAGGGCGGCAGCGTGACCGAGCAGGACGCGGTCAGGCGCATGCTCGACAAGGGCGGCTCCAAGCCGAGCGCCACTGAATACATGCTCCAGCAGGTCATCTTCGTCGTGCCGGCGGCCGAACGCAGCGCGACGCTGGGCAAGCGCAAGCGCGAAGCCGACGCCATGCGTGCCCGCTTCAACGGCTGCAACACGACGCGGCAGTTCGCCAAGGGCCTGATCGACGTCACGGTTCGCGATCTCGGCCGGGTGCTGGCGCCGCAACTGCCGCCGGACTGGGCCGAGCAGATCAAGGCCACCAAGGTTGGCGGCGCCACGCCTACCCGCCAAACGGAGCGCGGTGTCGAGTTCATCGGCATCTGTTCGTCGCGCGAGGTGTCCGACGACAAGGTCGCCCAGATGGTGTTCCAGAGCGAAGGCTCCAACGACAAGGCGGCCGACGATCTCAGCAAGAAATATGTCGACGAGCTGAAGGCAAAAGCCCGCATCGTCAAGCGCTGAGGTGGACAGGGCGATGCGCGCGCTGGCGTTGAGCGTCGGCGATCCATCCGGCATCGGGCCGGAAATCGCGATTGCCGCGTTTCTGGCGCGTACAGCCGCAGCCCTTCCGCCCTTCTATCTCCTCGCCGATCCCGCGCTGATCGCCTCGCGGGCGCGCCGCCTCGGCGTTTCGCTGCCTATCGAGGAAACGACGCCAGCGCAGGCAACCGAGGTCTTTGGCCACGCACTGCCGGTCGTTACGCTGGCTGCCCGCTTCATCGACAGCCCCGGCCAGCCGGACCCGGCCAATGCGGCGGGTATCATCGAAGCGATCGATCGGGCGGTGGCCGCTAGCCTCGCCGGCGACGCCGCGGCCGTCGTCACCTGCCCGATCGCCAAGAAGCCGCTCTACGACGCCGGCTTCCGCTTTCCCGGCCACACCGAATATCTGGCGTATCTGGCGGCGCAGCACAGCGGCGTGGAAGCGATGCCGGTGATGATGCTGGCAGGCCCCGACCTGCGCACCGTTCCCGTCACCATTCACATCGCGCTGGCCGAAGTGCCGAAGGCGCTGACCACCGACCTGATCCTCGCCACGACGCGGGTCACCGCCGCCGACCTCAGGGACCGCTTTGGCATCGCCAACCCACGGCTCGCCATCGCCGGCCTCAACCCGCATGCGGGCGAGGATGGCTCCATGGGCCTGGAGGACCAGCGCATCATCCGACCGGCAATCGAGATCCTGCGAGCCGAAGGCATCGACGCGTTCGGGCCGTTGCCCGCGGATACCTTGTTCCATGCCCGGGCCCGGGCCGGCTACGACGTGGCGCTGTGCATGTATCACGACCAGGCGCTGATACCGGCCAAGGCGCTGGCCTTCGACGAAGCGGTCAACGTCACGCTCGGCCTGCCCTTCATCCGCACGTCGCCCGACCACGGCACCGCCTTCGATATCGCCGGCAAGGGCATCGCCCGGCCCGACAGCCTGATGGCGGCGCTGCGGCTTGCACGGCAGCTGGCCGACACCGACGCCAAATTTGTCACGCAATGAGGCTCAACTCATGAGCATGGATGGGCTGCCGCCGCTGCGCGAGGTCATCGAGCGCCACGGTTTGCAGGCAAAGAAGGCACTGGGCCAGAATTTTCTGTTCGACCTCAACCTGACCGGCAAGATAGCGCGCGCCGCCGGCAGCCTGGCGGAGACGACCGTAATCGAGGTCGGCCCCGGCCCTGGCGGGTTGACAAGGGCCCTGCTTTTCAACGGCGCGCGCAAGGTCGTCGCCATCGAGCGCGACGAACGCTGCCTGGCGGCCCTCGCCGAGATATCGGCCCATTATCCCGGACGGCTGGAGGTCGTTTCCGGCGACGCTCTGAAGATCGACTTCCCGACGCTTGCCGCGACCGCCGGAGACGGCGGTCCGGTCAGGATCGTGGCCAACCTGCCCTACAATATCGGCACGGAACTGCTGGTCCGCTGGCTGACCGTCGCGGATTGGCCTCCCTTCTATGCCTCGATGACCCTGATGTTCCAGCGTGAGGTGGCCCAGCGTATCGTCGCCGCGCCTGGCAGCGAGGCCTATGGCAGGCTCGGCGTGCTGGCGGGGTGGCGCACGCAGGCCAGGATAGCGTTCGACGTGCCGCCCCAGGCGTTCACACCGCCGCCCAAGGTGACCTCCTCCGTGGTCCATCTCGAGCCGCGTGTGACACCGCTATGCGCCGACGTGAAAAAACTCGGCCGCGTCACGGAAGCCGCCTTCGGCCAGCGCCGAAAGATGCTGCGGCAGAGCGTGAAGAGCCTCGGCGGCGAGACCCTGCTCGAACGCGCCGGGATCGACCCGACCCGGCGCGCCGAGACGCTCGATGTCGAGGAGTTCGTGCGGCTGACCAATGCGGTGTAATGCCGCCGGCCGTGGAAGCGCAGAGCAATCCGGTCCTTGTCGAGCGCATGCTTCGAACTACACGCCCAACACCGCTTTAACGCGCTCGCGCGTGTAGGGCAGGTCATAAATGCGTTTTCCCGCCGCATGGCGGAAGGCGTTGGCGATCGCGCCGGCGGTCGGGCCCTGCGCTGCTTCCGCGACGCCGAGATAGGGCGTGCCGGGATTGTCGACGACATGCACTTCCACGCTGTCGGGAACGGCGCTGAAGCGCAGGATCGGATAGGCCGACCAATCCGCGCTCAGGATGCGGGTGTCGTCGAAATGGACGGCCTCGTAGAGCGTCCAGCTCATTGACTGCAGGATACCGCCTTCGGTCTGGTTGACGATCGAATCCGGCGCCACCGCTTCGCCGCAGTCGACCGCCGAGACCACATGCGAGATGGCGATGGCACCGCTGTCGCGATCGACCTCCGCTTCAAGCGCGACCGCGAGATAGGCGGCGTGGTTCTTGTACTTGGCGAAGGCGAACCCCCGACCGCGGCCCTCCGGCATAGGATCATTGCTCCAGCCGAATTTTTGAGCCGCAACCTCGATCACCTTCCTGGCGCGCGGGTCCTTCATGTGCCTCAGCCGGTATTCCACCGGGTCGGCGCCGGCCGCGAGCGCCAGCTCGTCCATGAAGCTTTCGATCGAGAAGACGTTGCAGTAGGCGCCGAGACCGCGCAGCGACGAGACGCGCACCGGCATGTCGGCGACGAAATGCCAGTTCACCCGCTGGTTCGGCACGTCGTATAGCGGGATGGCGTTGCGGTCGCCATTGCCGAGCGGCGAGATCTGCAGCTTGGCCGGATCGGGCGGGAAATGCTTCGCCACCAGCCGGCCGGCGATCAGCGAACCTGCCGTTCCCGGCCGCGTGCCGTGACTGTTGCTCCACAGATCATAGTGCCAGTTGACGATCTTGCCGCCGGCGTCGAGCGTTGCGCTGGCGCGCGTCAGCATGCCAGGGCCATAGGGCTCCCACAAATGCTCCTGATCGCGCATCCACTGCACGCGCACCGGCGTGCCGGGCAGCGCCTGCGCGATCAGCGCGGCGTCGGCCGCCGCGTCGTCGGCACCATTGTGGCCGTAGCAGCCTGATCCCTCGGTGTGGATGCAGCGCACCTTTTCCGGCCCGACGCCGAGCATCTCGGCGATCGCCTTGCGGTCTGGATAGACGCCTTGCGTGTGCGTCCACACCGTGATGAGGCCCTTGTCCGACAGGGCAACGGCAGCGGAAGGGCCGATCGACCCATGCATCTGGTAGGCGCGGGTGAACTGCGCCTGCAGCGTCTTTGCGCCGGCTGCCGTTTCCGCGCCGACCGAAGTCACGGTGCCGACCTCGGCGACCGAGCGTTCGAGGAAGGCGGGGATATTGTCCTGGTCCGGCAAGACCGGCTGCTCCTGCCACTTCGCCTTGGCGGCCATGGCGCGCATGGCCTGGACCGCCTGGAATTCCTGCTTGGCCACCACGGCCAGGAAGTCGCCGTCGCGGATTACCGCCAGCACGCCGGGCATCGTCTTGATGCCGGCCTCGTCGACGCTGACGAGCTTGGCCGAATAGCTTGGTGGGCGAACGACGCGGGCATGCACCATGCCGGGAAGCCGCATGTCCTGCACATAGGCCTCGCCGCCCGTCACCTTTGCCGGAATATCGACGCGGGCGAACGGCTTGCCGATCGCGTGATAACTGTCCGGCGATTTCAGCGCCGTGTCGGCCGATGCGTCCACATGCAGCAAATCCGCCACCACGAGTTCGCCATAGCCCACGGACTTCCCGTCCGACCCGGTGATCCTACCGCTTGCCGCCTTGAGCTGGTCGGCCGGAACGCCGAGCTTTTCGCTGGCCTTGGCGATAAGGATCTGGCGCACCTGTGCCGAGGCGTAGCGTATGGCGGTGCCGCTGTTCTGGATCGTCTGGCTGCCGGCGGTATAGCCTTCGTTAGGAGTCAGCGCGGTGTCGGCGGTGATGAGCTTGATGGAAGCCGGCTCGACCTCCAGTTCTTCGGCGGCGATCTGGCGTAGCGACGTCCTGGTGCCTTGACCGAGTTCGGCCTTGCCGGTGAAGACGGTGATCGAACCGTCGGCATCCAACCTGATCCAGGCGTCGAGCGAGGGGGTATCGGCAAGGCTGCCCGGCAGTTTCTTGGCCGGGGCCGGCGTCGCGGGCGTCTGTGCCGAGGGCGCCGCCTCCTGAGCCTGCACGGGAATGGTGAAGGACACGACCAGCGCGCCGGTTCCGGCGAGAAAGCCGCGTCGTGTCAGCTCGGGAAAGGTTGGCGCGTTCATCATGCCCTCCCCGCGGCCGCAGCCGGCGCCAAGCCAGCCGATTTCGATTTCATCAGGTCGCGCGCGCGGCTCACGGCCCGCAGGATGCGTATATGGGTGCCACAGCGGCAGAGGTTGGGTTCCAGCGCCTGCCTGATATCGGCCTCACCGGCATCGGGTTTGGCCTCGAGCAGCGCTTGCGCCCGCATCATCATGCCGGCGATGCAATAACCGCATTGCGCCGCCTGCTCCTCGATGAACGCTTTCTGCATCGGGCCGGGGTTCTCGATCGTGCCCAAACCTTCGACCGTCTTGACCTCGCGGCCCTCCACCAGCATCGCTGGCGTCAGGCAGGAGAAGACGGGCTTGCCGTCGACCATCACCGTGCAGGCGCCGCATTGGCCAAGGCCGCAGCCGAACTTGGCGCCGTTCAGCTTCAAATCGTTGCGCAGCACGTAAAGCAGCGGCGTCGCGGGATCGACGTCGACGTCGTGGGAGGTGCCGTTGACATTGAGATTGATCATCTGTCCTTCGCTCCTACATTGTCCGGGCCGCGCTCGATGCCGTCCGAGGGCCGGACGCTGACCTGGTATTTTCCGCTCCTGGTGTCGGCGATCCTGGCGGCCGCATCCTGCGAGGCCGGCTTGCCGGCAAAGGCATCGCGCAGATAGGCCAGCAAGTCGTTTACCTGGTCGTCCTTCAGCGTCGCCGCGAATCCCGGCATGATCGCGCTCGGGCGTCCACCCGCCGCCGGCAGGCCGAACAGCACGGTGTTGATGACGTTCTGCGGATCTGGCGCGTTGACCGCGCTCGACAGATGGAAATTGATACCGCCAAAAGGCGGCGGACGGCCGCCGTCGTGGCAGGTGGCGCATGCGGCCTGGTAGATGACGGCTCCACGCGCCGCCGGCGTATCGGCGGATGTCGGCACCACGGCGGCGGTGGACGCCGGGTCGGCCGCGGCGCGGCCGCGGATGGCCTGCGCGGCTGCCGTCCGTTCGGCGGATGGTTCGCCCATGAGCGACATGACGTAAGTGGCCATGGCGTCGATGTCGGCATCGGGAAGCCGGCCGAGATTGCCCGTCACTTCGCCCATCGGGCCATTGGCGACGCCGTGGTCGGCATGCCAGCCTTGCCTGAGATAGGCAAACAGGCTGTCATGCGTCCATGGTATCGGCGCCGGTGAAGTGCCGTCGAGCGCAAATGCCGTCCAGCCTTCCGCCTCGCCGCCGGCCATGTGCGAACCCTTCTCTTCCGCGCCGAACCGATTGCGCGGCGTGTGGCAGGCGCCGCAATGCCCGAGCCCATCGACCAGATAGGCGCCGCGGTTCCACTGCGCGCTTTGTGAAGCATCGTTTTGATAGGCGCCCCTGTCGAAGAACAGCAGCTTCCAGCCGGCCAGCACCAGGCGCATATCGAGCGGGAAAGGCAACTCGTTCGGAGGCGGCCGGTTGTTCACCGGCTGGCGCGTCATCAGATAGGCGTAGAGCGCGCGGTTGTCCTCATCGGAGACACGCGTGAAATGATCGAATGGGAAGGCCGGGTAGAGATGCCTGCCCTCGCGGTCGACGCCTTCGCGCATGGCGCGGTTGAAGGCTGCCTGCGACCAGCGGCCTATGCCGGTCTGCGGATCTGGCGTGATGTTGGTCGAATAGATGGTGCCGAACGGCGTCGGCACGGCGAGCCCGCCGGCAAAGGACTTTTCATCGGGCCTGGTGTGGCAGGAGGTGCAATTGCCGACCGAGGCCAGCACAGCGCCTTTCTCGATCAACGCCGGGTCGAACGACGATCGTTGCGGCGGCTCGACAGGATCGATTGCCGGCTTCCAGGCATAGGCGAAAAATCCGGCGCCGCAGACAATGATGATGGCAAGAACGCCCAGCCAGAAGCGTTTCAAGATCTGCTCTCCCTCATGGCGGTACGCTGAAACGCTGCCGCCCCGGCCGTTACCGGCGCCGCGCACGCGTTCGTGCGGGAGAAACTAGGGGCGTTGCCCTCTTCGTCAATTGTCTGATTTATGGCGCCGAAAAGCGCATCTTGCAGGACAGGCGCCTGCCCGGGCACATCGTTTGGTGCTGCCGGCCTTCGGCTTGTCCGCCGGCCCATCTTCGTGGGCAAAGCAAAGTGCTAGCTCGTCTTCTCGTCCAAAAGTCCCGAGACGAAATCGAACAAGCCGGGCCGACGATCGCGCCGCAGCCGCTCGGCGACAACGATGCCGCGCACTTCGGCGAAGGCGCGATCGAGATCATCGTTGACGATGACGAAATCATACTCCTTCCAGTGCTCGATCTCGTTGCGCGCGTTCTTCAGCCGCGTCTCGATCACCGCTTCCTGGTCCTCGGCGCGGCGCTTCAGCCTTGCCTTCAACTCCTTCATCGACGGCGGCAGGATGAAGATCGAGACAATGTCGGCGCGCATCTTTTCCTTGAGCTGCTGGGCACCTTGCCAATCGATGTCGAACAGCATGTCGCGCCCTTGAGCGAGCGCAAGTTCCGCCGGCTCGCGCGGTGTCGCGTAGCAATTGCCATGCACCTCCGCCCATTCGAGCAGGGCGTCGGAATCGCGCAGCCGCTCGAACGCGCGCATGGTGCGGAAATGATAGTGAACGCCTTCGATCTCCGAGCCGCGGCGAGGCCTGGTGGTGACGGAGACCGACAATTCGAGGCTGGAATCGCTTTCCAGAAGGTTGCGCGCAATCGTCGACTTGCCCGCGCCCGACGGCGACGACAGCACGAGCATCAGGCCCCGGCGGCGAATGCGGGACCCTAAATCCCTGGCGACCATCGGCTACTCCAGATTCTGGACCTGTTCACGGAACTGATCGACCACGGCCTTCAGTTCCAGTCCAATGGCGGTGACCGCGGCAGCGTTCGACTTTGAGCACAGCGTATTCGATTCGCGGTTAAATTCCTGTGCCAGAAAATCGAGCTTGCGTCCGATGGCGCCGCCGCCGGAAAGCAATGCACGACCGGACGTCACATGCGTCTTCAAGCGGTCGATCTCCTCGCGAATATCGGCCTTGGTGGCGAGGAAGGCGGCTTCCTGGTGCAAGCGGCCGACATCGAGGTTGGCCGAAGCATCCATCAAGAGCCGCACCTGTTCGGCGAGGCGCTCGCGGATGGCCGCCGGTTCGCGCGACGGATCCGCTTCAGCGCCCAGCGTCAGCGCCTCGATGGCGTCGATGTGGCCCAGCAGAAGCGTGCGAAGTGCCGCGCCCTCACCCTGGCGGGACCGCTCCAGCCCCTCCAGCGCCACCTCGAGTGCCGCCATGACGGCGTTCTCGAGCGCCGTGCGCACATCCTCGGTTTCGGTGGTCTCGGGAATATCGAGCACGCCGCGCAGCGACAACAATCCATCGGCGGTCGCAGGAGCAACACCAAATTGTTCCTCGATCCGCTTGGCGAGCCCGGCCAGGTCCTTGAGGAAGGCCTCGTTGACAACGGGCTGGGACTGCATTCCGGCGGCGCGCGTGATGGTCAGCGTCGCCTGAAAATTGCCGCGCGCGAAACGTTTCTGAAGCGTCTGCCTGATGGCCGGCTCCAGCCGCTCGAAGCCCTGCGGCAGCCGCAGCCGCACCTCGACGCTCTTGCCGTTGACGGATTTGACCTCCCAGGCAATCGAGGTGCCGTCATGTTCGGCGACAGCACGCGCAAACCCGGTCATGCTCTGCAAATTCATCGTGCCTGCATACCCCCTGGCGCGTATTACGGATACTGCGTGATCCGGCCTCGCGCACCTTCAGAAAGCCGAATGCCCGCCTGCCAATCGGCTTACGAGGCGCCCCGATAAATCCAAACGCCCCTGCCTTCAACCAGCGTGGACGAGCTGGAAAAACCGTGCGCCGCTACTGGGCCGCCCCCGCGTCGCCGTCAATGGGCGCGTCGGTCTGCCCCTCCACCTTGGCATCAGCCTTGGCCGCGTCGTCGACCTGCTTCTTCTGCTGGGCTCGATAGCGCGCGACGTTTTCATTGTGCTCGTTAAGCGTGGCGGCGAAGACGTGTCCGCCAGTGCCGTCGGCAACGAAATAGAGGTCGTCGGTCTTTGATGGATTGGCTACCGCCTCCAGCGCCGCGCGGCCGGGATTGGCGATAGGCGTCGGCGGCAGGCCGTTGATCACATAGGTGTTGTAGGGCGTCGGCTTCTGGATGTCCGACTGATAGATCGGCCGGTCGGCGGGTTTGCCCTTGCCGCCGAACAGACCGTAGATGATGGTCGGATCGGATTGCAGGCGCATGCCCTTGGCCAGCCGGTTCAAGAAGACCGCGGCGACGCGCGAACGCTCATCGCCCTTGCCTGTTTCCTTCTCCACGATCGAGGCCAGCGTGACGAACTCGTCAATGCTGGCGAGCGGCAGGTCGGCGGCGCGCCGCTGCCAGACCTCCTCGACCAGCCTCTTCTGGTCGGCCAGCAGCTTGTCGATCATCTGCTGGCGCGTGGCGCCGCGCGTGAAGCGCAGCGTATCGGTGGCGAGACTGCCCTCTGGAGGCACGGTGGCCGGCATGTCGCCGCTCAGGGCGGGCTCGCCTGCGATGCGCGCCAGCGCCTGCTCGACCGTCAGACCTTCGGGAATGGTCAGCGAGTACATGACCGACTTGCCGCTCTTCAGCAATTCCATGATGTCGCGCATGGACGCCCGGGGCTTGATCTCGTATTCGCCGGCCTTCAGCGCCGAATCATTGCCGAAGGCGCGTACGCCAAGACGGAATATGCGGGCGTCGCTGATCAGGCCGCGCCGCTCGAGCTGGTCGGCGATATCCTGGACGCCGGTGTTGGGCTTGACCAGGAAGGTGTCGCCATTGGCCGATGGGCCGGGCTCGGTGAATTCCTGCTTGCCGAAGTAAAGCGCGACACCCGCCGCCAGAACCATCAGCATCACCAAGGAGATGACGAAGTTCATGAACACGACGACCTGACTGCGCGAAGCACGCGAGCGCTTCGGCGGCGGCGTGCCGGCCTCCGGCCGCAAGGCTTCGGCGGCTGTCTTCGGTACGATCGGTCCCGATGTCGCCTGCCCTTGCCCGAACTCTCCGTTTCCGGCCGGATTTGTGTTCATTTCGCCCTACCGTTTGATCTCTCAACGAATCCCCTGCGGCAGAGTAGGGGCGAATATGGCAAAATTGACGACACGCCGAAGCGCCGTCCGGCAGGCGGACGGTCAGCCATTGTAGCGCTGGAAGACCAGTGAAGCGTTGGTGCCGCCGAAGCCGAAGGAATTGGACAACGCCACGTCGATCTGGCGGGCACGCGGCTTGTTCGGCACCAGGTCGATCGCGGTCTCACGCTCCGGATTGTCAAGGTTGATGGTCGCCGGCGCGATGTTGTCGCGGATGGCGAGGATCGAGAAGATCGCTTCGGCAGCCCCTGCCGCGCCGAGGAGATGGCCGATCGACGACTTGGTCGACGACATCGAAATCTTCGATGCGGCATTGCCGACCAGCCGCTCGACCGCGCCGAGCTCGATCGTGTCGGCCATGGTCGAAGTGCCGTGCGCGTTGATGTAATCGACATCGGCGGGCGTCAGCTTTGCCCGGTTCAACGCCGCCGTCATGCAACGGAATGCGCCGTCGCCATCTTCAGCCGGTGCGGTGATGTGATAGGCGTCGCCGGTCAGGCCGTAGCCGGTCACTTCCGCATAGATCTTCGCGCCGCGCGCCTTGGCATGCTCGAGTTCCTCAAGCACGACGACGCCGGCGCCCTCGCCCATGACGAAGCCGTCGCGATCGCGGTCATAGGGCCGCGAAGCCGTTTGCGGCGCGTCGTTGCGCTCGGTCGACAGCGCACGGCAGGCAGCGAAGCCAGCGATCGACAGTCGCGTCACCGGCGCTTCCGCGCCGCCGGCGACCATGACGTCGGCATCGCCCCAGATGATCAGCCGGGCAGCATCGCCAATCGCATGCGCGCCGGTCGAGCAAGCGGTGACGACGGCATGGTTGGGACCTTTCAGCCCATGCCGGATCGAAACCTGGCCGGAGACGAGATTGATGATCTGGCCGGGGATGAAGAAGGGGCTGATGCGGCGCGGGCCGCGCTCCTTCAGGATCATCGCGTTCTCGGCGATGCCTTCGATGCCGCCAATGCCCGAACCGATCAGGACACCGGTGGCGCACTGCTCGGCATGGGTCTTCGGCTGCCAGCCGGAATCCTTCAGCGCCTCGTCGGCGGCTGCGATCCCGTACAGGATGAAGTCGCCGATCTTGCGCAGTTCCTTCGGCTCGAGCACCGCCTCGGGATTGAAGGTGGCGTTGCTGCCGTCACCACGCGGAACGACATGGGCGATCTTGCAGGCAAGATCCTCCACCTCGAACTCGGTGATGCGCTTGGCGGCGCTGCGGCCGGTCAGAAGTTCCTTCCAGCTGTGCTCGAAGCCCATGCCGAACGGCGACAGCAACCCAAGGCCCGTGACGACGACACGCCTCATCGCAGGTCCTCCCCGGTGATGACTGCGGAAAGCGTCAGGCCGAAGCCTTGTCGATGTACTTCACGGCATCGCCCACCGTCAGGATGGTTTCAGCCGCGTCATCGGGGATCTCGACGCCGAATTCTTCTTCAAACGCCATGACGAGTTCGACCGTGTCGAGACTGTCGGCGCCCAGATCATCGATGAAGCTCGCCTGCTCCGTCACCTTGTCGGCATCGACGCCCAGGTGCTCGATGACAATCTTCTTGACGCGCTCTGCGGTGTCACTCATTTGGGGCATCCTCGTCTTTTGGTTGTCTGTCTTCGTTAGCGGGCGGAATGCCGCTAATCAAGCTGAAAGATGGTCCCGCCGGAAACGCAATGGCCGCAGACCGGTTTTTGCCCGAACCGCCGGGTTGCGGGCCGCATTACACGAAAAATCGTGGGCGTCCAAGCCGAAATGGTCGCTTTTCACAGCCCGCCCAGGCGTTGCCTGTCGCCGTCCCAAAGCCACCGCGAATGCCCGGGCTCGGCCCGAAATGCATGCTTTGGCCGACCCGATCAGATCATCGCCATGCCGCCGTTCACATGGATGGTTTGGCCGGTGACGTAGCCGGCCTCGTTGGAGGCAAGATAAGCGACGGCGGACGCCACTTCGGCGCTGGTGCCCATGCGGCGCGTCGGGATAGCGGCCATGATCGCCTCCTTCTGCTTGTCGTTGAGCTTGTCGGTCATCGCCGATTCGATGAAGCCCGGGGCGACACAGTTGACGGTTATGCTGCGAGTGGCGATCTCCTGCGCCAGCGATTTGGAAAAGCCGATCATGCCGGCCTTGGAGGCGCAGTAGTTGGTCTGGCCGGGATTGCCGGTGACGCCGACCACCGAGGTAATGTTGATGATGCGGCCGTGGCGACGGCGCATCATCGGATGGGTCAGCTCACGCGTCAGCCTGAACACGGCCGTCAGATTGACTTCGAGCACGCTGTCCCAGTCGGCGTCCGACATCCGCACGAACAGCCCGTCCTTGGTGATGCCGGCATTGTTGACCAGGATGTCGACGCCCTCGAGATCGGCCTCCGCTTTCTGGCCGAGCGCCTTGACCTCATCGCGGTTCGACAGGTCGGCCGGAAACAGCTTCACCCGGTCGCCCAGGTCGGCGGCCAGCGCCTCCAGTCTCTCGACGCGCGTGCCGTGCAGGCCGACGATGGCGCCTTGCGCATGCAGCACCCTGGCGATCGCCTCGCCGATGCCTCCCGACGCGCCGGTGACAAGTGCCTTGCGGCCGGTCAGTTCGAACATGTGTTTTCCTCTTTGGTTTCGGAAGCTCAGCGAGCAACCTTATCTGTATACGTCTCGCGGGTATCCGATTGCCATCACCAACGGAATATCTTCAGCGATACAAGCCGCGCCATCAAATTCACACGCGGCGCCTCACCCGAGCGCCGCCAGTGCGGTTTCGACCTCGGCCGCGGAACCGACCGATGCCGTGGCGATTTCGCGGTTGATGCGCCGGGCCAGCCCTGAAAGCACTTTTCCCGCGCCGACTTCATAGAGCGTGGTGACGCCGTTCGCGCCGAACCACTCCACCGTCTCGCGCCAGCGCACGCGGCCGATCACCTGTTCGAACAGACGGCGCGCAATGATTTCGGGATCGCTGGTCGGAGTGACCGTGACATTGGAGACGAGCGGCACGACAGGCGCGTTCTTGGTTACCCCGGCCAGCGCCTCGCGCATGATCTCGGCGGCGGGCGCCATCAGCGCCGAATGGAAGGGCGCGGAGACCTGCAGCATCAGCGCTCGCTTGGCGCCTTTTTCCGTGCACAGTTTGGCAGCCAGTTCGACCGCTGCCTTGGCGCCGGAAATCACCAGCTGGCCACCGCCATTGTCGTTGGCGATCTGGCAGACCGATCCTTTGGCAGCCTCGGCGCAGGCGGCTTCGACATCGGCCTGCTCCAGTCCGATGATCGCCGCCATGGCGCCTTCGCCGGCGGGCACCGCCGCTTGCATGGCATTGCCGCGGATGCGCAGCAGCCTGGCGGCATCGGCAACCGAGACGAAGCCGGCGGCGGCAAGCGCCGAATATTCGCCCAGCGAATGGCCAGCGACGTAGGTAATCTTGTCCTTCAGCGAGAAGCCGCGCGCTTCCAAGGCCCTGATCGCGGCCAGCGATACGGCCATCAGCGCCGGCTGCGCGTTGGCGGTGAGCGTCAGCGTCTCTTCCGGCCCTTCCCAGATCAGCTTCGACAGGTTTTCGCCGAGCGCGTCGTCGACTTCGCTAAAAACCCTACGCGCCTCGGGGAAGGCATCGGCGAGGTCCTTGCCCATGCCGACAGCCTGGCTGCCTTGTCCCGGAAAGGTGAATGCAACGGCCATGTGTGGGCTCCCAAAGCTCGGTTCTGCTTGCCTGATACACGAATTTTCCTGCCTGTGACGCAACGCGGCCTGCCAAGTCAAGCCCGGTTCGACCCGGCCCCTTGGCAGCTTTGCCGGCCGAGTGCCTGTTCCAAAAGGCTTTTTGGCGATCACTCCTGATGAAAACCGCTCACGAATCGTTTGCTGGCTCTTCTTATTTCCGCCACAGGCGCTAGCTTTGCGTGACAATTCCATGACAATCGAGTGACGGGTCTGTCGCTGGGTGGGGAAGTTAAAGTGGCTAGGATTTCGAAAGGCGCAGGCAAAGCCGCGCCACAGTTTCTGGAAGACGATCCTTCCACCGGCTACCTGCCGGGACGGAAGTGGCCGACCATACGCTATGGGCTGACCAGCCTGCTGATCGCGGCCGTCCTGGTGTTCGCCATCGAATTGATCGTGCGCGGCGACTTCGCCGGCACGGTTTCCTTCTTCCTGCAGCCGCTCAAGCCGGGCTGGACCACGATCGTGGTGTTCGCACTGGTTCTGGTCGGCCTCGATGCCGTTTTCGGCCGCAGCTATCAAAGCCTGATGATCGTCGCGCCGCTGACGCTCTCGCTGGCTTTCATCGGTCACCAGAAATCGCATTATCTCGGCGATCCCCTCTACCCGACCGATTTCCTCTACTCCCGCCAGATCGTGGCGCTGCTGCCGCTTCTGGTGCGTGACCGTCCGATGACTGCCCTTGCCATGATTGTCGGCATCGTCGCCGGCCTGTCGCTGCTCATCTATGGCTGGCGGGTCTGGCGTCGAAAAGTGCCCATACTCAGCCGCAAGGGCCGTCTCGCCCGGCTGACGCTGGCCGTGCCGCTGCTCGCCTTCTTCGTCTCGATCATGGACTATGCCACCTTCTCCTGGACCCGGGACCGGCTGCAGATCATCCCGATTATGTGGGACCAGAAGGAAAATTACGCCTCCAACGGCTTTGCGCTCGCCTTCGCGCTGAACGTGCCGATGGCGCATGTCTCGGCGCCGCCAGGCTATTCGGAAAAGGCGATCGCGGCCATCGACAGGCCGCAGGTGACCGCCTCGGTGCCCCAGGAAAAGCCCGACATCATCGTCGTCATGAGCGAATCCTTCTGGGATCCGACCAAGCTGCCCGGGGTCACCATCACGCCCGATCCGATCCCCAACGTGCGGGCGCTGCGTTCGGGCTCCATGTTCTCACCCGAATTCGGCGGCATGACCGCCAATATCGAGTTCGAGGCACTGACCGGCTTCTCCAACGCCTTCCTGCCGGCCGGCAGCATCCCCTACCAGCAATATGTGCGCACGCCGACGCCGTCGCTGGCGACCTTCCTGAAGAGGGAGGGCTACAGGGCGCGCGCCATCCATCCGGGCACCAACTGGTTCTGGAACCGCGGCGCGGTCTATGCCGATTTCGGCTTCGACGACTTCAGATCGGAAGAGACGTTGCCGCCGATGCAAAAGCGCGGGCCGCTGGCATCCGACGCGGCGATGACGGACGAGATCATCAGCGAGGCCGATGCCAGCGATGCCCCGGTGTTCTTCTTTGCCGTCAGCCTGCAGAACCACGGCCCTTACGAGCCGAACCGCTACTACAACCCGACCCACACCGTGCAGGCGCCGATCAGCCAATGGGCGCGTGAATCGCTGCTGAGTTACACCGAGGGCTCGGCCGACGCGGACCGCGGTCTCGAACGCCTGATCGAATGGGCAAAGAAACGCTCTCGCCCCACCGTCATCGCCTTCTTCGGCGACCATCTGCCGCCGCTTGGGCCGGTCTATGTAGAGACCGGGTTCATGAAGGACAATGTCGCGCCGCGCAAGGAGGCTTCCGCCGAGGCGGCGCTGGAGCATCATCAGACGCCACTGGTCATCTGGTCGAACCGCACAGGCCCTGCCAAGGACATGGGCGCCGTCAGCCCCGCCTTCCTGCCCTATCACATCCTGAAAACGGCCGGCATCACCCACCCCTACTATACCGGCTTCCTGGGCGAGATGCGCGAACGCTACCGCGTGGTCGACCGCAATCTGCTGCTGACGCCGGCGGGAGAAGCCACGCCCGATTGGGCGCGGCAAAAGCAGATCGACCCGGCGATCCGCGACTTCCGGCTGCTGCAATACGACATGATGTTCGGCAAACGCCACGCGGCGCCCGACTTCTTCCCCGAAACGGTGGACAAGGTCGTCGCCCATATGAGCTGAAATTCGCGGCATCCTTCCAGGATGCCGCCCAGCGGGGTCGAGCGTTCAATTCGTCAGTTGCAATTTCGAGAATTTGTTGGCGATCTGCTGGAACACGTTCGGCAATTTGTTTGGATCGTTGACGGCGTAGTAGTCGCTGGGATCCGAGGCGCAGGCGCTGTAAAGCGTGCGGTTGGCGGCGGTATCGGATTGCAGCACCATCGTGTAGATTTCGGCGCCCTGCTTCTTCAACTGCGTGCAGACGCTTTTGGTCCATCCGTCGACATTGCGCGCGGCGGTGGTCTGATTGTCCGATCCAAGCCGACCGGCAGCGCCATAGGTTGAGCCCGCGAGAAAACCATAGGACGTATAGTCTGACTTGGTCGTCTCGTTGCTGGCGCCGTAGACGACATTCTCGCCGTCGGTGAGCAACATGACGATCTTGCTCACCCCAGGCGTCTTCCAAGGCGTACCCTCGGCGTATGGCGCACCCGGCGACAACACCCGCTGGCCCCAGGCCAGGCCCTCGGAAACATTGGTGCCGGACCCCGCCCATGCAAGCATCTTGGCGGCCTCGTTGCGAAGTTTTGTAAAGTCTTCGGTCAAGGGGACGATTGGCGAGGGACAGGACCGGTTTGGCCCCACCGTCAATTGCAAGGCGTTTGGATCGTTTGTGACCGCGGTGGCAATGGCGGTGTTCTGCGGCGCCACATATTTGGCGACTGTTTCAAGATCACCCCGCAAAAGCCCGGCAGCACTTCCAAGCAAGCCGCTCAGGTCTATTCCGAGAATATTCAGTCCGCCATTCCGAGCAAGTTTGGCCTCATCAGGGGCGTCGTCGATAAAGGAATTGTTGTAGTGATAGGCATCGTTTGAATAGCCGCTGGAAGGTCTCGTCCCCTTTCCCGGACTGTCCGGCGCGAAATAAGGCACGAACAGAGTGTCAGGGTAACGTGGATCAGGCGGCGTATCGGCGATATTAAGGACACCAGGCCGCGCCTCGACGCAGCCTTTCCAACCCGTATCCTCCCCCTTGCCGTCCTTCCACCCCGTCAATTTGGCGGCAGAGGCCGGATCTTTCATCAACTGCCTGAACAGCGCCATATGATTGGGACGCTTGTCGTTGATGACGGGGAAATTGATTCCATTGGTGGATGACTTGCCGTCCATGTCGATCCAGGACGGGTCGAACCCGTCGCCGTTGACATTGACAGCCGTGACGAAGGGTACCAGCGCCACGCGGACCTTGCGCGTCGGTGATTGCGCCGCTTCCAGATATTTGAGCAGATTGTCCGTCGCTGTCTTGAGGGCAGCAATTTTGGCGCCGGCCATCGAGCCGGTGTTGTCCAGAACCAGCACGACTTCGAGCTGATTGTTCGATTCGACCGCCGAGGCATCGACCACGATGTGCCTGCTCTCACCGAGCAGGAAGGCGAAGTTCAAATCGACGTCAGCCGAGGCGACGGCCTTCGTCTTGACGAAGTTGACGCCCCTGTCGACCGTCAACGTGGCCCGCGCATTTGTGAGTTCGCCATGTCCGGCTACGTTGGCCTGGAAATAGCGGTTGAAGGCGTCGGTGCGGGTGATGTCCAGATCGCCGAGATGCGAGGAGGCGAGATTTGCCGCGTCGAGCGCATTCTGCAGGTTGCTCTTGGCCCGCATGATGGTGGAGACATCGGCTGCGAAGGCCACCGCCGACAGGATGGCCGGCAAGCCGATCCCGAGCAAAAGCGCGAAGTTGCCGCTTTTCGAGCGCCAGAATTTCTTGAGAAGCATCCTTACCCCCGGAAATGCCTAGCCCGTTGCTGACAGCGGGATGCCGCTTTTTGCGCCAGACATGATGAATCGGCGGTTGATGCCGGGGCCGCAACCCCATACAACCTGTCATGGTGGTTAAGGCCTGGTTTCCGGGAACCACGGAGTCCTGTTGCCGCACATGCCGGTTTTTCCGGCCCTGCGACATCCGGGATTGCCGCCTGCTCTTGCCTTCCACGTGGATTGCTATATAGACGCCGCCAATCTGCCGGTCCCAGCTGGGGGCTGAACGGAGGGCCGGAGGTTTTCGAAAACCTTCGCGTGAAGCCAGAAGCGCTTCCGCCTCCCGTGTCTCCGCTCTCGACCGTCTCGTCATGCTCCTTTCTTCCCCGCTCCTGGCGGGTCAGAGAAGTTGCAGAGGCTTTTGCCGCCGGGAACCGGGAGAGAAACGAAGAAAGGCGAAAAGACATAATGGCTCTTTACGAACATGTGTTTCTTGCCCGGCAGGACCTCTCGCAGCAGCAGGTCGATGCGCTTGTCGAACAGTACAAGGGCGTCATCTCCGCCAATGGCGGGTCCGTCGGCCGGGTCGAGAACTGGGGACTGAAGTCCCTCACCTACCGGGTCAACAAGAACCGGAAGGCATACTACACGCTGATGGATCTTGACTGCCCGCCGGCAGCGCTCAACGAAATGGAGCGCCAGATGGGCCTGTCCGAGGACGTGCTGCGTTTCCTGACCATCAAGGTCGATGCGCATGAGGAAGGTCCCTCCGCCATGATGCAGAAGCGCGAAGAGCGCTCGGAACGCGGCGGCTTCGGCGACCGCGACCGCGGCGACCGTGGTCCGCGCTCGTTCGGCGACCGTGATCGCGGCGATCGTCCGCCACGCAGCTTCGGCGGCGACGCTGGTGGCGATCGTGGTCCGCGCCGTCCGCGCGAAGGCTTTGAAGGGGGTGCAGAATAATGGTCGACATTAACCAGATCCCGACCCGGCGCCCGTTCCATCGCCGCCGCAAGACCTGCCCGTTCTCGGGCGCCAACGCGCCCAAGATCGATTACAAGGACGTGCGCCTCCTGCAGCGCTACATTTCCGAGCGCGGCAAGATCGTGCCGTCGCGCATCACCGCCGTCAGCCAGAAGAAGCAGCGCGAGCTCGCCAAGGCGATCAAGCGCGCCCGCTTCCTCGGCCTGCTGCCCTACGTGGTTCGCTAATCCTTGGCGCGGGCGGCTCCGCCCCCCGCTTCTCTTCCACGGCGACGGGCGCCGCTGGGTTGCGCATCAAATCCCGAGTTGAGGCCAAAAGCCTCTAACTGCCGCGACAGGCAGGACAGCGACACCGGCGGCAACGCCCTTTTGCTTCCTGACCTGTTCCAAAGAATTTCGCACCGATCCCGTGATTGGCGCCCTAACCAAAAGGAACAAAACCATGGAAGTCATTCTTCTCGAACGCGTTTCCCGCCTCGGCCAAATGGGCGACACCGTCAAGGTCAAGGACGGCTTTGCCCGCAATTTCCTGTTGCCGCAGGGCAAGGCGCTGCGCGCCAACGAAGCCAACAAGAAGAAGTTCGAAGGCCAGCGCGCGCAGCTCGAAGCCCGCAACCTCGAGCGGAAGTCCGAAGCCTCGCAGGTCGCCGAACAGCTCGACGGCAAGAGCTTCATCGCCGTTCGCTCGGCCGGCGAGACCGGCCAGCTCTACGGCTCGGTGTCGACGCGCGATATCGCCGACCTGCTGACGGCAGAGGGCTTTTCGGTCAACCGCAACCAGATCCAGCTCAACCAGCCGATCAAGACCATCGGCGTGACCAATGTGGCGATCGCGCTGCATCCGGAAGTCGAGGTCACGATCACGCTCAACATCGCCCGCACGGCCGACGAAGCCGAGCGGCAGGCCAAGGGCGAGACGCTGACCACCGCCGAGGCCATCTATGGCGAGGACATCAACGACAATGCCCGGCCGGAGAACTTCTTCGACCCGAACGCCGAGTTCGAGGGCGGCGAAGAGAACGCCTGACATCGGCGCGGCGCGCCTGCCGGCGCGCCGCATTCGGCTTCGGCCAATCAGCTCCGATCAGACTGGCAGCTCCGATCAGACTGGCAGTTCAAGCCAGACTGGACCAATGCCCGGGTTCACCACCTGGGCATTTTTGTGCCAAAAGGAACTTTTCGAAACCCTATATATTGATGCAGAGTAGGACAGCCTGTCTGACCGAGAGGGGACATTTGGGTCATGAATATTCTGTTGAAACGCGTTCTCGACCGCCTGGTGCGCACAGGCAATCTCAAGGTGACCGGCCCACAGGGCACGACATTCGTGTTCGGTGACGGCAGCGGCGAGCCGGTGCACCTGCACATCAAGACCAGGCACGCCGAGCGCGCCATTACCTTCGATCCGATGCTGGCCGTGCCGGAAGCCTACATGGATGGCGAACTCGACATCCTCGAGGGCGGCGTTCTTGGCCTGATGCGCATCGCTTTCCAGAACATGGGCAGCGGCGGCATCGACGCGACGTGGTCGAAAGCCATCGAAGGCCTGCGCCACGCTTTCCGCCGCCTGCAGCAGATCAACACCGCGTCGCGTTCGCGCCGCAACGTGCAGCGCCACTATGATCTGTCGGGCGACCTTTACCGGCTCTTCCTCGATGAGGACATGCAGTATTCCTGCGCCTATTTCGAGCAGCCCGACATGACGCTGGACGAGGCGCAGGCAGCCAAGAAGCGCCACATTGCCGCCAAGCTCAGGCTGAAGGCCGGGCAGACGGTGCTCGACATCGGCTCCGGCTGGGGCGGGCTAGGCCTCTACCTTGCCAAGGCCTTCGACGTCGACGTACAGGGCGTGACACTGTCGACCGAGCAGCACGGCGTCGCCACCGACCGGGCGCATGCCCAGGGCCTGGAAAACCACGTTCACTTCGAGCTGAAGGATTACCGCGAACTCAACGAACGCTTCGACCGCATCGTTTCGGTCGGCATGTTCGAACATGTCGGGGTCAATCACTACCGCACTTTCTTCGACAAGAGCGCGACGTTGCTGAAGCCTGATGGCGTCATGCTCCTGCACACGATCGGCCGCTCCGGCGTGCCGTGGGCGACCAGCGCCTTCATCCGCAAATACATCTTCCCGGGCGGCTACATTCCCGCGCTTTCCGAAGTCATGCCGGCGATCGAGAAGTCAGGCCTCGTCGTCACGGACATCGAAATCCTGCGGCTCCATTATGCCGACACGTTGAAGCATTGGGGCCAGCGCTTCGCCGCCAACCGCGACAAGGCCAAGGCGATCTATGACGAACGCTTCTGCCGCATGTGGGAATTCTATCTGGCAGCCTCGGAAGCCGCCTTCCGCTGGCAGGATCTGGTCATCTTCCAGATCCAGCTTGCCAGGAAGAACGACACCCTGCCGATGGCGCGCGACTATATGGTCAAATGTGAAAAGGCGCTCGAAATGCGCGACATGGGCCATCGCGAAGCGGCTCCGGTCGAAGAGGCCGCCAAGCCCGCCCGGCGCCGCAAGGTGGCGGAATAGGAACAGACCGCTTTGCCGCATTGGCGCTTGCCATTCCCGGCTCGTGCCCTGAAAAAGGCCTCGTGATCGTCGCGAGGCCTTTTTCATGACCTACCTCCTCTATGCAGCCGCGGCGCTCGCCGAGATCGCTGGCTGTTTTTCGGTGTGGGCGTGGTGGCGGCTGGAGAAATCGCCGCTGTGGCTGCTACCAGGGTTCGTTTCGTTGCTTGTGTTCGCCTGGCTTCTGGCCCTGGTGGACACCGGCGCGGCCGGCCGCGCCTATGCCGCCTATGGCGGCATCTACATCGCGGCGTCACTGGCCTGGCTTTGGCTGGTGGAAAGCGTGCGTCCCGACCGGTGGGACCTTGCGGGGGCGGCGCTCTGCATACTGGGTGCCTCTGTCATCCTGCTCGCACCACGAGGGGCATGAGCCGTGGAACTGCCCGCCCCGCTTCGACAGGCCGTCGACCGTGCCCTCGAAAACGTGCCGCTGCCGGTGCTCAGGCAGGCGGCGAAAACCCTGTCGGACCGATACCGCGCCGAGATGCGCGACGGCCGCCTGCATATGGCGCAGGATATGGCGGTCAAGGCTTATCTGGCGACGCGGCTGCCGGCGACCTATGCCGCCGTCCGCGCCAGCCTCGACGCGGTGAACGAAGCCCAGCCGGAATTCGCGCCGAAAACCCTGCTCGATGTCGGCGCCGGCCCGGGCACCGTGCTTTGGGCCACGGCGGACCTGTGGCCCGATCTTCAGCATGCGGTTTTGCTGGAGGCCAGTGCTGCGGTGCGCAAGGTCGGCGAGGCGCTTGCCGCCGATGCAATCGCTGCCCGGATCGCCTGGCAGGCCGGCGATGTGACCATCGACCTTGACGGTTCGCAGCCGGCGGATCTCGTCACCTGCGCCTATGTGCTGGATGAGATCGCACCGGCATCCCTGCCCAAAATAGTCGATCGGCTGTGGCAGCTCACGACAGACACGCTGCTGATCGTGGAGCCGGGCACGCCGGCGGGCTGGCAGCGTGTTCTCGCGGTTCGCCGGCAACTGATAGAAGCGGGCGCGCATGTGCTGGCACCTTGCCCGCACGAAGCCCCCTGCCCGCTCATCCCGCCCGACTGGTGCCACTTTTCGCGGCGCGTCGCCCGCTCGCGCCTGCACCGGCTGGCCAAGGACGCCGAAGTGCCATGGGAGGACGAGAAGTTCATCTATGTCGCGGCTTCGAGGCAGCCGGCGCCAGTCCGCGCGGCGCGGGTGATCGCGCCACCGAAAACCGGCTCGGGCAAGGCGGCGCTCAAGCTTTGCCGGCCGGACGGCAGTGCCGGAGAGACGCTTTTCAGCAAGCGTGACGGTGAACTGTTCAAGGCGGCACGGCGGTCGGACTGGGGCGATGTGCTCGATACAGCGTAGGGATTCGGGTGACGATCGTTCTTGCTTTGTTCCAAACCGTCGCGTAGAATCAGCACCTTGTCGAGTCAATCGGAATCAGGGCACGGGAATACTGTCCTGTGGACGGTTTTTTGTTTCTGTGAACAGTGGGCATCAAATCTGCTTGGGTGATAACTGTTGCAGATAAGTCAGCACTCAATTTTCCGATTCTGATATCGAGAGACCGGGATCGAAATCGGGGACATCATGGCAGAGGCAGCGCGGAAATTCGGCGTGGCGGAGCAACCGCTCTATCGCGAGGCGCCGAACAACATCGAGGCGGAACAGGCGCTGCTCGGCGCGATCCTGGTCAACAACGATGCCTTCTATCGCGTCTCCGACTTCCTGAAGGCCAGCCACTTTTACGAACCCCTGCATCGCAAGATCTTCGAGATCGCGGCAGAGCTCATTCGCATGGGCAAGGTGGCAACGCCGATCACGCTGAAGACCTTCCTGCCGGCCGACGAGAAGGTCGGCGACATGACGGTAGCACAATATGTCGTGCGCCTGGCGGTCGAAGCCGTCACGGTCGTCAACGCCGCAGATTACGGTCGCGCCATCTATGACCTTGCGACGCGTCGCGCCCTGATCACCGTCGGCGAGGACATGGTCAACATCGCCTATGACGCGCCGGTCGACATGTCGCCGTCCGAGCAGATCGAGGATGCCGAACGGCGCCTGTTCGAGCTGGCCGAAACCGGACGCTATGACGGCGGCTTCGAGAGCTTCACCGACGCGGTCAAGACCGCGGTCGACATGGCCAACGCCGCCTACATGCGCGACGGCCACCTGTCGGGGCTGGCCACCGGCATGCGCGACCTCGACCGCCGCATGGGCGGCCTGCAATCGTCCGATCTGATCGTCCTTGCCGGCCGTCCGGGCATGGGCAAGACGTCGCTCGCCACCAACATCGCTTTCAACGTCGCCGAGGCCTATGTGCCGGCGCAGCAGGCCGACGGGTCGTTCAAGGCGGCGAATGGCGGTGTCGTCGGCTTCTTCTCGCTCGAAATGTCGTCGGAACAGCTCGCGACCCGTATCATCTCCGAACAGACGGAAATCTCCTCCTCGAAGATCCGCCGCGGCGAGATCACCGAAATGGACTTCGAAAAACTGGTCGCCTGTTCGCAGACCATGCAGAAGATCCCGCTGTTCATCGACCAGACCGGCGGCATCTCGATCGCCCAGCTCTCGGCCCGCGCCCGGCGCCTGAAGCGCCAGCGCGGCCTCGACCTCATCGTCATCGACTATATCCAGCTGATGCAGGGCTCCAGCGCCAGGGCCTCGCAGAACCGCGTGCAGGAAATCACCGAGATCACCACCGGTCTCAAGGCACTGGCCAAGGAGCTCGCGGTGCCGATCATCGCGCTGTCGCAGCTCTCGCGACAAGTTGAAAGCCGCGACGACAAGCGCCCGCAGCTCTCGGACTTGCGCGAATCCGGCTCGATCGAGCAGGACGCCGACGTCGTGATCTTCGTCTACCGCGAGGAATACTACCTCAAGAACCGCGAGCCGAAGCTCGGCACCGACGAGTACATCAAGTGGGAAAACGAGATGAACGAGATGCGCGGCAAGGCCGAGGTGATCGTGGCCAAGCAGCGTCACGGACCGACGGGCACGGTCACGCTAGCCTTCCACGGCGAATTTACCCGCTTCTCGGATCTGGCGGAGGAACATCATATCGCGGAAAGGTTTGAGTAGCTTTTTTGACTCACCGTCACGCTCCGTCACACCCCCTCTGTCCCGCCCACCTATCCAGCATCGGCGATCCCGAAGCAGGCCTCGCTAATGGCTAAATCCCGCGTCCAGTTCATCTGCCAGAACTGCGGATCGGTGCATCAGCGCTGGGCCGGCAAATGCGACGCCTGCGGCGAATGGAACACGCTGGTCGAGGAAGGTACGTCCGGCGGCATCGGTTCCGGGCCGGCCAATACGCGCAACGCCCGCAAGGGCCGCGCGGTGGTGCTGACCACGCTTTCCGGCGATATCGAGGACGCGCCGCGCATCGTGTCGGGCATCGGTGAGCTCGACCGCGCCACGGGCGGCGGCTTCGTGCGCGGCTCGGCGCTGCTGGTCGGCGGCGATCCCGGTATCGGCAAGTCGACGCTGCTCACCCAGGCTGCTGCTGCCCTTGCCTCGAGGGGCCACCGCATCGTCTATGTCTCGGGTGAGGAGGCGGTCGCCCAGATCAGGCTGCGCGCGCAGCGCCTCGGCGTCGCTTCCACACCGGTCGAGCTTGCGGCCGAGACCAATGTCGAGGATATCCTTGCCACGATCGCGGACGGCAAGCGGCCGGACCTGGTGATCCTCGATTCGATCCAGACGCTGTGGACCGACCTCGCCGATTCGGCGCCCGGCACCGTCACCCAGGTGCGTGCGGCCGCCCAGGCGATGATCCGCTATGCGAAATCCACGGGTGCTGCGATCGTGCTCGTCGGCCATGTCACCAAGGAAGGCCAGATCGCCGGCCCGCGCGTCGTCGAGCACATGGTCGACGCCGTGCTCTATTTCGAGGGCGAAGGCGGCCATCACTACCGTATCCTGCGCACCGTCAAGAACCGTTTCGGGCCGACCGACGAGATCGGCGTCTTCGAAATGTCGGACAAGGGGCTGCGCGAGGTTGCCAATCCGTCCGAGCTGTTCCTCGGCGAGCGCCACGCGAAATCGCCGGGAGCAGCGGTTTTCGCCGGCATGGAAGGCACAAGGCCGGTGCTGGTCGAAATCCAGGCGCTGGTCGCGCCCTCCTCGCTCGGCACGCCGCGCCGCGCCGTCGTTGGCTGGGACGGCGCCCGGCTGTCGATGATCCTGGCGGTGCTCGAGGCGCATTGCGGCGTGCGCTTCGGCCAACAGGACGTCTATCTGAACGTAGCCGGCGGCTACCGCATTTCCGAGCCCGCGGCCGATGTGGCGGTGGCGGCCGCACTGGTTTCCTCGCTCACCGGTCTTGCCCTTCCCGCCGATTGCGTCTATTTCGGCGAAATCAGCCTTTCTGGCGCTGTGAGGCCGGTTGCGCATGCGCAGCAGCGTCTCAAGGAGGCCGAAAAGCTGGGTTTCGCAAGCGCGGTTCTGCCCTTGGGCAGCGAGGAACTTGCCGGAGGAATCGGGGCCGGCGCTTTCCAGCCTACCGAGCTCGCCGACCTCGTGGCGCGCATAGCCGGCTCACGGCGCAGCCGCGCCAACGACGAAGAATGACGGGCTCACCTGGTGGTGAGCGACAGGGAGTGGGGCGACAAAGATGCCGATAACGCTGCTTGACGGAATTCTCGTCGGCTTCACCCTGGTCTCGGCGATGCTCGCCATGGTTCGCGGCTTTTCACGCGAGGTCCTGTCCATCGTGTCCTGGGCGGCGGCGGCCGCGGCGGCATTCTTTTTCTACAAGCCCGTGCTGCCCTATCTGAAGCCCTACATCGACAATGAAAAGATCGCCATGGCGGCCTCCGCCGGCGTCGTCTTCATCATTGCTTTGATCGTCGTCAGCGTCATCACCATGAAGCTCGCCGACTGGATCATCGATTCCCGCATCGGCGCGCTCGACCGCACGCTCGGCTTCCTCTATGGCGCCGCCCGCGGCATTCTGGTGGTCGCCGTGGCCCTGCTGTTCTTCAATTGGCTGGCCGGCGCCAAGGCACCGGCCTGGGTCACGGAGGCCAAGTCGCGGCCGCTGCTGGAGCAGATCGGCGCCAAGCTCGAAAGCCTGCTGCCCGAGGATCCGGAGAACGCCATCCTCAAGAAGCTCAACCCGAATCAGCCGGCTGCCGAAACGCCCGCCGCACCGGATGCACCGGCGACGGATGCCCCGGCGGGAGGGGACGATGCCAATGCGCCGGCTCCTGACGACAGCGATGCCGGAACGCCTCCCGCGGACAACGCACCGGCCAATCCGGCCCCGGCGGCGCCGGCGAATTGATGAGTGATCGGGCGCCGCAGAACAGGCGCCCGAGACTGGCGGTGATCGTGAACCATCGCCGGGCGCGTTGCTTTTACGGCGCTGTCGCCTTATATGGCGATTTTAGCGGAGCTTGAGCCCCATGGCAGACGCAGACCACGTGCTTTCCGCGGAAGCTGACGATCACTTCCACGACGAATGCGGCGTGTTCGGCATTTTCGGCCGGCAGGACGCGGCGGCCATCGTCACGCTCGGCCTGCACGCGCTGCAGCATCGCGGCCAGGAAGCGGCCGGCATCGTCTCCTACGACGGCACCCAGTTCCATGTCGAACGCCATGTCGGCCTGATCGGCGACACCTTCACCAAGCAACGCGTCATCGACAGCCTGCAAGGCAATCGCGCCATCGGCCACACGCGCTACGCCACGACCGGCGGCGCCGGCATGCGCAACATCCAGCCCTTCTTCGCCGAACTGGCCGATGGCGGTTTTGCCGTGGCCCATAACGGCAATCTGACCAACGCCATGACCGTCCAGCGCGCGCTGCAGAAGCAAGGCGCGATCTTCTCCTCGACCTCCGACACCGAGACGCTTCTGCACCTCGTCGCCACCAGCAAGGAGCGCGATCTCAACTCGCGCTTCATCGATGCGGTGCGCCAGGTCGAGGGCGCCTTTTCGCTGGTGGCGATGACGGCCAAGAAGATGATCGGTTGCCGTGACCCGCTCGGCATCCGCCCGCTGGTGCTGGGCGACCTCGACGGTGCCTGGATCCTGGCCTCCGAAACCTGCGCGCTCGACATCATCGGCGCGCGTTTCGTGCGCGACCTGAAGCCCGGCGAGATGGTCGTCGTTACCTCCAAGGGCATCGAGAGCCTGTTCCCGTTCGAGCCGCAGAAAACCCGCTTCTGCATCTTCGAATATGTCTATTTCGCACGCCCGGACTCTTCGGTCGAAGGCCGCAACGTCTACGAGGTGCGCAAGCGCATCGGCGCGGAACTCGCGCAGGAAAATCCCGTGGAGGCCGACATCGTCGTGCCGGTGCCGGATTCCGGCACGCCGGCGGCAATCGGCTTTTCGCAAGCCGCGGGCATCCCCTTCGAGCTCGGCATCATCCGCAACCACTATGTCGGCCGCACCTTCATCCAGCCCGGCGATTCGATCCGCCACATGGGCGTCAAGCTGAAGCACAACGCCAACCGCCGCATGATCGAGGGCAAGCGCGTCGTGCTGGTCGACGATTCCATCGTGCGCGGCACGACCAGCCAGAAGATCGTGCAGATGGTGCGAGACGCCGGCGCCAAGGAAGTGCATATGCGCATCGCCTCGCCGCCGACCAGCGCCTCCTGCTTCTACGGCGTCGATACGCCGGAAAAATCGAAGCTTTTGGCATCACGTATGTCGATCGAGGAGATGGCCGAATTCATCCGCGTCGATTCGCTCGGCTTCCTGTCGATCGACGGACTCTATCGCGCCGTCGGCGAGGCCAACCGCGACAACGAGCAGCCGCAATTCTGCGACGCCTGCTTCACCGGCCAGTATCCGACCCGCCTGCTCGACTTCGAAGGCCACGACAATGTGCGCACGCTGTCGCTGCTGGCGACGAGCGGCGCATAGGATTGCCGCACTGCCAGTTGCCATAGCCATATTTCCGGAATCTATCGCATGACCTTCGACCTTTCCGGCCGCGTTGCGGTCGTCACCGGCGCCTCGCGCGGCATCGGTTACTTCATCGCCAGGGAACTGGCTGCCGCCGGCGCCCACGTCATTGCCGTGGCGCGCACCGTGGGCGGGCTGGAAGAACTCGACGACCAGATCAAGGCCGAGCGCGCCAAAACCGGCAAGGGCGAAGCGACGCTGGTGCCGCTCGACCTTGCCGACATGGTCGGCATCGACCGCCTGGGCGGCGCCATCCATGAGCGGTGGGGCAAGCTCGACATTCTCGTCGCCAATGCGGGCGTGCTCGGCGTGATCTCGCCGATCGGCCATGTCGAGGCGAAAACCTTCGAGAAGGTGATGACCATCAACGTCACCTCGACCTGGCGGCTGATCCGCTCGGTCGACCCACTGCTGCGGCTCTCCGACGCCGGCCGGGCCATCATCCTGTCGTCCAACGCTGCTCACTCGGCGCGCGCCTTCTGGGCGCCCTACGCGGCTTCCAAGGCGGCGGTCGAGACGATGATGCGCTCCTGGGCACATGAGACGCAGAGCCTGCCGTTGCGCGTCAATGCCGCCGACCCCGGCGCCACCCGTACCGTGATGCGCGCGCAAGCCGTGCCCGGCGAGGACCCGGAAACGCTGCCGCATCCTTCCGAGATCGCCAAACGCATCGTGCCGCTGGCAAGCCCCGACCTGAAAGAGACAGGACTGATCTTCCAGGCCAAGCACAACCGTTTCGTCGCCTACCGACAGCCGGAATAGCCGCATCTTTTTTGTCGGAAGAATTCGGCTCCGGGCGGCGTTCCTCGAATGTACATTCGAAGCTCAAACCCGGAGGACCGACATGCGCAGACTTATTCTCATCGCCGCCACCGCCACTATCTCCGCCTTGGCCGCCGGCACAGCCTTGTCACAAGATGCCAAGATGAGTTTCTTCGTCACCAGCGTCGGCTCGGGCAAGGGGGCCGACCTCGGCGGCCTTAAGGGCGCCGACGCGCATTGCGCCTCGCTGGCGGAAGCAGCCGGCGTCACCGGCAAGACCTGGGCCGCATATCTGTCGACCAGCACCGAGGATGCGCGCGACCGCATCGGCAAGGGACCGTGGGTGAATGCCAAGGGCGTCAAGATAGCCGACGACGTCGCCTCGCTGCACGGCGATGCCAACGGCATCACCAAGCAGACGGCGCTCAACGAAAAAGGCGAGATGGTGAACGGCCGCGGCGACACGCCGAACCGCCACGATATGCTGACCGGCTCGAAACCCGACGGCACCAGGATCGCCGACCAGACCTGCGGTGACTGGACGATGAGCGGCACGGAAGGGGCAGCCATGATGGGCCATCACGACCGCACCGGGCTCGACGATTCAGCTGCCGCCAAATCCTGGAACTCTTCGCATGGTTCGCGCGGCGGCTGCGGCCAGGAGGCGCTGAAAGGCACCGGCGGCGACGGCCTGTTCTATTGTTTCGCAACGAATTGACCAGACCTCGCCCGCCCCGCCACATCACGCGGCTGTGATGTGGCGGCGGAAAGCTGAGTCGCGGTCATGCTTTCGTCATTTCCGCAGAGTTGATAGGATCGCATAGATTCCCACAACAAGCCCGGCTGGGCAGAGCAAGGAAATTCCCATGGCTTCGAGCGTAGCGTTGGTCTGGTACCTGGTAATCGCCGGCCCGCAAGGCGGCATGGTCGTGTTGCCCAGCACGTTCGACAAGCGCGAACAATGCACCGCCGCCATCACCGAATACCAGAAGCAGCCGGCCCCGACCGGCTGGTCGCTGCAATGCGTGCCGAGCGCGTCACCCTTCACCGATGAGGGCGACGCGGAGGAACCGGCAGCGCAGTAAGGCGCGATGCGGCGTCAGCGCCGTGCGCTGACCGTCAGTTCCGGCTTCTGGTTGATGGTCTGGAACACCACGCAGTAGCGTTCGGTCAGCTTCAGCAAGGAATCGATGCGCTCCTGCGGCTCATCGGTGTCGAGACTGAAATTCAGCCTGATGGCGCGAAAACCGACCGGCGCATCCTTGGCAACGCCAAGCGTGCCGCGAAAATCAAGGTCGCCTTCGGCCTCGACCGTGGCGGCGCCGAGCTTGAATTCGAGCGCCGTCGCCACCGCCTTGAGCGTCACGCCGGCGCAGGCCACAAGTGCCTCCAGCAGCATGTCGCCCGAGCAAAGCTCGAGCCCCGAGCCGCCGGTTGCGGGATGCAGACCGGCAATCGCGAGAGCCCTGCCCGTCTCGACCTTGCAGGCGATCGACTGGTCATCGAGACTGCCTCTGGCCCTGAGCGTGATGAGCGCGCGCGAAGCATCATCGCGATAGGTCTCTTTCAGCGGCGCCTGCATGGCCTTCAGTGCGGTGGCGTCCATTTCGCTGCCCCTTTCGACGATCGTTTCTGGCGCTGGCATGCGTCAACCCACCGAGATTTGACCCGATCACACCGGAAAGCAAACATAATCATCGCGTTGGGACACAGGCGCGCAATCACTATCCCAAATGGACATTGACGGACGAGGTCTCAAAGACCGTCTGAGCCGTGCGAGTGCCGTCGTCCCATTTTCTGGTGACCGACTCGGGTCAACAAGGCTGGCGATGGGCAGTCGGGTGTGCCAACGGTCTCTCCTGATAGGAATTTTTTCTTGACAGGGTGAAGGCAGCTATGGTACATTTCTGGTTATGGTGCTGAGTTGCGCCACGGACCCGCCGTACAGGCGGTTTTTTTCATTCAATGCTCTCTCAATAGCGCGTCGAGAAGGCTTGCACGGAACCCGCTGACCCGGATTCGTTGCTTGATGGCGGGCGATCCGTCTTCAGCCGGACAAGCCTTTCCTTTGACTTCGATCGCATCGGCTATAGCTATGCGACAAGCGTTCTCGCGGAGGCGTCATGCCGTTCAAGTTGAAACTGATCTCTCTCATCCTGCTGATGCTTGCTGCCTTCGCACAGCCTGTCCTGGCTGAAACGCCGGAGAGGCCGGCGCCGACCGGCGGTGTGCTGTCGCTGCTGCCGCCGCCGCAGGTCACCAGCCATTCGATCACGGTTGCCGGACGCAAGCTGGACTATCAGGCCAAGACCGGCACGCTGTCGCTGCTTTCAGGCAAGGCCGACGTCACGGCGGAGATCTTTTATGTCGCCTATACGCTGCGGCCACCGGCTGACGCGGCAAAAACGGCACCACGCCCCATTACCTTCGTCTTCAATGGCGGCCCCGGGGCGGCTTCCGCCTATCTGCATCTCGGTGCGCTCGGTCCGCGCATCATCACGACCGGAGCCGATGGCGAATTCCTGCCGCCGCCGCAAAAGATCATCGACAATCCGGACAGCTGGCTCGACATGACCGACCTCGTCTTTGTCGATCCGGTCGGCACCGGCTACAGCCGCGAGGCTCCCGGGCAGAACACCCACGACTTCTGGGGCGTCAACCAGGACGCCAGCTCGATCGGCGCCTTCATCCGGCTCTATCTGGCGCAGAACGGCCGCAGCAGCTCGCCGCTTTTCCTGGCCGGAGAAAGCTATGGCGGGTTTCGCGCGGCGCTGCTCGCCAGGACTTTGCAGGAAGATGTCGGCCTTAGCCCGAGCGGCATCGTGCTGATCTCGCCGGCGCTGGAATTCATGCTGGTGCAACCCGACGAATTCGAGCCGCTGCACTGGGCTCTCGAACTCCCCTCGCTGGCGTCGGTGCGGCTCAGTGCCGACGGCGTTACCGGCGAGGCGCTGCGGGCGCAGTTGGCCGCGGTCGAGCGCTATGCGCTTGGCGACTACCTCACGGCGCTGGCCAGCGGGCTGGAGCAAGGCGGGCGGCTGGCGAGCCAGCGGGTGGCCGAGATCACCGGCCTGCCCCTCGACCTCGTGCAGCGGAATTTCGCGCGTATACCGACCAGCCTTTTCGCGAGGGAGTTTGCCCGCTCGAAAAGCAAGGTGCTCAGCCCCTATGACGCCATGATCGGCACGGCCGACATCGCTCCTGAAAGCGCTCGCACCGCCGGACCCGATCCGGTGCTCGACCGCAGCGTTCCAGCATTGACCTCGGCTTTTGTCGGCTATGCCCGGGACGAATTGAACTACCACACCGATGTCAGCTACCGGCTGCTCAATGGCGAGATCAGCCGCAATTGGGACTACGGCACATCGCGGCAAGGCTATGCCGGCGTGATGAACGATCTGCAGCGGGCGCGCTCGCTCAATCCCGCGCTCGGCGTCGTCATCGTCAACGGCTACACCGACCTCGTCACGCCCTATCTGGCATCTCGCTATCTGGTGAACCAGGTACCGACGCTCGCCGGTGCAAAGCCCATCCGCGTCGATGTGCTGGACGGAGGACACATGATGTATTTCAGGCCGGACGGAAGGCGGGCGCTCAAGGCAGCGGCGGCGGAGCTTTACCAAGCGACGCAGTAAGCGTCGCTTGGTAGCACCGGAGTGACGGGCAGTCCGCGATACGCTGGCGGGACAGTTCGCTCCTCTGTCCTCCAGGCAAAGGAGCCGCGAAGGACATCGCAGTTCATCTTGGCCGCCGGCTGCCTTCAACCGGCCTGCGGCGCCGAAGCGATCTCACACCCGTGGCTGTGACTTCACATGGGCAATGTAGCCGCGCACGTCGCTGGCCGGGTCTGCATAGGCCTTGCCGAGCTTCTTCTCCATCGCGGCCATGTAGTCGCTGGCCCATTCGGGCAGGGCATAGTCGATGACGGCGAGAAATTCGAGTGTCGCCGCCAGGCGGATATCGGCGATAGACGGGTTCTTGCCTCCAATGAAGGGCTTGCCGTCCCTGAAGAAGGAGTGGAACACCTCCAGCGGTTCGGAGATGGCGGCGATCGCCGCCTTCTGGGCCTCGGCCTTCCTGTCGGGATGAGCGTCGCTGTGGCCGACCTCTCCGGCATATTGCGGGAAACCGAGCGCCGGATAGGTGGCGCGCGCCACATAGGGATAGAGCGTGCCGATCAGGTAGAACATGGCGCTGTCGATCATCGCCCGCTTGGCGGGCGCCTTGGGGTAGAATTTCTCCAGCCCGTGCTTGTTGGCGAGATACTGCATGATGGCGCAGCTTTCCCAAAGCACCCCTCGCGGCAGGCCCTTGTCCTCGATCATCGGAGTCAGATGGGCCGGGTTGCGCGCCATGAATTCGGGCGAACGCGTGCTGCCCCAGGCGTCGGCCTCGGCATGGTCCAGCCCGGCGGCGCGGGCAAACACCCGAACCGTCATGTTGTTGACGCTCGGCTTCAGCATGCTGATCATCAGGGCGGGGTTCTTCGCCGACTTCCCCTTGGTCCTGGACGCGGCTTTGCCGGCGGTTGCTGCTTTTGACGTCGCCTTGGCCGAAGGCTTTGCCGATATTTTTGGTGCCGGCTTGGTTGAAGCTTTTGCTGCTGGTTTTGCCATAGCCTTTGGTGTGCCCTTAGCTGCCGGCTTCCTCGCACCCTTCGTCGCTGTCTTTGCCATGTGTTCCTCCCTTTGCTTATTCAAAAATCAATACGGATTGCGCGGCGTCCTGTCGGCCGACAAACTCGCGCGCGAGCGCTCGACCAGCGCCTGGATGGCGTCGGCCAGATGCGCCTCGGCGATGTTGTAGTCGCCACGCGCGACGCGGAGCTTGTGCGCTTCCATCAGCACGTCGGCATGGCCAAAGCCGGCCGGCGGCTCGAAACGGTAGGAAGCAAGTTCGATCAGCAGGCCAAGCGGATCCTCGAAATAGATCGAATCCATGAAACCGCGGTCCTTGACGCCACTGTGCTTGATGGCGCGCTCGTCAAGCCGGGCGACCGCCTGCAGGAAGGTCACGCGCGACACGGCAAAGGCGATGTGGTGGACGCAGCCGGTATCGGTCGGGGTGCGGCGCTTTGCCGGCGTGCGGGTCTCGTCGGTAAAGATGGTGATCAGCCGCCCGTCGCCCGGATCGAAATAGAGATGGCTTTCGGCTGCCTTGTCGAGGTTGGGTTGCTCGAAAATGAAAGGCATGCCCAGCACGCCTTCCCAGAAATCGATCGATGTCTGGCGACCGGCGCCGACCAGCGTGATGTGATGGACGCCTTGCGATTGCAGTTTCTGCATTGCGTTCTCCCCCTGATGTCGGCGTTTCGATATCCGTAAGTGCCAGCTGTCAGGCCCACCGCGCATGATGCGAATGGCGTCTCTTATGCGAGCGCTGGCTTCCTGATCCGCACCGTTCCCTTGGCTCGCCGAACCTTACGCGCCGGCTTTGTGAGACGATGCTAAACCAATCAGTCGCGCCGCGCCAGAAGCCGCATCGGGATCGGCCCTGCCCCAACGCAAGCACGGCGCTGGAGCAGCGCCATGCAAGGTTTCGCCCCTATAGCTGGCGGGAGCGGAGCCGACAGGGGCCGGAGCCGTTTTCACACAAGGCCGCTTGTCGCATGGCCGATGTCGCCATTCTCGAAACACGCGAAAGGGTTCTCGCCGGTATCCTCCTGACCGGCGCCGCCTATTTGCTTTTTTCGACGCAGGACGCTTCGATCAAGCTGCTGGTAGCCGGCATGAGCGTCTGGCAGATCCTGTTCTTCCGCAGCGTCACCATACTGACCGCCTGCGCGGCGATCGGCGGACGGCATCTCTATGCGGAGACGGCGCGGTCGCCGATCGTGTGGCCGATGCTGTTGCGCGGCGTCTTCACCCTGGCGGCGTGGCTTTGTTATTACAATGCCGCGCGCAGCCTGCAGCTCGCCGAACTGACCACCGTCTATTACGCGGCCCCGATCATCGTCACCGTGCTTTCGGTGGTGATGCTTGGCGAAAAAGTGCCCATGCTACGCTGGCTGGCGGTGGCAATCGGCTTCGCCGGCGTCTTTGTCGCCTGTGACCCTGCCCATCTCGGCCTGTCCGTGGCGGTGCTGCTTGTGCTGGCCGCCGCTTTCCTGTGGGGCATCGCCATCGTGCTGTTGCGCAAGACAGCACTTGCCGAGCGCTCGATGATCCAGCTCATGCTCAACAATTTCTATTTCCTGATATTCTCGGCGGTGCCCGCGCTGCTTTGGTGGCAGACGCCTGGCTGGAGCGAACTGCTTCTGCTTGCCAGCGTCGGCGCGCTCGGCGGCTTGGCGCAGTATCTTCTCTTCGAAGGCATGAAACGGACGCCGGCCTCGATCATCGCGCCGCTGGAATACACTTCGCTGTTGTGGGCCTTCGCGCTCGGCTTCGCCATCTGGGGCGACGTGCCGCGTCGCGAAGTGTTTTTCGGCGCTGCTCTCATCATCACCGCAGGGCTGCTGATCGTCGGCGGCGAGCATTTTCGCAAACGGCTGTGACGGTCCAGATTGCTGACACTACGATGTCAGAACAGAACCACGTAAATTGGCTTTCATGACCGATGTAGCAGCCGCCACCGACACCGCAGAACGGACACTTGGCATCATCCTGGTGTCGTCGTCGGCGGCGGTGTTCGGATTGACCGGCGTGCTGACCAAATCGATCCATGCCGATCCGCTGACCATCACCTGCTGGCGCGGTTTCGTCGGCTCGATCCTGATCAGCCTCTATGTGCTGTGGCGCCGCCACCGCTCCGGCAACCGCGAGACGCTGCGGCTCGGCTGGCGCGGCTGGCTGCTGGCGGTGGAAGGCGCGCTGGCCAGCATTGCCTTCATCTGCGCCTTCAAATTCACCTTCGTCGCCAATGTCACGGTCATCTACGCGACGTCGCCTTTCATTGCCGCGCTGCTCGCCTTCCTGCTGGTGCGCGAGCCCTTCCGTCTTCAGACGATGTTAGCCGCCGCCGTCTCGCTTTGCGGCGTTGCGGTCATGGTCTGGTCGAGCTTCGGCACAGGCAATCTGTTCGGAGACGGGCTGGCGCTGCTGATGACGATCGGCAGCGCGCTCTACATGATCATGGTGCGCGCCTTCCGCGACACGCCGGCGGTCTGGGCAGGCGCGGTCTCGGCCCTGCTGTTGTTCATACTCGGCTGGTTCGTCACCGACCCGCTTGCCGTCTCGGCAAGGGATGCCGTGCTGCTCGTCGCCTTCGGCTCGAGCTTCGCACTCTCCTCGATCCTGTGGACGGAAGGCGCGAGGCTCATCCCGGCGGCTGAATCCGGCCTGCTCGGCTCTGCCGAAGTGCCGTTCGCGATCCTGTTTGCCTTCCTTTTCCTGGCCGAGATACCGCCCATGGCCAGCATGATCGGCGGCGCAATCGTGCTTTGCGCGGTCTTTGCCCATGCCGGCCGCGACTGGCTGTCGGCAAAGCAGCAACAAGCGCCAGGTCCGTTGTGAAAGCCGAGCCCAAAAAAATTTGCGCAGTCACGGAACCATCATCCCGTTCAGGCATTGTTGAGCCGACGGACCACCCCCCGAGTCCCCCCAAACCCCTCGGTCCGTCCTACTCCAAGCCGACCGCAAGGTCGGCTTTTTCTTTGGCCCCACGCCTGAAGACAGACGGCTGTCAGCCAAAAAGTCCTGGCACAGCCAGGCCGGTGCCGAGCAGTGCGGCCAGATCCCGCGCCGGGTTCTCGGCATCGGCGCGCAGCCGGATGGCGAATTCGGCAACGGGCACGGGCGGCAGGTCGAACGCGCGCGGTGCTTCGACGATGCCGGAATGGGCAAAGCGCGCGGTGCGCAGCGTCAGCGCGATGCCGGCCTTGACCGCCGTGCGCAGGCCGGCCAAGCTCGCGCTGCTGGCCGCGATGCGATAGCGCCGGCCGGCCGCATCGAGCGCCGAGATAGCCGCTTCGCGGAAGCCGCAATGCGGATCGAGCAGTGCAAGCGGCAACTCGTCCTGTCGCGCTGCCAGTCCTTTTTGCGAACAGAGCCACATCATCGGCTCGCGCAGCATGCCGATTTCGTCCGGCGTCGCAGCTTGCCGCATAACGATCGCCAGATCCAGGCTACCGCCCTGAAGGGCTTGCGCCAGCTCGGCGGAGCGGCCGACGCGCAGCTCGATCCTGACGCGCGGATGGCTTTCGGCGAAAGCACGCAATAGATCGGGCAAGCCGCTGTCGGCGAAATCCTGCGTCGTGCCGATCGCGATGCGTCCATCGGCCTTTGCGCCCTTCAAGCCGAGCCAGGCTTCACGATGCGCTGCAAGGATACGCCGGGCATGGCCGACAAGCTCCTCACCGGTCGGCGTCAGGCCGCGGCCCCTGCCCTGCGGCGCCAGGAGCGGTTCGCCGACAGCCTCTTCCAGCCGCTGCATCTGCGCCGTCACAGCCGACGGTGAACGGCCGACAATAGAGGCCGCCTGCGCCAGCGAGCCGCCGTCGGCGAAGGCGAGGAATGTCCTCAGGAAGTCGGGATCGAGCGTTTTCATAATTCGATATTATCGAACTATTCTTTGAAAACAATTCGATTTTCATGATTCATGGTCGGTGACATGGTTGCGTCATCGGCTGACAGAGGCCGCCAGAACCAAGGAGAAGGACAATGCCCATCATCAACGTCAGCGTCACCGGGAAGCCCGACGCCACGCTGTCCGCCAGGATCGCCAAGGAGGCGACCGAACTCACCGCCACGCACCTTCGCAAGGATCCGACCATAACGGCGGTTGCCGTCTCTTATCTCGATCCGCAGCACTGGTTCGCCGGCGGCGCGTCGCTGGCCGAGCATGGGACCAATACGTTCTGGCTCGACATCAAGGTGGTCGACGGCACCAACACCAAGCTCGAGCTGGAAGCCTATCTCAAGGCGATCTTCGCCGCCTTCGGGCGCCTGCTCGGGTCCGTGCACGAAGAAAGCTACGCCTTCGTCCACGAAGTGCCGGCCGCCGCCTACGGTTATGGCGGCAAAACGCAGGAATTCCGCTTCATCAGCGGGAGACTGAAGGCGGCGTAAAGGATGCCGCTTTTGCCCTTCCCTTCGTGAGAGGCGGCAAGAGGCCCTTGCGCATTGACCTTGACCGCACATCGTCTAGGTTCTTGCCGAAGCGGCCGCAGAGCCGAGGTGCAAGGAACGTTGGGAGAGACGCGGTATGATCCTGACACTGGCGCTGCTTGCGGGTCTGGTCGTGGCCTGGCTGCTGATCGGGGTGATGGAAAAGTTCCGCCTCGGCCTGCGCTTTACCCAGGCGCTGCTCTACGTGCCGTTCAAGCTCGCCTACCGGATCAGCGACAGCCGCATGGCAATCGCGCGCGATGCGGCGGCGCCAGTCATCTATGTCATCTCACATCAGTCGCATTTCGAACCGGCGCTGATGCTGTCGCTGCTGCCTGACGACACGCTGCACATCCTCGACGGAGCCTCGGCCAGGGCACCATGGCTGGAGCCGTGGCGCGAGCTTGGCCGCACCATCGCCTTCAACGCCGAACACGTCTTCGTCAGCCGCAGGCTGGTGCGCGTGCTGAAGGGCAAGGGCCGGCTTGCCGTCTACCTGCCGGACGCGGTCGAGCCCGACGTCAAGTCGTTCCGGCTGTTTCGCGCTGTCACGCGCATCGCCATGCAGGCCGATGCCCGCATCGTGCCGATCTTCGTCGGCGGCGCCCGCGACCTTCCGGTCTCGTTGACGCCGGCCAGCATCGTGCCCCGGCGCTGGTTCCCGCGCCTGTCGATCAGCGCATTGGAACCAATGACCATCGCCGAGCTGGTGGCGCGCATTCCCGAGCAGGCCTCGAACACCAACGCGCTGTTCGACCGCTTCGCCGAGGCGCGCTTCGCAGCCGCCGATCTCGATCGCGGCCTGTTCCTGGCCATGCGTGATGCCGCAACCAGGGTCGGCGCATCCCATCCGATCATCGAGGACGTCGTCTCGGGCGCGCTCAGCTATCGAAAACTGTTCATCGGCGCGCGCGTGCTGGGCAGGCATTTCGAGGCGGTGACGGCGCCCGGCGAAGCGGTCGGCCTGCTCCTGCCCAACGCCAATGGCGTGGTGCTGTCCCTGGTCGGGCTGCTCTCGGCCGGTCGGGTGGCCGCGATGATCAACTACACCGCGGGTCCGGCCAGCGTCACCGCCGCCATCCGCACGGCGGTGATCCGCACGGTCGTCTCCTCCCGCGCCTTCATCGAGAAGGCCGACCTCGGCGATATCGTGACGGCGGTCGAAAAGGGCGGCGCGAAATTTCTCTGGCTGGAGGATACACGCGCAAGCGTGACGGCGCTGGAAAAGCTTACCGCCGCCTTGCTGTGGCGCTGGCCGCTGCAGCGCCAGGACGCAGCCAAACCCGCGGTCATCCTGTTCACCTCCGGTTCGGAAGGCACGCCGAAGGCGGTGGTGCTGTCGCACAAGAACCTTTACGCCAACGCCATGCAGGCGGAAGCCCGTATCACCATCTCGCCGGCCGATATCCTGCTCAACGTATTGCCTGTGTTCCACTCCTTCGGGCTGACGGGCGGCACCATCCTGCCGCTGGTTACAGGCGTAAAGCTGTTCCTTTACCCTTCGCCTCTCCATTACAAGATCATCCCCGAGATCGCCCGTAAGGTGAAGCCGACGGTCATGTTCGGCACCGACACTTTCCTCGCCAATTACGCGCGCACCGCCAAGGACGGCGATTTTTCCAGCCTGCGCTTCGTCGTCGCCGGCGCCGAAGCGGTGAAGCCGGAAACCCGCCGCACCTATCGCGAGCGTTTCCAGGCCGAGATCATCGAAGGCTTTGGGCTGACCGAGGCCGCGCCCGTGGTTGCCGTCAACACCGCCATCCATAGCCGCGACGGCACCGTCGGGCGGCTGCTGCCGGCCATCCGCATGAAGCTCGAACCCGTCGACGGCATCGATGGCGCCGGCCGTCTGTGGCTCGACGGCCCGAATATGATGATGGGCTACATGACCGCCGACCGACCGGGCGAATTGCAGCGGCTCGAGGGCTGGCACGACACCGGCGACATCGTCTCGGTCGACCGCGAGGGCTTCATCACCATTCGCGGCCGGGCCAAGCGTTTCGCCAAGATCGCCGGCGAGATGGTGTCGCTGGGTGCGGTCGAGATGCTGGTGCAGTCGCTGTGGCCGGAAGAGCGCCATGCCGCCGTGGCGGTGCCCGACAAACGGCGCGGCGAGCGCATCGTGCTGGTGACCACCGCCGACGATGCGAGTGCCGAGGAACTGCGCCAATTCGGCAAGAAGGCCGGGGCGGCCGAACTGATGGTGCCCAACGACATCGTCAAGGTGGAAGAGATCCCGGCGCTGGGCTCGGGCAAGACCGACTACGTGTCGGCCCGCAGACTGGCCATCGATCGTCTGGGGCTGAGTGCGGCGGCGTAGGCGAACGGCCTGAAGGGTCGTCTCGCCTAAATCGCAGGCCCGGGCGCAAAGCGCTGGCCTTCAATGCACCCTCTGTCGCCTTCGGCGACATCCCCGCCTTCAAAGAGGGATAACAGCGTTATCCTATATCCGAAGGCGGCACCTGCTCGCCTTCCAGCCTGGCGCGCTTCGAATAGGCACGCACGCTGAAGGGCAGGAAGAGGAGATAACCGGCGACGGAGGCCGTCAGCGTGTACCAGGGATAGGTCATCAAGAGCAGGATGTAGAGCACGACCCCCAGGATGACCGGCAATACCTTGTCACCCGGCACCTTGACGCTCTTACCCGAATAGACCGGCAAACGGCTGACCAGCAGGAAGGCGACCAGTACGGTGAAGCCGGTGGCGATGAAGGCGGCCGGGCGGCCGGGCTCCAGCCCAAGCCGCAGGAAATACAGATAAAGCGGCAGCATCACCAGCACGGCGCCCGCCGGCGCCGGTACCCCAACGAAATATTCGGTCTGCCATGCCGGCCGCTCGGCCTTTTCCTCGTCAAGAACATTGAAGCGGGCGAGCCGCATGCCGCAGGCGATGGTGAACAAAAGGGCGGCAATCCAGCCCGGCGATCCCGCGCGGTCGAGCAGGAAAGCGTAAAGCACCAGCGCGGGCGCGACGCCGAAATTGACGATGTCGGCCAGCGAATCCATCTGCGCGCCGAATTTCGACGTTGCCTTCAGCATTCGCGCCAACCGGCCGTCTATGCCGTCGAGGAACGCGGCGAGCAGCACCATGACCACCGCGGGCTCGAAGCGGTTCTCGAAAGCGAAGCGGATGCCGGACAAGCCGGCACAGATGGCGAGCACCGTAACCAGATTGGGCAGCACCATGCGCATCGGGATTTCGCGGATGCGCGGGCCGCCGCTGGCATGCGCCTCGAATTTCTTGAACGGCGCGCCCACCGGTCAGGATATCCGCACGAGAGGCGTGGCGGCGATACCGCCGAATTCCGCCAGCACCGTTTCGCCGGCGACCGCCGTCTGGCCGACGGCCACGCGTGGTGTCGCCGCCTCCGGCAGGAAGACGTCGACGCGCGAACCGAAGCGGATCAGGCCGAAACGCTCGCCGATGGCGATCGAGCCGCCGGCCTCGGCCCAGCAGACGATGCGCCGCGCCACGAGGCCGGCGATCTGCACCGCCGCGACGGTGCCGTTGGGGCTGTCGATGACCAGCCCGTTGCGCTCGTTCTCGGTGCTTGCCTTGTCGAGTTCGGCATTAAGGAACTTCCCGGGCCGATGCTCGATACGGGAAATCTTGCCGCGCACCGGGGCGCGGTTCACGTGGCAGGAAAAGACGTTCATGAACACCGATATGCGGGTCATTTCGGCATTGCCGAGGCCAAGCTCGCGCGGCGGCACGGCCGGGCCGACCGCCGAGATGACGCCGTCGGCGGGGCTCACCACCAGACGGTCGTCGACCGGCGTCACCCGCTCGGGATCGCGGAAGAAATAGGCGCACCAGGCGGTGAGGATGAGCCCGATCCAGAACAGGATCGAGGAGAAATAGCCGAGGAAAAGCGTGCCCGCGCCAAAGGCGGCGATGAACGGATAGCCCTCGCGATGGATCGGTACGAACGCGTTCTTGACCGTATCGACAAGGCTCATGGGATGGGGCAGTCCCTGTTTCAGGTCCGGCCTCAATAACCGAAACACCCTCTGCCCGCAACGCGACAATGGCGAGGGAGGGTGGACGAGCTAGCCCGCAGCAGCGGAACGATCAAAGTGCTCGGCGAGCTCCGGGATTGTAGCGTCGGCAAGCTTTTCGTTATCTTTGCCACGCAAGAGCACACTACCATTCCACGAAGACAGCAAGAGGAAGGCCCGGTCAGACGCCAACACCACCCAGTTCACGACCACGCCTTCCGCCGTTTGCACGATTGAGTTCGCTGAAACGATGGCGTCCGTCGGGTCGAATCCGGCTTTGCGCAGTAGAAGGTCGACAGCAGCCGGGGCATGATACTGCTCAGCCAATTCGACAACCATTTTGATTTCCGAGCCTTCAGCGTGGCCAAGTCGGTTGCCTACTCGCGGAGCGATGGCTCCCAAAGAATTCTCACCCGGGCGTATGACCGGTGGGTCTTCCGCCGCGATGTATTCGTAGATATCGGCGTGCGTCTCAGTTGCAACGCATAGCCGAGGCTCCTTCGCACTGGTACGCAGTTGGAAAACCATCTGCATCTCACCCCCGACATCCAGCATTCTTGCCATGCCAAAGCCCAATCTGACCTCAGGCGGAGACACCTTGGCGCAGGCGAGACCGGCCCCAACGTCGCGCCAGCCGATCATCTGGCGCACCAGCTTGCTAATCGAACGATGAAGAAGCCTGGCTTCGCGTTGCGGGTTGGCCATCACCAGACCGTGTATAACATCGCTGTAGTCGTCATCTTCGACAATCTGTAGATCAGGCCACGAGACGATCCAGCGCGCCAAGAAACCCTGCATCGGTGCAGCCTCATCTGCGTGGTAGAACTCACCGTCAAGCGCATCCAGAAAATCGTCGCAACCACCCTCGAAGCCCGTTTGTTCGGCCGCCTCATCGGGATGCTCGGCAATCCAGGAGGACATCTTTTCCAAAGTCGCCAATTGGCCGCTCGCACCGCTAGCAGCGAGTCCAACTCGGGCGTTCGTAATCATGGCGTTGGTTTCCTCTGCGCCATTGTAGATGAATTGACTGTGCCCGCCATTCTTCACCTCAGCCGAGTACGAGTTTGCGTGGGAAACCTGCATCGCCCTCGGGCTGATCTCCGGATATCGGTAGAGCCCTTCATAAGTCATGGTATGGATGAAAATCTCAACGGCGAAGACGAGTTCCGAGGGGCTATCGATTGCCTTTTCTACTGTTGAACGGCGCACAAAAACCGGCAGCGGCAGCCTGACCTGTGGCCACCTGGCAGCATTCGGCGCGAGTTTTTCAGACGTTTTTTTAGACTTGCGAAAGAAAAATCCGAACATCGAAAATGCTTTCATAGACCGCAAAGCAACCGCGGCTGGTTGTTCCCGAGGTGACAATATCACCTGCTTTTAGATTTGAAAGAGACCCAGGTATGTGCAGATTTGGCGGGATCACCATCGCGTATTAGCCTTTCAGAATTGTCGGCCGCAATGTCGGCAAGCCATACGCTCGCCCGTCCTTGGCAGGACAGTGCCTCGCGACGCCTTCGGAAGGGTGACGTGGGTCACGCAGCCAAGGAGCCAGCCAATGTCATCCGTTGCCGAGAACGCCAAGATTATCACCATGGGCCTCGCTTTCGGGGAATCGCCGCGTTGGCATGAGGGACGCCTGTGGCTCTGCAACTGGGGTACCGGAGAGATCGTCGCCGTGAGCGAAGACGGCAAGAGCAGGGTGATGCTCACCATGCCAGCGGTCCTGCCCTACTCCATCGACTGGCTGCCGGATGGCAGGTTGCTCGTGATTTCAGGCCGCGAAGGCCTGCTGCTAAGGCAGGAGGTGGATGGCAGGCTCGTCACCCATGCCGATCTGCGCGACCTCTCGAAAAGCCCCTGGAACGAGATCGTCGTCGATGGGCGCGGCAATATCTATGTCAATGGCGGCGGCCCGGCGCCGGCACCCGGCCAGCATTTCGGCCCGGGCACGATCGTGCTGATCACACCGGACGGGACGGCCAGGCAAGTGGCTGAGAATATCGCGTTTGCCAATGGCATGGCTGTGACCCCGGACAACAGGACGCTGATCATTGCCGAATCCCACTCCAACCGGCTGACCGCCTTCGACATAGCCGCCGACGGCACTCTGGCTAATCGGCGGGTGTGGGCCGATCTCGACGGCTATCCCGATGGCATCTGCCTAGATGCCGAAGGGACGGTCTGGTACGCGGATGTTCCCAACAAGCGCTGTGCGCAGGTACGCGAAGGCGGTGAGGTGCTGCAGACCGTGACCGCCGATCGCGGCTGCTTCGCCTGCATGCTGGGCGGTGTCGACGGCAGGACGCTGTTCATCACCGTCGCCGAATGGCGCGGCTTCGACCACATGTCGAGCGACGCCCGCACTGGTCAGGTGCTGGGCGTCGCTGTTTCCTCGCCTGGCGCGGGATGGCCGTCTTACATTTCGGGCACACGCTGATTGGCGAAAGCGATGGAGATAGCCAACGCCGCTACGACAGCTCCGACGTGCGCCTGCGCACCACCACACCCAGTTCGTCGCTTTCGCGGGCGATGCGCAGACGCTCCTCAGCTTCGGTCGCCTCGCGCTGGCGGTCCCACATCGAGGCGTAAAGCCCGTGCTTGCGCATCAGATCGGCATGTGTGCCGCGTTCGGCGATCTGGCCGTCCTTGAGCACGATGATTTCGTCGGCCGTGATCACCGTCGACAGCCGGTGGGCGATGACGATGGTAGTGCGGCCCCGGCTGACCAGGTCGAGCGCGGCCTGGATCTCCTGTTCGGTATGGCTGTCCAGCGCCGAGGTCGCCTCGTCGAGCATCAGGATCGGCGGCGCCTTGAGAATGGTGCGGGCAATCGCCACGCGCTGCTTCTCGCCCCCGGAAAGCTTCAGCCCGCGCTCGCCGACCATCGAGCGGTAACCCTCGGGCAGCCGCTCGATGAAAGGGCCGATCTGGGCGAGTTCGGCCGCCTTGCGCACCTCCTCCTCGCTGGCGCCGATGCGGCCGTAGCGGATGTTGTAGGCGATGGTGTCGTTGAACAGCACGGTGTCCTGAGGCACCATGCCGATCGCCGCGCGCAGGCTCTCCTGCGTCACTTCCCTGACATCCTGGCCGTCGATCAGCACCTGGCCCGACTGGATGTCGTAGAAGCGGAACAGCAGCCGCGAGATGGTCGACTTGCCCGCGCCCGAAGGACCGACGATGGCGACCGTCTTGCCGGCCGGCACCTCGAAGCTGATGCCTTTCAGGATCTTGCGGTTCGGATCATAGGAGAAATGCACGTCGCGGAATTCGACCTTGCCGGCTTCGATCGCGAGCGGCCTGGCACTGGGCTTGTCGACGATCTCCTGCGGCACGTCGAGCAGGTCGAACATCTGCTCGATATCGGTGAGGCCCTGGCGAATCTCGCGGTAGATGAAGCCGATGAAATTGAGCGGCACCGAGAGCTGCATCAGCATGGCGTTGATGAAGACGAAATCACCGACAGACTGCGTACCGCGCTGCACTTCGAGCGCGGACATGCACATGACAATGACCGTGCCCAGACCGTAGATGACGCCCTGGCCGAAATTCAGCCAGCCGAGCGACGTCCAGATCCTGGTCGCCGACATCTCGTAACGCGCCATGGAGCGGTCGAAGCGCTCGGCCTCCATGGCCTCGTTGTTGAAATATTTGACCGTCTCGAAATTGAGCAGAGAGTCGATCGCCTTGGTGTTGGCGTCGGTGTCGCTGTCGTTCATGTCGCGGCGGATCGAAATGCGCCAGTCGCTGGCGCGAACCGTGAACCAGACATAGAGCCAGACGGTGACCGCCACCACGGCTACGTATTTCCAGCCATAGGTGTAGGCGAAGATGCCCGTGGTCAGCGCGAATTCGAGGATGGTCGGCGCCGTGTTGAGCATGATGAAGCGCACGATCGTCTCGATGCCCTTGGTGCCGCGCTCGATGATGCGCGACAAGCCGCCGGTGCGCCGTTCGAGATGGAAGCGCAGGGACAACTGGTGCATGTGGACGAAGGTGCGGAAGGCAAGCTGGCGCACCGCGTACTGGCCGACGCGGGCAAACAGCGCGTCGCGCAACTGGTTGAAGCCGAGTTGCACGAGCCGCACCACATTGTAGGCGACAACCAACATGACCGGGGCGAGCAGGAAGGCGGGCAGCGGCGGCGTCGATCTGCCGTCACCGGCCAAGGCGTCGGTCGCCCATTTGAAGAAATAGGGTCCCGCGACCAATGTCAGCTTGGCAACCACCAGCAGAATTGTCGCCCAGGTGACGCGCGCCCGCAGATCGGCACGATCCGCCGGCCACATATAGGGCCAGAGGTTAAGCAGCGTCTTGAAGGTCGGGGAATCGGCGGAGACGGTTTTTTCGGCCACTTTTCTTGCCTTTTGGGTGAGAGGGTCAGCGGCTGGTCGAGCAGGAAACGACGAGCGCGCTCAGCGAAGCCGACACGCCGGCAAGCGCGGCTTGGTCCACCTCGTAGCGCGAGCGCTGGCGGTCAGGCGCGAAGCGCACCAGCCCCGCCTCGACCAGGATCTTCAGATGCTGCGAGACGGTCGACTGGGCGAGATCGAGATGGTCGACAACGTCCCGACAGCAGCAGAAACCGCTGGCAGACAGGCGTTTCAGGATCTCGATGCGCGCAGGGTGCGAGAGCGCGGCGAAGCGGGCCGCGATGGAGTGGCTGTCGGTGGTGCAAGAGGTTGGCGCGCTCGTCGCGCGGTCCGGTTCAGGCAGGGATTCGGTCATCGTTCATCGGCGATAGACGATGAACAGTGACGAGGCAAGCTGGCCGGATGGGGAGATTGCAGGCGGAGGGCTGCGAAGGATCGGCTTCGGAACGGCTTGCAGCCGCCCCGCTGACGCTTGCCTACTCCGTCTTCGCCGAATGCGTCGTCATCTGGTCACCCATCGCCTTGAGGTCGGCGGCCTCGCCTTCCTTCGACCGTGGCGGGACCTTGAACACCTGTCCCGGCCAGATGCGGTCGGGATTGCGGATCTGGTCCTGGTTGGCGAGATAGATGGTCGAGTAGCGCATGCCATAGCCGTAAACGCGCCGCGAAATCCGCCACAGCGTGTCGTGACGGCGGATGATCACGGCGCCGTTGGCATGTTCGAGCTTAGGTGAAACAGTCTCGGCCACATCGGAAGGCGGCGTGGCCACTGCATCGGCCGGAGCCGGTTCCGCCGGGTTGGCGGGCGCTTCAGCGGCAGCCGACGGTTCGGCAGACTTTGCATCGGCCGCCTTGGATCCAGCAGGCGCCACGGCGGCGACCGCCTCGCCCGGTTCGCGCTCGAACGGTACGGCGGCGCGGGCCACCACCTTCACCCCGTCGGCATCGAGGCCATCGACACGGATGGTGTAACTGCCGACCGGTACGTCGCGCCTCGCCTCAACCAGGAAATGGCCATTCGGCGATGTCTGCGCTTCGCCAAGCAGGATGTCGTTGGCATAGGCGCGCACCTTGCGGCCCGGGTCGGCGAGGCCGGCGACAAAAATCTTGCTGCCGTCAATCTCGACCGCTTCGACGACGATCTTGGGTTCGGCCACGGATGGCGCGGGCGGCGTTGTCGGCGCCGCAGGAGCAGGCGTTGCTTCGATGGCGGCGGACGCGCCTGGCGCCGGAGCCGCGGCTGCAGGCGCTTCCGGTGTTGTCTGCGGCTGGGGCACGGTCAGCAGTTCGGCCGGCTTGCCCGGTTCCTCGACCATGGCCAGCACCTGACCGCTCGCATTGGCGGGAATGGAGACGACGGCCGTCTGGGCCGAAGCGGTCACCACATCGCCGGCGGTGGAGCGCAAGGCAATCGTATAGTCACCGGGCTTCAGCGGATCATCGAGCACGATGACGAAGGCGCCATCGGGACCAGCGACCGTCGAGCCGATCACGGTCGAACCGTTGAGGATCTCGACCTTTGAATTGGGCGCCGCATTGCCGGCGACGACGATCGAACCATCGCCTTCAACGCGCACCACGTCGAAGGTCGGGGCGATCGGACCCGCGACGGCAGGCGCGGTTGCCTCAGAGGTGGGAGCGGACGGTGCCGCAGCCTGCGGCAGCCGCGCTTCCGTGCCCGGATTGGCCGGCTTCGGCGCCACAGGCGGAGCCTGCGCCGCGACGTCCGCCGGCGGCGTGCGATTGAAATATGGGTCGAGCGCGCCCGACACATAGGCGGTTCCCGCGACCGCAACGGTCCCACCCGCCGCGAACAGAAACGCCTTCAACGGATTGATCGCCATCTACTTCCCTGCCCCTTAGCCACCTAACGCCGGTCTAGCCTGTTTTACCATCACCGACAAGAAAAAGCCCGGACTTCTCGGCCCTTAGGGCTTGACCGCGCTTTCAGACCCAATCACCAATCATCGGCATGAATACGATTCGATCCGTCTGCGTGTATTGCGGCTCGTCTCCGGGCCGTGATGAAACCTATGTCAAGGCTGGTCACCTGCTCGGGCGATCGCTTGCGCGCTCCGGCCTCAGGCTGATCTATGGCGGCGGCACCAAAGGCATCATGGGCGCCGTCGCTGAAGGCGCGCTCAAGGCCGGCGGCAAGGTCACCGGCATCATTCCCCGCTTCCTGATCAACAGGGAAGCAACCGAAACCGCGCTAGACCGGCTCGACGAGCTCGTGATCACCGAAAACATGCACGAGCGCAAACATAAGATGTTCGAGAAATCCGACGCCTTTGTGGCGCTGCCGGGCGGCATCGGCACAGTCGAGGAGATCGTCGAGGTCATGACCTGGGCGCAACTTGGCCATCACCGCAAGCCGATCGTCTTCGGCAATGTCGGCGGATTCTGGGATCCGATGCTGGCGCTTATCGACCATATGGCAACCGAAGGCTTCATTCACACCGCACAGCGGGTCAAGCCGCTGGTCGTCAATGACCCCGAGGCAATCGTCGCCGCCATCATGGTGGCAGGCTCCTCGGTCGATGCGCCGACGGAGGGCGTGCAGTCGGTGATAGACAAGATGTAAGGCTGTAGCTGAAGACAGAACCTACTGCCGTACTGCCCTACTGCCCTACTGCCCTACTGCCCTACTGCCCTACTGCCGGCCAGCCGCAGATCATCGATTACCGCCCGCCGATCCTGGCGCCGCCAGGCGAGATGGATCGAGACCTTGCGCTCAAACCATGGCAGGTCCCGAAACAGGATCCCGGGCGGCGCGGCGATGCGCAGGCTCGACTGGACGGTGGCAAGGCCGAGGCCGGCGCTGACAAGGCCGAGCGAGGTCAACGGGTCCGCCGTCTCATAGGCGATATCGGGCAGGAAACCCGCCTTGGCGCAGGCGGCCAGGAACTGGCCGCGATTGGTGTCGTCGGGCTGGCGCACGACGGTGATCCAGACGCGGCCGTCGAGATGGTGCGGCTGGATATCGGCCACTTCGGCGAGCGGATCGTCTTCGCGCATCGCCAGCACCAGCGGCTCGTGGCGCAGCGGCGTGCTGGCGATATCGGGATCGTCTGCGGCGGGCGGCGAATAGACCAGGCCCAGATCCAACGAGCGCTGCCGCAGTTCCTCGATCTGCGCCGCCGAGCGCAGGCTTCTCAACTGGAGATGAAAATCCGGCCGGTCGCGGCGGAATTGGCGCAGCATCGCGGCGACAAGCCCGGCATGCACGGCGCCTTCGACATAGCCGATGGCAAGACGCCCGACAGACCCTCTGGCAAGGTTTCGACCAAGTTCCTCCAGCCGGCGCGCGTTTGACAGCAGCGCGCGAGCCTCGGCGAGAAAGGCGCGGCCCTCGGCATTGAGATGGACGCGCTGTTTTACCCGTTCGAACAGGGTCACGCCAAGCTGCTGTTCAAGCTGCATGATCTGCCGGCTCAGCGGTGACTGCGAAATATGCAGCAGTTCGGCGGCGCGAGCGACATTGCCGGTTTCCGCGACGGCGACGAAATATCGGATCTGGCGCAAGTCGAACATTTTTGCTCCACGGCATCAAGTCCCCAAAGGTCTCAACTTTAGCCTAATCAGTCTTGGACAGTCTGACCACCCAGCGCCATACCTGCTGTGATCAACCGCTGACAAACAGGAGACCAACATGCAGTTCTTTGCCCTTCTCACCCGCAACACCGAAAAGTTCACCGATGCCGATTTCGCGCCGCTGCTGCCCGGCGAGGCCGAGCAGCGGCGCACGCTCTATGCCCAGGGCGCGGTTCGCCAGGTCTGGAACCGTGGCGACATTCCCGGCAGCGGCATGATGTTCGAGACTGCCAGCGATGCCGACGTGCGCAGCCATCTCGGCAGCTTGCCGCTGGTCAAGGCCGGCATGATGGACATTGCCGCAATCGTGCCGCTGAATCCCTACCCAGGCTTCGGCCCGAAGCGCTAACTGCGGCAATCGCAATGCGGTGGCGGCGAAAGGCGCCGCCGCACTGCCGCGGCCGCTCAAGAGAGTGTGATCGGCTGTCAAGGAACCGTCACACGAAACCCCGCCGCCCATGCTAGATGTTGCAATCACGCGCCGCCAAGCGGTGCGATGCTCGAAATATGCATCCGGCACTACACCATGGATACTGCTCTCGCCCCGGAAGGCGCCGACCTGTCGCCCTACCTGCCAGACGAGCATGGGCTGTTCTTCATCTATCATTTCACCGCCGACGGCCTGCGCACCAAGGATGCCGCCGGCGCGCAATGGACGTGGCGCAGCTACCAGCTTTCCGACATGCGCGCACGCCACGAGATCGCCGCCGAACAGGCCCTGCCGGCGCCAGTGCGCGAGGCCTTCCTGTCCGCCAGCCATGGCTGCCACATCGACCTCGAGGATGACTGGCTTTACGGCGACCTGCCGGACCTGCGTCACGACTATTCGGCGGAAGCCGGCGGGCTCGGCCATTTCCGTTTCGCCCTCAACGACACCATGCTGGTCGGCGCCCGCAAGCAGCCCTTGCAGTCGGTCGACAATATCCGCAAGGCGATCGAGAACGGCTCGCGCAAGTTTCGCTCGCCGGCCGAGCTGATCGAGGCGGTCGTGGGCCAGTCGTTCGACGGCATGGCGGTGGAACTCGCTGCACTTGGCGACAGTCTCGACGGCATCGAGGACCGCATCGTCTGCGACGCATGGCACAATGAGCGGCAGGCGCTCGTCGATGCGCGCCGGCACCTGGTGGTGATTCACCGGCAGATGGCGACCCTGACCAATCTGTTTCGCCATCTCGACCATTCGCACCGCAACGACCTGCCCGATTCGATCAACGACATGGCAGCACGGCTTTCGCACCGCGCGCAGACGCTGCACTATGATGGCGAGCAGTTGCAGGCGCGCGCCAGGCTGTTGCAGGACGAGTTGATGGCCAAGCTGACGACGCAGTCGAACCGGCTGCTCTACGTGCTGTCGGTGATGACCGCGGTGCTGTTGCCAATGACGATCATCTCGGGCCTGTTCGGCATGAATGTCGGCGGCTTGCCGCTGGTCAACACGCCGATAGGCTTCTGGGTGGTGACTGCGGTTTCGATGCTGATCGCCGGAGCGACCTATCTCTTCGTCAGGCGGCTCGGGCAGATGTAGCCCGGCGCGCCGTCGCCAGCATCGACCAGGAATACATGGCCAGCGCCGCCCAGATCAGGGCAAAGGCGACAGCCTGGGTGGTGTCGAACGGCTCTTTGAAGATCAGCACGGCGATCAGGAACACAATGGTCGGCGCAATATATTGCATGATACCTATGGTGGAGAGACGCAAAAGCCTGGCGCCGAATGCGAACAGCAGCAGCGGCACCGCGGTCACCGGCCCGCAACCGGCCAGCAACGCCGCATCGACGCCGTTGCCGGAAACGAAATGGTCCTGTCCGGTGGCGATCAGCCAGGCGATATAACCCAAGGCCGGCACCGACAACAGAAGCACTTCGAGCAGAAAACCCTGGCTGGGGCCGATCGGCAGCGTCTTGCGGAAAAAACCGTAGGCGGCGAAGGAAAAGGCCAGCGCCAGCGATACCCATGGCAACTTGCCAGCCTCGATCGTCAGCACGGCGACCGCGATCGCCGCAAGCACCACGGCCGCGATCTGCAGCCGATCGAGCCGCTCGCCGAGCAGCAGGGCGCCGACCACGACGCTGACCAGGGGATTGATGTAATAGCCAAGGGCGGTTTCTACGGTGCGGTCGACGGCGATAGCCCAGACGTAGACGCCCCAATTGACCGAGATCAGCGCCGCCGTCAGCGCCGCCATGGCGATCGTGCGGGGCGAACGGATTGCCGCCTTGAAATCCGCCGTGCGGCCGGCCCAGACCAGAACCGCGGCGGCGATCGGCACCGACCAGACGATGCGGTGGGCAATCACCTCGGCAAGCGGCAGGTGCGCAACCGCTTTCATGTAGAAAGGCAGCAAACCCCACAAGAAATAGGCACCCAGCGCCAGCAGGAAGCCGCGGCGGGCTTTTGAAACTGCGTCCTGGGTAATTGCTTCAGCGGCCATGGCCCAACGCTATGGCCCAGTAACCTTGGCAAGACCATCGCAAAGTTCTGATGGATCAATGGACTTTCGCTGATGGTTCAAACTTACTCCGCCGCCACCAGACCCGCCATGTCCCGGTTCTTCATCAGCTTGTAGATGATGGAATCCATCAGCGCCTGGAACGAGGCGTCGATGATGTTTTCGGAAACGCCGACCGTCCACCAGCGGGCACCGGTCGCATCATGCGATTCGATCAGAACGCGAGTGATCGCCTCGGTGCCGCCATTGAGGATACGCACCTTGAAGTCGGCGAGTTCCAGATCGGCGATTTCGCCCTGGTATTTGCCGAGATCCTTGCGCAGTGCGATGTCGAGCGCATTGACGGGGCCGTGCCCCTCGGCCACCGACATCTTCTCCTCGCCCTCGACCAGCACCTTGACCACCGCTTCCGACACCGTCTTCAACTGGCCATTGGCATCGAAGCGGCGTTCGATCATGCAGCGGAACGAGGTGACATGGAAGAACTCGGGCAAACCGTGCAGCATCTTGCGTGCCAGAAGCTCGAAGGAGGCGTCGGCGCCCTCATAGGCATAGCCGGAGGCCTCACGCTCCTTGACCACCGATATCAATGCGTCGAGCCGGTGATCGTCCTTCGGCACATCGATGCCGCGCCGCTTCAGCTCGGCCAGGAAATTGGCCTTGCCGCCCTGGTCGGAAACCATGACGCGGCGGCGGTTGCCAACCGCTTCCGGCGGCACATGCTCGTAGGTCGCAGGTTCCTTGGCGAGCGCCGAAGCGTGGATGCCGGCCTTGGTGGCGAAGGCGGAAGCGCCGACATAGGGCGCCTGCGCCTCCGGAGCGCGGTTCAAGAGTTCGTCGAAGGCGCGCGACAAGCGCGAAATGCCGGTAAGCGCCTCGGCGGAAATCCCCGTCTCGAAACGGTCGGCGAAGGCCGGCTTCAACGCCAGCGTCGGCACGATGGAGATCAGATTGGCGTTGCCGCAGCGTTCGCCAATGCCGTTCAGCGTGCCCTGGATCTGGCGCACGCCCGCTTCGACCGCGGCCAGCGAATTCGCCACCGCCTGGCCGGTGTCATCATGGGCATGGATGCCGAGATGGTCGCCGGGAATGCCCGCGGCGACGACCCTTTCGACTGTTGCGCGTAGTTCCGAGGGCTGCGTGCCGCCATTGGTGTCGCACAGCACCACCCAGCGCGCGCCGGCATCATAAGCGGTCTTGGCGCACGCCAGCGCATAATCCGAATTGGCCTTGAACCCGTCGAAGAAATGCTCGCAATCGACCATCGCCTCCTTCCCCGCGGCAATGGCGGCTTCCACCGAGGCCTTGATGGACTCCAGATTCTCCTCATTGGTGCAGCCGAGCGCCACACGGACATGATAGTCCCAGCTCTTGGCGACAAAGCAGATGGCGTCCGACCGCGACTGGACGAGTGCGGCAAGCCCAGGATCGTTGGAAGCCGACACCCCCGCCCGCTTGGTCATGCCGAAGGCGACGAACTTTGCCTGCGCGGTGCGCTTCTCCCTAAAGAAGGCCGTGTCGGTCGGGTTGGCGCCGGGGTAACCGCCCTCGACATAGTCGAGGCCGAATTCGTCGAGCAGCTTGGCGATGGCGATCTTGTCCTCGACCGAGAAGTCGATACCGGGCGTCTGCTGGCCATCGCGAAGTGTTGTGTCGAAGAGGTAGAGGCGTTGCTTTTTCATCGTCCTGTGGGCGCTTGAACGCCCCCCTCTGTCCTACCGGACATCTCCCCCTCAAGGGGGGAGATCGGCAGTTCGAATGTCCCGCCATCACCTGCGGCGCTGAAAACTTGCGAAACCCCGGGTGATGGCCAATCTCCCCCCTTGAGGGGTAGATGGCCGGCAGGCCAGAGGGGGGTGAGCGCCGACATCAGTTTTTCCCCACAAACCCATCCGTAGCCCGGATCAGCCGGTCCAAGATACCCGGCTCGGAATAGGCATGGCCGGCACCCTCGATCAGGTGAAAATCCGCCTTCGGCCAGGCCTTGTGCAGCGCCCAGGCGTAGCGTGCCGGGCACGGCATGTCGTAGCGGCCGTGGACGATGGTGCCGGGAATGTCCTTCAACTTCCAGGCATCGCGCAGCAACTGTCCCTCCTCCAGCCAACCGGCATGGACGAAGTAGTGGTTCTCTATGCGGGCGAAGGCGACGGCGTAATCGTCCTCACCAAACGGTCCGCTGGTCTCCGGCTCGGGCAAAAGCGTGATCGTCTCGCCTTCCCACAGGCTCCAGGCGCGGGCCGCCTCGATCTGCGCGTTTCTGTCGGACCCCACCAGCCGCTTGCGATAGGCGGCCATCATGTCGCCGCGCTCGGCCTCGGGGATCGGCGCCAGGAAGCGCTCCCACTTGTCGGGAAACATCTCGGAGACGCCGAACTGATAGTACCATTCGAGTTCGGGGCGGGTCAGCGTATAGATGCCCCGCACGACGAGCTCACTGACGCGTTGCGGGTGCGTCTCGGCGTAGGCGAGCGCCAGCGTCGAACCCCAGGAACCGCCGAAGACCAGCCATTTGTCGAAGCCGGCCATTTCGCGCAGGCGCTCGATATCGGCGACCAGGTGCCACGTGGTGTTGGCCTCCAGCGAGGCATTCGGCGTCGACTTGCCGCAACCGCGCTGGTCGAACAGGATGACGTCGTAGAGATCGGGATCGAACAGCCGCCGATGCTTTGGCGAGATGGTGCCGCCCGGCCCGCCATGCAGGAATACCGCCGGCTTGGCGCCTTTGGTGCCGGAGCGTTCCCAATAGACCTGGTGGCCGTCGCCGACGTCGAGCATACCACTCTCGAAAGCTTCGATCTCGGGATAAAGCGTGCGCAGTTCAGAGCTCATAATTGCAAACCTTTGGACGGCCAGTCCGTCGTTTCATGGTCGGGATGCTGGAAGGAGATGATCTCCTCCTGCCTAGCGTAATAGTCTGGATCCTGGTGGACGGGCTGTTCGAAGATCGTCTCCACCCAAGGCAGCCGCGCGGCGTAATTGACCTGGATCTGCGGCGCCAGGTCGGAGCGATCGTCGAAGGCGCCGATGGCGATCTCCAGGCCGCCGGGCTGGCGATAGGTCAGCGGCGTGCCGCAGCGAGCGCAGAAACCGCGATCGATGTTGACCGAGGACTGGAAATAGCTCGGCTCCTCACGGATCCATTCGACGCCGTCCTTCGGCGCCGTCACCAGGGCGCCGAAAAAGGAACCGAACTGTTTCTGGCACATGCGGCAGTGGCAGATGGACGGGCGTCCAAGCTTGCCCTTGATGCGGAAGCGCACGGCGCCGCACTGGCAGCCGCCGGTTCGAATGGTCTCGCTCATGATGTTTTCTCCGGCGGCCATTGCTCGGTGTCGTGGTCGGGATGCTGGTAGGAGACAAGCTCTGCCAGATAGGGGGCCGAACCCATGTCCGCCATCGTATCCTCGCCCGGCAATTCTGGAATGGAATCGACGTAAGGCAGCTTTGCCTCGGTGCCCCATTGGATGGTCGGCGCGATATCAGCCGGAGCGTCGAAGGCGGCAATCGCCAGCGCCATGCCGTCCGGCGCCTCGAAAGTCAGCGGCGTTCCGCATTCGGCGCAGAACCCACGCCAGGCAGCGTTCGACGAGCGGAAGCGCTTGGGCTCGCCGCGCGTCCAATCCACCTTGGCGCCGCGCACCGAGACCAGCGGAAGGTAGAAATTGCCGCTCGCCTTCTGGCACATGCGGCAATGGCAGACCGAGGCATCGCCGAGTGCGCCCTCGACGCGAAAGCGCACGGCGCCGCACTGGCAGCCGCCGGTGTAGATCGGCCGGTTGTCGAGGCTCATGGCAGGTCACTCCGCATGATGGCAGACGGCCTCGACATTGTTGCCGTCGGGATCGAAGACGAAGGCGCCATAGTAGTCCGCATGATAGTGCGGGCGCAGGCCCGGCCCGCCATTGTCCTTGCCGCCGGCGGCGAGAGCGGCAGCATGGAAAGCATCAACCTCGGCGCGGCTGCGCGCGGTGAAGGCAACGTGCTGGCGGGCCTTTTGGCCCTCCTTGCCTTCCTGGAGCCAGAACACCGGCCGATCGCGGCCGTAGCCACCGACCTTGGCGCCGCCGGTGTATTCCAACGGCACCATATGGAGCAGCGAGGCCCCAAGCGGCGCCATCGCCTTGTCATAGAAAGCCTTCGAAGCGTCAAAGTCAGCAACGTCGATGCCGAGATGGTCGATCATGGAACGAACTCCTCCGTTGCTGGTTCCGGCATTTCCGCGCCAGCCAGGCCGGCCGCAATCACGATGTGCTGACAGACATTGTCGATATCCCGGATCACGTCATCATTCCAGAAGCGCAGGGCGGTCCAGCCGAGCGCTGTGAGCTTGGCTGTTCGCGCGGTGTCAGACGCCGAGACCTCATGAGAGGCGTGCTGAGAACCATCCAGCTCAACGATCAGCTTCCTGTTAGGGCAAGCAAAATCGACGATGTAGCCCGCTATTGGCATTTGACGTCGAAACGCCAGCCCCATGAGTCGGTGTGCGCGTATCTCATTCCAAAGCTTCAGTTCGGCGTCGGTCATAGCCTTGCGCATCTTGCGCGCATTGCCTCGATTGACAGGAGACACACGATAATGGATCACGGCGAGGCGCCCCCCTCTGTCCTGCCGGACATCTCCCCCTCAAGGGGGGAGATCGGCAGTTTCGCTGACGGTGCCCAACCTCCAACGTCAGCGATTGGCGAAAGCCTCGGTGATATCCAATCTCCCCCCTTGAGGGGGAGATGTCCGGCAGGACAGAGGGGGGTGCTTCGCGCCAACCTCTCCATTCCCGCCACAAGAACAGTCGCCCTCACCGCTTCACCTCCCACGTCGTCACACGTTCGCCGGTGACCGGGTCCTTGCCGTCCTTCAGTTGTACGCCTTGCGCCAACAACTCGTCGCGGATGCGGTCGGCTTCGGCCCAGTTCTTGGCGGCGATCAATTCCAGGCGCCTGGCGATCGCCTTGGCGAGCGCGGCTTCGTCGACCTTGGCCGCCCCGACATCGAAACCCAGGAAGGCAAGCGCACCCTTCAGCGAGGCCGCTGCGGCGTTTTCGCCATCGCCGCTGAAGTCGACCGCCTCGCCGGCCAACTGGGTCAAAACCTGGAAGGCGGCGTAGGTGGCGAGATCATCCGACAACGCCTGCACGACCTCGTCCGGCAATTGCCCGACCGCCGGCGCCAGATCGGCCGCGCGTTTCCACTTGCGCAGCGTGTTCTCCGCTTCCTCGAGCTTGCGCACGGAAAAGTCGATCGGTTCGCGATAATGGGTCATCAGCATAGCCAGCCTGAGCACCTCGCCGGGCCATTTGCGGCCGCCGAACGTTTCGGTCTCCAGCAGCTCGTTGATCGAGTAAAAATTGCCGAGGCTCTTCGACATCTTCTGCCCTTCGACCTGCAGGAAGCCGTTGTGCATCCAGATGTTGGCCATCACATCGGTGCCGTGCGCGCAGCGTGACTGGGCGATCTCGTTCTCGTGGTGCGGGAAGATCAGGTCGAGACCGCCGCCATGAATATCGAAGACCTCGCCCAGATAGGCGGCGGACATGGCCGAGCATTCGATGTGCCAGCCCGGCCGGCCCCTGCCCCATGGGCTCTGCCAGCCCGGCTCCTCCGGGGACGACAACTTCCACAGCACGAAGTCGCCAGGATTCTTCTTGTGCGCGTCGACTGCAACGCGAGCACCGGCCTGCTGCTCGTCGAGATTTCGCTTCGACAACTGGCCGTAGTCGGGCATCGAAGCGGTGTCGAACAGCACTTCGCCTGCGGCAACATAGGCATGGCCGCGTTTGATCAGGCTTTGAATCAAGGTGATCATGTCTGCCTTGCCGTCGGCACGGGGCTCGACGAACTCGGTGGCGCGCGGCTCGACTGTTGGCTCCAGGCAGCCGAGCGTCGCGACGTCCTTGTGGAATTGGCCCGCGGTCTTCTCCGTCACCCGCCTTATCGCCTCGTTAAGCGACAGTCTGCCGGCTGATATCTCGCTGCCGAAATCGCGCAGTGCGCGTGCATTGATCTTGTCGTCGACATCCGTGATGTTGCGCACATAGGTGACGTGCGTCTCGCCATAGAGATGGCGCAGCAGCCGGAACAGCACGTCGAAGACGATTACGGGCCTGGCATTGCCGATATGGGCGAAGTCGTAGACGGTCGGACCGCAGACATACATGCGCACGTTCAGCGCGTCGATCGGGACGAAATCCTGCTTCGCGCGCGTCAGCGTGTTGTAGAGGCGCAGGCCCTTCGGTGCGTCAGACATTCCATGCCTTTCCGGTTCAGAACTTTTGCCTGGATGAAGCCAGCTCCGCGCCGAGGCGCAAAACGGACTCCAGCCTGCTGGCCGGGGCGTTTGTCCAATCTAGGGGAAGATGAGGCGAAAACGTCCGGACCAGCGCGAAGCTAGCCAATAATGCAAATGCCACAAATGGCGAAAGACGTTTTCATAGGCGGCTTTATCGCCTTGGCCAGTGTTGCCGTCAAGTCGCTTATCCCGAGAAAAACGACGCCAGAACTGGCAAATGCGTCGCCCGATCACACGGAATCAGCCACTGAAACATTTTATTAAACATGTCGGCACAGTCATGAAACATACGCCGGCTAGATCAACCTGCGTCACGATTTGGTCGGATTCGGCCGCCAAACGCAGACACGGAAACGTTATCTGGGAAGAGACACATGCCTCGAAGCAAGCAGGAAGCCAACCGCGCCAAGCAACCAGCGCTGGCAAACCATTATCGCGCAATCGGCCCGGCCGCGATCGTCGCCGCCCTGCTCCACACCGCGAAGAAGAAAAAGCCGGTGCAGAAAATCGTATCGCCCCGCGCTGCCTGAAGCAGTGCGCGATCGGCCCAAGGGTCGGAACGAGGCGCCAAACCGCACCTCGAACAGAGTTCCTGCTAAAACAGCGTCATCTGACTGTCGTCCGCGCCGGGTTTCCGGCGCTTGACCTTCTCGGGCTCGGGCCCGATCTCCCTCTTCTCCTGAATCTCCGGCCCGGTGTTGGCGACCTTGTTGACGAGGTCGGAGACCGGAATCGCTTCGAAGAAGTCGCGTTGCGCCGGCCGCAACAGGTCGGCGACGTCGCGCGGCTCAAGTCCGCGGCAATCGAGCCAGCGGGTGAAGTCTTCAGGTGCGATCACCACGGGCATGCGGTCATGGATATGCGCGATGTCGGCATTGGCCTCGACCGTCAGAACGGCGCCGGTGTCCAACTCCGAGCCGCCCGGTTCCGCATAGGTTTCAACCAGCCCGGCAAAGGCGACCAACCCGCCATGCCGCGGCCTGATCCAGTAAGGCTGCCCCTTCCTGCCGCCCGCCTCTCCGGGCCGCGCCTGGCGCCATTCGTAAAAACCTGATGCCGGCACCAGCGCCCGGCGATGGCGCATGGCGGCTTTGAACGAGGCCTTTTCGATCACGCCTTCGGAGCGTGCGTTGAACAGCAGCGGAAATTCGCCGACATCCTTTACCCAGGCGGGGATCAGGCCCCAGCGCACCAGCATCGGCCGGCGGTCCGGCAGGTTGGAACCCGGCGCCCGCGGCGGGCCTGAGATCGCCATCAGCACCGGCTGCGTCGGCGCTATATTGTAGCGCGTAGGAAACTGCTCCACCTCCGCCAGCCCGAGGAAAGCGGCTGTCTGGTCCGGTGTCGCGGTCAAGGCAAAACGTCCGCACATGTCTATTGGTCCTGATGTCCGGTTTCGAAAGTGGCGATGGAACAGCAGCACTGCAACCGTTAAAGCTGTCCGGCGTCGGCCGGTCCACAACAGGCTGCCGTAAATCAGGGCGATCGGATATCCATGGACGAAGTGCGAAAAGTCATTCCCGCGGTCTCGGTCGCCGTTGTGCGCGGCGACGCCGTGCTTCTGGTCAAGCGGGCGCGACAACCCTCGCAAGGGTTCTATGCATTCCCGGGCGGCAAGGTCGAAGCCGGTGAGACGCTGGAACAGGCGGCACGGCGCGAATTGCTGGAGGAGACGCAATTGCAGGCCGAAAACTACCGACGGCTGCGCGAAATCCTCATCGACGGCACGCTCGACGGGCATCCGGTCGATTACCTGCTGACGGTATTCGGTGCGGCCCATGCCGGCGGCGAGGCCGTGGCCAGCGACGACGCCGAGACCGCCGCCTTCTACACGCTGGCCGAAATGGCTGATCTGCCGCTTGCCGGTTCGGTGCTCGCGGTCGCCGAGGAACTGCTTGGACGGCCGTCGCAAACCCCTGAGCGACCCTGAAATCCGGAATTCGCCCGGCACAATCGCCTTGCAGGCGGCAAATTGTTTGGCCAGATTGACTTATGCGTTGCCTTCCTCTCCTTCTCGCGACATGCCTTGCCGTCAGCCCTGTGGCGGCACGACCGGCGTTCAGCGCCGAGGCACCCTTCGAACCGGGGCTGATGCGGCTGGCGGAGGTTCTGGGGTCGCTGCATTTCCTGCGCAATCTGTGCGGCGAAAAGGGCGACCAGTGGCGCGGCGAGATGCAGAAGCTGCTCGAATCGGAGAACCCGGATCCGCAACGGCGCGCCCGCTTCATCGCCAGCTTCAATCGCGGTTACCGCTCATTCGGCGGCACCTACACGCAATGCACCGCGTCGGCGACCGAAGCCATCGGCCGCTACATGAAGGAAGGCGAGACCCTGTCGCGCGACATCGCCTCGCGCTACGGCAACTAGCGCATATCGCCCAAAGTGCCCTCGCAAGAGCGCATCCGGCCTTCATCAACAGATATCCGGTCCATTGGCGGCGACTGCGGGCATATCCAGCTTGTGTCGAGAACTGTCATGGTGCAATCCTTTTGTTGCGCTTATGCAACAGCGTTAATGAAACGTTAGCGCGCGGATGTGGAATTAACTCAAACTGAAGGTTTTCACCCCGCAGGCACGCCTAATCGGCTAAGTTTGACCAGGATTGAATGCAGCTTCGCAAGCGCAACCGGCCTCCTGTAAAGAACGATCAAAAAAATGTCGTATTTACAAAGACTTATTTGCGGCTGCGTGTAAACGGAACAGATCAAGCCTGATCCATCGACGGATCGCTGCTTGCAAGGGTGGACATCGCTTATGGAACATGGTGTCAACGACATCGACGCGCTGGTCAGGGAAGAAAAGCGCCTGACCGCGGTGGAGAGCCACAGCGAGGCCTGGGCCGAAGGTCTTTCGGCAGGCATAGAACCCGAGATCATCGCCGAAGCGGCGCTTGAAACCGCGTTCGGCGAAATGCTGCGCGCCAACGGCGAGACATCGGCCCTTGCCCTGCTCGACCGCATGCGTGAAAAGGTGATTGCTGGCGCCTTCGAACCCGAACGGCTGCGGCACTGAACCGACGTCCGGTTCTTTGACGGCAAATGCCGCTCGGGCATCATGCCCGGAAGCAGGGAGAAACGGGCAGTGAATTTTTCGATGTCAGGCGAGCCGCGCGGCTTGGTCCTTTGCATCTGTTTCGCCGCGTGCAGTGCCGCGATCCCCTTGGTTGCGTGTCTGACAAGCAGTCCCGCTTATGCGCTGAGCGAGATCAAGCGCGAAGAATTCCCCTCGCCGGCCCAACCGATGGTGGACGACGACGTGTCGCCGCCGGGAAGCACCGTGCCGATACCCGATCCGGTCGGAACGCCATCTTCGACCAGCCAGCCAACCACTCCGGACAAGGCCGAGCCGGTCACCCCGCCGAACGGCGACGGTGCCACCAACAGGCCGCGCGTCGATCCCGACGCGCCCACGCCGGAGGTCGTCTACGACCTCGGCAAGCTGCCTGAACCGGTGCGGCGCATGCATGACCTGATCATCGAAGCCTGCGAGAGCGGCGACGTCGAAAGACTGAGGCCTTTGATCGGCAAGGGCGACGGCATGACCCAATTGTCACTGACCGACATAGATGGCGACGCCATTACCTTCCTCAAGGGGCTCTCCGGCGACCAGGATGGCCAGGAGATTCTTGCCATACTGGAGGAGGTGCTCAATGCCGGCTATGTCCATGTCGATGCCGGCACGCCACAAGAGCTCTATGTCTGGCCGTATTTCTTCGCTCTACCCCTGGACAAGCTCGACGCCAGGCAACGGGTCGAGCTGTTCAAGATCGTCACCGCGAGTGACTTCGACGACATGAAGCAGTTCGGCGCCTACATCTTCTACCGCGTCGGCATCACGCCCGCTGGGCAATGGACGTTTTTCGTCGCCGGCGACTGAAACTCGGACACGCGAGTGCCTATTCGTGCGGATCGCCTCGTCGAATGGCTGCATCGGGCCCGTTAATATTCCAGTTGCGGAGAAATCAGGAAGGAAACGAAACTTCAGCCAGTGGTCAAAAGAATGCCCTGGCCGAATTTTTCCGCCAGGTTCTGGATAAGCAGCCTTTCAGATGTTGTAAGGCGCTCTTGATCGACAAACCGCCAGTTGCGCTCGTAGATGGCGAAAGCTTCCTCGGCAGGAATTGGGCGCGTTGCATCGCGGCTCCAGACGAGTGCCTGGAGCTCCGGAAACTCAGCGGGAACAATCATTGGCGTGATATCTGTGCGCATAACCCACTCAACTTAGTGGATCGTGCCTAAGAAATCCAACGATGTGAAATGGCTATGCGGGCAACGCCTCGGAGAACTCCACTGCCCTGCCCTGGCCCGGCGTCACGATCTCGCCCTCCCACATGATGCGCTGGCCTCGAATGACAGTGCCGACCGGCCAGCCGGTGACTTCCTTGCCGTCATAAGGCGTCCAGCCGGCCTTCGAGCCGGCTTGTGCATTGGTGATGGTCTCGCGCCGCTTCAGGTCGACGATTGTGAAATCGGCATCATAGCCGGCGGCGATACGGCCTTTCCTGGCCATGCCGAAGATGCGCTGCGGGCCGTGGCTTGAAAGATCGACGAAGCGCTGCAAAGTCAGCCGACCGGCATTGACATGGTCGAGCATGATAGGCACCAGCGTCTGCACGCCGGTCATGCCCGAGGGCGATGCCGGATATGGTTTTGCTTTTTCGGCCAATGTGTGCGGGGCATGGTCGGAACCGAGTACGTCGACAATGCCTTGCGCGATTCCGTGCCAGACGCCGTCGCGATGGCGCGGGGCACGGACGGGCGGGTTCATCTGGATCAGCGTGCCGAGCCGTTTGTAGTCGTCCGCCGACAGTGTCAAATGGTGCGGTGTCGCCTCGCAGGTGGCGACATCCTTGTGCTGTTCGAGGAACAATATCTCCTCGGCCGTGGAGATGTGCAGGACGTGGATGCGGGCACGGGCGGCCCGCGCGACGCGCACCAGCCGCTCGGTGCAGCGCAAGGCGGCGATCTCGTCGCGCCAGACCGGATGCGATGAAGGATCGCCCTCGATGCGCTCGCCAAGGCGTTCGCGCAGCCGGAACTCGTCTTCCGAATGGAAAGCGGCGCGGCGGCGGGTGTTCCTGAGGATCGAGGCGACGCCTTCATCGTCCTCGACCAGCAGGTCGCCGGTGGACGAGCCCATGAAAACCTTTATCCCGGCCGCGCCCGGCAGGCGCTCGAGCTCGGCGACATCGTTGGCGTTGTCGCGGGTGCCGCCGACCCAGAAGGCGAAGTCGCAGTGCATACGGCCGGTGCCGCGTCGGACCTTGTCGGCAAGCGTTTCTTCGCTGGTGGTTAATGGATTGGTGTTGGGCATTTCGAACACGGCGGTGACGCCACCGAGCACCGCCGCCCGAGATCCAGTCTCCAGATCCTCCTTGTGCTCCAGTCCCGGCTCGCGGAAATGCACCTGGCTGTCGACGACGCCCGGAAGGATATGCAGGCCCCGGCAGTCGATCGTCTCGCCGGCCGAGGCCTGGCGCAGATCGCCGATGGCGGCGATGCGCCCATTCTTCACGCCGACATCGCGTTGCCCCTCGCCGTCATGGTTGACCACCATGCCGCCTGTCAGGATGAGGTCGTAGGTGTTGGCCATGCTGATCGATCTCTTGCAGGGGAAGTGTCAGCGGCTTACGTAATGGCCATCTGTTTTGCAAGATCAGGCTTTTATCCGCCCCATGCCCTTTGCCCTGCTGAAAGACCGCGCGCTGATCTCCGTCTCCGGTCCGGATGCCGAACACTTCCTGCAGAACATCCTGACCACCGATCTCGACGCGCTCGGCGCCGGCGAGGCAAAACCGGGCGCGCTTTTGACACCGCAAGGCAAGATCCTGTTTGACTTCCTGATCTCACGGGCCGGCGAAAACGCGTTCCGCCTCGAATGCCGCGCCGAGATCGCTGACGATTTCGTACGCCGGCTGATGCTGTACAAGTTGCGCGCCAAGGTCGAGATTGCCAAATCCGAACAGACGCTTGTCTCCATTGCCTGGGGAAATGAGTCAGCTCCCTCACAAAAGGATTCAACCGTGCTGGCCGACCGGCGCTTTCGCGATGAAAGCGTCACCCGCTCCTATGGCAGCGCTCAAGAGACTGACGACGGTGCCGCATGGCAGGCCTTGCGCATCGCGCATGGCATTGCCGAGAGCGGCACCGACTACCAGCTCGGCGACGCCTTCCCGCATGACGTGCTGCTCGACGAGACCGGTGGCGTCGGCTTCAGGAAGGGCTGCTATGTCGGCCAGGAGGTCGTCTCGCGCATGCAGCATCGTGGCACGGCAAGGCGGCGGGTGCTGATCGTCAGGGCCGAACGGGCCTTGCCTGAGGCCGGCGCCGAATTGACCGTCGACGGGCGATCGGTGGGCACTCTCGGCTCGAATGCCGGCACGATCGGCCTCGGCATCGCCCGTATCGACAGGGTCAAGACAGCGCTCGACGCCGGCCAGCCGATCCTGGCCGGAGACGTGCCGGTTACGGTGGCCATTCCACCTTTCGCCAACTTCAGCTTTCCCCAGGAAGCCGCCGGCACGGAGGAGGCCTGATGGCGGCCGACCGCATCGGTGCGCCGCCACGCGCCTGGCAGCGCATGCTGTCCGGCCGCCGGCTCGACTTGCTCGACCCCTCACCCCTCGATATCGAGATTTCGGACATCGCCCACGGGCTCGCCCGCGTCGCGCGCTGGAACGGCCAAACCCGCGGCGAGCACGCCTTCTCGGTCGCCCAGCATTCGCTGCTGGTGGAAGCGCTGTTTTGCGACCTGATGCCCGATGCGCCGGCGGACGCCCGGCTTATGGCATTGCTGCACGATGCGCCCGAATATGTCATCGGCGACATGATCTCGCCGTTCAAATCGGTGATGGGCGGCAGCTACAAGGACTGTGAACTGCGCTTGCAGCGCGCCATCCATCTGCGCTTCTCCCTGCCGCCGGAACCAGGCGCCGGCCTGCGCAAGGAGATCAAGCGCGCGGACCAGATCGCCGCCTATTTCGAGGCAACGCTGCTCGCCGGCTTTTCGACCGCGGAGGCGACCGAGTTCTTCGGTCGTCCACGCGGCTTCAGTGCCGAGCGCTTCGATTTCACGCCGCGCTCGGTAACCTGGGCACAGAATGCCTTCCTGAAGCGTTTTTCCGCGATCGAGAAGTCGCGGCGCAAGGTTGCTACGGCGGTAGGGTAGAAAACGCTAAATTAACCGGAACAGCCGACAGTGCGGTGTTCGATCACGAGCCGCAGGCACGCCTCATGCCCGTCGTTGACGACAAGGATGGTTCGACCGTCCCTGAACAGGGGGCCGAAGGCGTGGATCGTCGTGATATGGAAGACGAACTGCGCGAACAAAACGAACGCTTTTCGGCCGCCGTCGAGAACATGTCGCATGGTCTTTGCATGTTCGACGCCGACGAGCGCATGATCATCTGCAACGGCAACTATATCAACATCTTCTGCCTCGACGCCAACGTGGCGCAGCCGGGGATCCGTTTCATCGACATCCTGCGGCACAGCGTCGATGTCGGCATCGCCTCGCAAAGCGCCGAAGAACTTTACGCCATCCGCAAGCCCTATATCGATGGAGCGAAACCCTCGACCTATGAGGAGGCGCTCTCTGATGGGCGCATCATCAGCATCTCGCACCGGCCATTGGCATCGGGCGGCTGGGTTTCGATCTACGAAGACATCACCGAGCAGCGGCGCGCCGAACAGGATCTCAAGGAACAGCATCGCCGCTTCGACGCGGCGCTCGCGAACATGTCGCAGGGCCTGCTGATGTATGACGCCGGCGGCAGGCTGATCGTACGCAATCAGCGCATCCTGGAGCTTTATGGTGTGACCGAGGCGGATCTGCCGCTCGGCATGACTCACCGCGAACTCCTCGAACGGCTGGTGCGCCTTGGCGTCTATGCGCCCATAGATGTCGAGGACGAAGTTTCGAGGACCGAGGCTCGCGTGCTGGCCGGCCAGACGCGGTCGACCCCTCGCCGGCTCGCCGACGGACGAACGCTGATGGTTGCCCGCCGGCCGATGAGCGGCGGCGGCTGGGTCGCCACTTTCGACGACGTGACCGAGAGCAGGCTTGCCGAGGAGCGCATGACCCATCTTGCGCATCACGACGTGCTGACCGGGTTGCCCAATCGCTCGGTGTTTCGCGACCGGCTCGACCGGGCACTGGAGGATGCGGCCGCGGGACCGCTGGCAATCTTCTCGCTCGACCTCGACCGCTTCAAGGTCGTCAACGATACGCTGGGACATCCGGCTGGCGACCGGCTGCTGAAAGGCGTGGCCGCAAGACTGCTGCGCTGCGTGGACAACGACGCAGATATCGTCGCCCGTTTTGGCGGCGACGAGTTCGTGATCGTCCAATTCAACGTCGAGGGCCTGGCGAGCGCGGAAAAACTGGCGAAACGCATTGTCGAGGCCATCGCCAAACCATTTCATGACAAGAGCCGGGACATGCATGTTGGCGTCAGCGTTGGCATCGCGCTTTCTCCCGGCGATGGCAGGGACGCCGATACATTGCTGACAAACGCCGACATGGCGCTCTACCGGGCAAAAAGCGAAGGGCGCAACCTGTACCGTTTCTTCGAGCCCGGCATGGATGCCACGGTGCGCGCGCGCCGGGCGCTCGAAGCCGATCTCGATACGGCGCTGCCGAGCCGGGAATTCGATCTCGATTTCCAACCGATCATGGCCATAGCTTCGGGCGAGATTGTCGGCGCCGAGGCCCTGATGCGCTGGCATTCGCCGTCGCGCGGCACTGTGGCGCCGGACGAATTCATTCCGGTCGCCGAGGAAACCGGGCTGATCGTGCCGCTTGGCGAATGGGCGCTGCGAAAGGCCTGTGCGACGGCGGCAGCCTGGCCACCTGGCCTGCGCATTGCGGTCAATGTCTCCGCCGTGCAGCTCAAAAGCGGCGGCTTTGCCCGCAGCGTCATCTCCGCCCTGGCCTTTTCGGGCGTGCCGGCCAGACGACTGGAACTGGAGATCACCGAAACCGTGCTGATGGACGAGAGCAAAGCCGTCCTGAAGACGCTGCGACAGTTGCGTGAACTCGGCATCCGCATCGCGCTCGACGACTTTGGCACCGGCTATTCCTCACTCGGCTATCTCAGGCGCTTTCCCGTCGACAAGATCAAGATCGATCGTTCCTTCATCTCCGATATCGGCAATCTCGACACCGCAGCGATCGTGCGCACCATCATCGGACTGGGCGCCGAACTGGGCATCACCGTCACCGCCGAAGGCGTAGAAACCGAAGCACAGCTCGACATGCTGCGCCGAAACGGCTGCGTGGAGGCGCAAGGCTATCTGATCGGCGTGCCGTCAAAGGCGGCGGAGATTCAGCACCTGTTGAAATCGAGCGCGGTGCGCAGCCAGACCGGCTGACGCCATAAATCAGCGCAGCGTCTCGATGTATTTTTCATGGAAGCCGATATAACCCGGCTCGACAACCTTCAGATGCCGCTCGATCAGCGCATGAAACTCCGGCAACCGGTGGAAGGGCACGCCCGGATAGGCGTGATGCTCGGCATGGAAGGGCATGTTCCAGGCAAGCTTGCGCACAGCCCAGTTGGTCAGCGTCGTCCTGGTATTCTCCAGCATGTTTGCGACGAAGGGGCAGCGGCCATGCTCGGCCAGCAGATAGAGCCGCAGGAACGGCTGGCCGAGCAGCGCGGGAAAGATCCAGACATGGAGCAGCACCGTCGCCTTGAACCACAGCGCGAGCATCAGCACGACGGCGTAGAAGGCAATCATCGCGCGCGCCTCGGCGCGTACCTTCGGACGCCCCTTGGGGGGCACGTAGCTGTCCTGGCAACGTCCCACGGCATTGGCGTAGAGCGTCTTCAAATGCCCCAACCACACTGGAAGTCCGGCAACGTGGACCAGGTACTGCCGCCAGGTTTCCGGCTTCGGGAAAGCCAGCTCCGGATCGCGTTCGGGATCCTGTGTGAAACGGTGATGGGCGAAATGGAAATAGCGGAACCAGTCGGCCGGCAGCGCGATCGCCAGGCTGCAGACACGCGCGACTGCGTCGTTCAGCCATTGCCTTTCGAAAGCCGTGCGATGCACCGTCTCATGCAGCAGCGTGAACAGGAACACGATCAGTATGCCTTGCGGCAGCATCAGCAGCGGCCAGAACGGCACCTTGGCGGCGATCAACGATCCGAGGAGCAGGATCGCGCCGAGGTGGAAAGCGAGCTGAACAAGGCCGGGCCCATCCGACTTGCCGGTTAGCCGGCTGCGCTCCTCATTCGTCAGCGAGGCGATCACGTCACGATGATCCATAGGGGCATTCCGGCCGATTGAATTCATTCGGTCAGCATACCCCAGCAAGAAACCTTTCTAACAACGAGGATTTCTGCAATATAGATAAGCTGAACTTATCTTTTTGGTCACCGCCATGGTTGCAATGCCATCGTTGCGAGGTCTTCAGGCCTTCGAGGCGGCTGCGCGCACCGGCAGCTTCGCCGCGGCGGCGGAAGAGCTTTCGGTCTCGGCCGCCGCAGTCAGCCAGCTCATCCGCATCGTCGAGGAGCAAGTTGGCCGCAAGCTCTTCCACCGCGCCAACCGGCGTGTCGTCCTGAGCGAGGCTGGCGTCGAGATGCTGCCTCGATTGACCATGGCCTTCCAGGAAATCGGCAGCGTCTCGCGCCAGCTTGCAGGCGATGCGTTCCGCCCGCGGCTCGTCGTCTCGGTCCCTCCGTCCATGGCCATGGGCTGGCTTTCCGAGCGCCTTGCCGGCTTCATCGCCATCCACGGTGCCGTCGACATATCTCTCAGGGGCGATGACGACCCGGTGTCGTTCGACCGCGACCTGATCGACCTCAGGCTCTCCTACGGTCCGCACTATCGTGAGCACCCGATCGAGGACATTGTCCAGGACGCGGTCTATCCCGTCTGCGCGCCAAAGCTCGCCAGCGTGCTGGAGGCGGATGGCGGTCCGCTCGCCGGGCTGCCCCTGATCCACACCGACTGGGGACCGACCGGCGCATCCTTTCCCTCATGGCGCAGTTGGTTCGAGGCGGCCGGCATAGCGCCTGGGCGCGGCATTCAGCGCGGCCTGTCGGCAAACTCCTCGCGCGCGGCGCTCGACCTCGCCATTTCGGGACTGGGCGTGGCGCTGGCGCAAGGGATCTATTGCGCCGAGGCCGTGGAGGACGGCCGGCTGGTCCGGCCTGTCGCCAAGGCGATTGCGCTGCGCCAGCCCTATTGCCTGACAATTCCGCAGCGGAGCGCAAGAAGGGACGTCGTGGCGGCGTTCCGTGACTGGCTGGTCGATGAATGCCAGCGCGTGGTGAACTCGCCGGCGCTCCGCTGAGCCAGCAAGCGGCGATGGTCAGAGGTGCCCGCTCAATGCCTCGACCATGTCCTTGTTCGCCGCCACGGGCACGATCTCGAACTCCACCAGATCCGCCCACTCGATCACCCAGCGCTGCAGCAGCGTGACGTCGTCGGTCTCCACCAGCAGGAAACAGCGGCTCATGTCCGCCGCGATCCAGCTATGGTGCACCAGAAGCTCCTCGGGCTTCAGGCGACCGTAATCGCGGAAGCGGCGGTAGATCTCCTTGCGGTCGCAGCCGCGAAAATCCTCGGTCACCAAAAACAGCATCTCTGCCCCAATCGGATAATTATCGGCCCGGCCGCTCCAAACGTTCCAGGAACCATTGCGTCAGCCGTACCCAGACCTCGTCCTTCTCGCCGGAGTCCTCCCAGCCATGATCGAGGTTGGGATTGTCGTTGACCTCGATGACGAAGACGCCGTCCTTGGTCTCCTTGAGGTCGACGCCGTAGAGGCCGTCGCCGATGCAGCGCGCCGCCTTGACTGCCGTCTCGACGACATGGGGCGGCGTCTCCTTCAGCGTGAAGGTCTTGATGCCGCCCTGGTCGGGCTTGCCGCTGGCCTTGTGGTTGACGATCTGCCAGTGCTTCTTGGCCATTAGGTAATGTACGGCAAACAGCGGTTGGCCGCCGAGCACGCCAACACGCCAGTCATATTCGGTCGGGATGAATTTCTGCGCGATCAGAAGATCGGAATCCTCCAGCCATTCGGTGGCGAGTGTCTTCAATTCCTCGAAATTGGCGCATTTCTTGACGCCGCGCGAGAAGGAGGAATCCGGGATTTTCAGCACCAGCGGAAAACCCAGCGTCTGCGCCGCCAGTTCAAGGTCGGAAGTGCCGGCTATCATCACGGTCGGCGGAACCGGCACCTTGTTGTAGGCCATCAGCTCGTTGAGATAGACCTTGTTGGTGCAGCGGATCATCGACAGCGGGTCGTCGATGACCGGCATGCCTTCCTGCTGGGCGCGGCGCGCGAAACGATAGGTATGGTTGGAGATCGAGGTGGTCTCGCGGATGAACAGCGCGTCGTAATTGGCGAGCTTGGCGAGGTCCCTCTTGGTGATCGGCTCGATTTCGACGCCCATCTTTTCGGCGATCCTGGCCCAGTAGCGCAGCGAGGAGATTTCCGAGGGCGGCAATTCCTCATGCGGATCGACCAGCGTGGCGAAAGTGTAGCGCGCCGGCGTGCGGCCCTTGGTGTCGCGCCATTCGCGATTGGTATAGGTGTCCAGGCATTGCAGGAAGAAGCTCTCCTCCTCCTCGGTCATGCGCGCCAGGGGATGAAAGCCGATCTTGCGGATCGAGGCCCACTCGGCGCTGTCCTTGATGTGGACCTCGAGCGCCGGCGCGCGGAACCAGTCGAACAGGAGCTTGGCGAATCGGTCCCACACCTTGGACGGGCCAATGCCGAAGAAGATGCAGACCTTCGCCGGAAAAGCGCCGCCAAGATCCTTGCGGCACTTGTTGAGCGCCAGCTCCAGTTCGGGCAGCGCATGTTCGTAAAGCTTGCGCTCCGACAGATCGATCATGGTTTCTACGGTCGGGATGACCTTGTGGCCGCGCGAACCCGCCAGCAGCGAGGCATAATAGCCGCGGCTCTGGTAGCCGTAATTGTTCGACAGGTTGATGACCTTGGGACGCTGGCCGCGAAACAGCGCCGGATGCGCGAGATAGTCGCGGTTGGTGATAATCTTGTGCGGTGTCGCCACCTGGTCGAGATCGCTCTGCCGGCCAGTTAAGATAACCCAGGTCATTGTTATCAGCGCTTCCCCAGAGTGATGGCGGCGCGCAGTCCGTCGCGGCCGAACTGCGCCATGTTCATAAAGATGCCGTAAGGCACGGGAATGTTGGCGGCATCAAGGATGGTCTCCTGCCTCTCGTCCTCAACCCAGGGATCGTGGATCAGGATATGGTCACCGTCGTCGCCGATGGCCAACACCCAGTGCGGCACCTTCTTGCCGAACATCAGGAAGCCGCTGATCAGCACCAGCACCAATTTTCCTTTCGCGATCGCGGCGCGAATGTCGTCGATGGTGAATGAACGGTAATTCACCGGGATGCCGTAAAGTTCCGCGCGTCGGCGAAAGTCGACCTGGGCCAGTTCCATCACCCGGCGCTTGTCCGCGCTGCGCACCGACTGGAGGAACAACGCGCCGTAGAACGACACGTAAATCTCGGCCGCAAGGCCGCTCTCATAGCCGGCGACCGCGAGGCCGAACGGCTCGCAGCCACCCGGGCCCGACATCATGAAGACGGTCGTCGCTTCGCGCCAAAGACGAATTTCCCTGACCGGGTCCGGTACGAAGTCGTGATCGAAATTGCCCATGGCCATCATCAGGCAGCAGGGACCGCAAGTGAATTCGCAGGTCTGCTGGTAGAACGGCACGCTGGTGGCGGCCGGAAGTTCGCCGCGCAAGGTCTTCTCGTAGCGCAGCGCCGTGGCGCCGTCCTCGTAGTAATCGGGTTCGCGGCCGATCTTGCGGTAGCCGGCCCGCTCGTAGATGCTGATGGCGCGGGCATTATCCTCCCGCACTTCTAGGCGCAGCATCATGCGATCGTGTTCGAAGGCCGCCTCCTCCGCCGCCACTAGCAACCGGCGGCCGATGCCGAGGGCGCCAAAAAAGGGACTGGTGGCGATCGAATAAAGGCGCGCCACGCCGCTGCCCTTGCGAAACAGCACAATCGCATAACCGGCGACGCGGCCATCTCTTTCGGCGACCAGCGTCTCGGCGGTCTCGCGCTCGATGAACTGTCGGAAGGAGCGACGGGAAATGCGGTCGCTGGAGAAAACAGCTTTCTCGATGGCGGCGAGATCATCGACGTCAGTCGCGCGGGCCGTGCGAATCTCGGCAGGCATGCGGGCTTGGAAAACCTCGATTGGGTTGTGATGAAGGCCCTATTCGAAACGTCCAGACACCAGCCCAAAACGGCAGCGCCCATCCAGCGCTATCGCACCTCGATTAGGGCCGAATTGTGACAGATTGGCGCCAGCCCGGGAGGACAAAGGCTTTGAACCAGGTCACCGTTTTCGAGTAGGCGGCGGCGCCAAAAAACGATGCTGTTCAACTCGCCAGGCCGGCCAGAAGCTGGCTGTAGGCGCTCTTGGCCACGATGGCCAATTGCTCGCGCGGCACTGAGCCGACGACAGCGCAGCCATAGCCCTTGTCCAGCCAGTAGACGGCCTGCGGGCCGGCTTGCGCCGAAGCGTAGGTCCCCCTGGCGTTCTCCACCGATTCGGCCGTTACAAAGAGCGATATGCGCTCGCCCTTGTCGTCTTCATAGAGCAGCATTGCCGCCTTGCTCTCGCCAGCCGGCAGCAACCTGCCGCCGACCAGTTGGAACCCGCTGCCGGTCAAGTCCGGCGCAACCAGCTTCAATCCGACCCGGTTGGACAGCCAGGTCAGCAGATGATCCTTGTCGCTTGCCGGCACTTCCACCGCATGCCGCTTCTCGGCGGCATAGATGACATGCGCGGCGATCGCCTGCTCGGCCAACTGATCCTCGGCCTGATCTTCCCGGCCAATACCGTCGCTGCCGGCAAAGTAGCCGCCAAGCCCGCCCGCGGCCAGTAGACCGGCAGCGGCGGCGGCAAGCCACCAGCGCGAGCGTGGCATTGGCGTCCTGGCTGGCGTCTCGCCAAGCACCACCTTGCGCAACCGCACCGGCACCGGCTCGTCGATCACGCCAGCGAAGGCATCTCGCAATGCCGTCCTGTCGGCGATGAAACGGGCGCTTTTCGCCTTCATCTCGGGAGTGGCGTCGAGCCATGCGTCATAGGCGGCGCGCTCATCGGCCGGCAACTCGCCGTCGAGTGCCATGTGGATGTCGCGTTCGGAGAAATCGCGGCGGATCATTTCTAGACGATCCTTATCGAACGGCGGCGTGCCGTGTCGTCCAGCAGTCCGCGCAACTCCTCGCGCCCGCGCGCGATGCGCGACATCAGCGTTCCCGCCGGCACTCCCAGGATGTTGGCGGCCTCGGCATAGGAAAAGCCTTCGATCGCGACCATGACGAGTGCGGCACGGCGGTCGGGGCTGATCGCCTGCAATGCGTCGACGATCTCGCGCGAGGCGATGCTTTCCACCTGCTCGGCCGGCTGTGCAACCGCCTCGCCCGCTTCCAGCGACAGCATCGCGGCTTCGCCGCGCCGGTTCACTTTGCGCATCTGGTCAATGAACAAATGATGCATGATCGTAAACAGCCACCTCCTGGGGCTTTCTCCCGTCTGCCAGTTGTCGAGCCGCATGAGGGCCCGTTCGAGACAGTCCTGGACGAGATCGTCGGCGGCGTCGCGGTCGCGCAACAACGAGCGTGCGTAGCGGCGCAGGCGCGGTATTTCGCCGAGGATTGCTGCCTTCTTTTCGTCCATGACCGCTGGTTTCGGAATTGCCCTATTCATCAGATTGAACGCGCCTTCGCGGCGCGACGCAAGCAGCCAGTGCGAAGCGGTCCACCGCCCCGGTCACCCAAGCAATGATGTAACGATGGAAGCGGCGGGTTTATTCCCGCAATCAACAGGAGGCCAACTACGCCAAATCGGTCTTGAGAAAGTCATTGCCTTTAAAGAGCAACGGAACATCAAGAGCCTTGGCGCAGGCGTAGGAAAAGCAATCACCAAAATTAAGGTCGGCCGGATGACCGACCGCTTTGCCGTACCGGATGCTGGCATCAATGGCGCGCCCCCCGATATCCTCGTTGATGGCTACATTGCGAGCGTCGATCTCAACAATGAACGCATCGACCAGATCGCGCGCCGCAGACAGCATTTCGGGAGTCGGCTTTTTGGCACCGGCATTCACTCGCCCGAGGGCAAGCGTAGCTTCGAGCCGAACAAGCGCTGAAATGTACAGCTGACCGTCGACGTCGGCGATCCGCTTCAGCAATTCCTCCCAACCCGATTCCTTGGCGAGAATTGCAACGACAACCGATGCGTCGACAAACATCAGTCTTCCCACATCTCGTCCATGAATGCCTTGATGTCGAAGGTGGTGTCGGACGGCCCCAACGCCGCTGCTTGCGCTTGAAGAACGGCAATCCTCTCCCGCAGCGGTTTGCGGGCGCGGCTTCGTTCAAGTTCGTGCAAAAGCGCGGTTCGCACGGCTTCCGTTTTGCTCGGCGCATTCGTCTCGCGCTGCAATTTCGTCGCCAGAGCATCTACCTCATCGTCGCGGATATAGAGCGGCATTTGAATATCTCCCGTGGAATATTCATATATTCCATTTTGAATATTCAAACAATGCTAACCCTCAAGTCTCTTTCGCCGCCCTGGTCAAAAGCCGCTGGTAAAACAGGCCGATGCCGATCAGCACGGCGCCAAGGCCGATGAAGGACAGCGCGCGAAGCACACCCTCCAGCTCCGACATGTCGAAGAGGAACACCTTCAGTACGGCGACCGCGATCAATGCGGCCGAGGCGATGCGCAGCACCTGCGATTTCAGCCAGACGCCGGCGGTCAGCAGCGCCACGCCGATGATCAGCCAGAGTGCCGAATAGGTGTAGGTTTCCAACTGGCCAAGGCCGCTCCACAAGCCGATGAACTCACCCTTGAACAGGCGCCGCACCGACAACGTGGCATAGGCGAAGGCAAGCAGTGCCGCCACCAGCGCCAGCATGGCGGCATACCATTTCGGCCGCTTGTTGCGGGCATAGAGCGCAAGCCCGCCGGCTGCGACCGCCGGCAGGAGATAAGCGAGGAACAACAGGTTGAAGGCCGGGATCTGCCCGGTCGACTCGTCGGTGAAAAGCGGGTTCAGCACCAGGAAATGCTGCACGACGATGAAGGCGACCGAAATCACGCCCGCCGCCATGGACCCGTAGCGTAGCACGGAACTTGGCGAGCGCCTGTCGATGGCCACGAGTATGGCGCCGGTGCCGATCGCGATCAGCGTGTAGATGGCCTGTTCGGCAAGTGTGGGCGCATCGCTGTTGAGAACACCGCCATGCATGGCGTGGCGCACCAGCACGGCAAGCGTCAGCAGTGCAAACAGCGCCGCCGAAGCTTCCATGGCCAGGCGCGGCCGGCCGTCGGTGGTGCGGGCCAGTTGCCAGGCGGCGAAAGCGAAGGCGAGCGCCGGCACGCCATAGCCCGGCAGCAGCCAGTTGAAAACCGGGGTCGTCGACAGGAACCCGGCACCGACGACGGTCGGATCGAAGATGACACGTCCAAGCACCGCCGCGACCGCGCCGACCGAAATCCAGCCGAGCACCGGATAGGAACGCCAGCGCGTGGCCAGCGCCGGCACGATTGCGGCCGCACCAAGCAGGATGGTTGTCCAGCCGGAACTGAAGGCCATATGCAGCATCAGCAGGCCTGCGAGCGCGGCTCCGCCGAGCGCGAAGGATACGGCCGCCCTGCCCTGCAACGGCGGTTGCTCGCCGCGCGCGATCCACTCGCCCACGGCAGCGAAAACCACGACCAGCAGCGCCGCCACGGCGGCGTAGGCAAGATCGCGGTCGAGATTGCCGAACGTGAACCAGAGTGCCAGCAGGACGACCAACGGCACGATGACGCCCCACGCCGCCCATGACGCAGCGCGGAAGTGGGGCGCGGCGGCAAATTTGCGGGCGGCCCAGAAACCGGCGCCGATGAAGACAAGGCCAAGCGCAACACCGATGCGCAAGGTCAGTGCGTTCGATGTCGCCAGGGGCACGGCGTCGATACCCAAGACGTCGCCGGAAAAATCGGAAGCGATCGAAGTCGGCGGGATGATGCCGAGATAGATCAGCACCGTCACCAGTCCCGCCGCATAGAGCAGTGGCAGCGCCGGGGGGCGGTAGAGCGCGACGGCCACCATCGCGGCGAGCACGACGGCTCCCGGCAAGGCATCGCCGGCAGCGACGAAGGCCGCATCGACCGAAAGGTCCAGCGCCGAGAGGGCAACAAACAAGCCCGGCGCGACGGAGGGCCAGTCGAAAGCCCTGCCTGATCCGCTTTCGTCGCTGCGGCGGCCGAGCCAGACGAAGGCGAGCACGGCGAGCGTCACGGTGTTCACGAACAGGATCACGGATAAATTCGCGCCCGGCGCATCGGTCATGTAGAGGATCGTCCAGATGCCGGTACCGACAAAGGCCGCCGTCATCAGCAACTTCCAATCGCGCATGCGGGCAATGACGCCACTGGCGGCAAGCACGATCGCCAGATAGCCGAACAGGGCCCAGGGATTGGGCGCCTGAGAGGCAATCAGCATCGGCGTCACCATGGCGCCGACGAGGCCGATACCAGCCAGCGCCTGGCCGTGGACAAGGGCGGCGGCAATCGTCGCTATGCCGATGGCGCCGAGCAGCGTGAAGGCGAGCGCCGGCCCGATAAATCCGTAGATGCCATGTGCGGCATAGACGGCGCCGAACAGGATGAAGGCGCCCGCCGCAGTCAGGATCGCCGGGATGTAGGCGCCTGCGGCGCCTTGCACGGGCACCCTGAAGCCGGTGCGGCGAATGAATTCGCCGGCTGCAATCAGCACAAGGCCGAGCAGCCCGGCCATGGTTAGCCGCACACCGGGGCCGAAAATTCCGGCTTCGATCGTGTAGCGGATGAGAAACAGGCCGCCCAGCGCCAGTGCCAAACCGCCGACCCAGACCGCCCAGCGGGTGCCGAGCGCCGTTTCGATATCGGGTTTGCCGGGCGCTTTCACCGCTGCGACAGGCTCGGCTACCTTGGGCGCCGCCTCGCCTGGTGTCCATGGTCCCGGCTTGACCTCGTCCGTCGCGGCGTCGGTTTCCAGAGCCGGCAGCGCCTGCCCGGTGGCTGCCTCGCTGGCCGTTGGCGAAACGACCACGGCCGCAGCAACAACGGCTTCGGCCGGCTGGCCCTCGGTCGCCGCCGGTTCGGACTGCTTGGCGAGAGGCGGCACGGCGCCGGAAAGGACGAGGCTCCGCAGTGCGCCTAGCTCACGCTCGATCAGTCCGATGCGGCTCTGCTGGCGCGAAATGATGACGAACAGCGCGATGATGGCGACAAGGCCGATCAGGCTTTCAAACATGGCGGCTCCCCCAAACCAGACCAGTTGCTACTGACAATCAAATGTGGCCTGCAAACGACCAACGGCGTCGGATCGGCGGCTGGAAAGATCGAGCATGTTTCGGCGTCGAAAGCCAGCGGCTTGCGCCTATTGGCCCTCGGCATCGGTTGCGAATGGCCGGTTCCCGGAACATTGCCTGCCAAACCCGCAGCCGGTGGCCTATGATACCTTGGCCGCAAAGGGTTCTCCAAGCGATGTCATGAGAATACGCATGCCGCAACGAAGCGCAGGACTGCTGATCTACCGGCGAAACGCCGGGGCCCTCCAGTTCTTGCTCGTCCATCCGGGTGGACCATTCTGGGCAAGAAAAGATGAGGGGGCATGGTCGATCCCCAAAGGGCTCGTCGACGAAGGCGAGGACGAGTTGAAAGCCGCCCGACGTGAGGCGGAAGAAGAACTCGGCGTCGTCATCAACGGCGACTTCCAGCCTGTCGGCAGTTATCGGCAGCCTGGCGGCAAGATCGTGAGTGCGTGGAGCGTCGAGGCCGATGTCGACACCGATGCCATCAGAAGCAACATGTTCACCATGGAGTGGCCGCCAAGGTCGGGATCCATGAAGGCATTTCCCGAAGTTGACCGGGCCGGTTGGTTTTCAGAGTTGGAGGCCGGTCTCAAGATACTCAAAGGCCAGCGCGCGATCCTGGACGATTTCGTGGAACGGCAAAAAGCCGGATAGGCGCCTGCTGTTCTCACCGGTCGTCCAGTGCGTGTTGGACGATCCTTATCGTGCCGCCAGATTGGCGGCCGGGAAGATCGAGCATGTCTCGGTGCCGAAAGCCAGCAACTTGCCGCCGGCATCCTTCAACGTCGCCTCGGATACCGCCAGCGTGCGACCCTTGTGAATAACCTTGCCCTCACAGACCACCTCTCCGGTCCTGGGCGTGATCGGCCGCGTCAGGTTCACCTTGAATTCCGCCGTCGTATAGGCCTCGCCTTTTGCGAGCAGCGTCTGCACGGCGCAGGCAAGCGCCGAATCGAGCAGTGTCGCCGCCCAGCCGCCATGCACGCCCCCCAACGGGTTCAGGTGGCGCTCGTTCGGCACACCCCGAAACACGGCACGGCCTTCCGAGACTTCGGTCAGCGCGAAGCTGAGCTGGAAGGAAATCGGCGGCGCCGGATATTTGCCATCGATGATGCGCTGCAAAAGTTCCAGGCCGGTGTAGGCAAGCATGTCGGCATGCGGAATGGTGCCGAGGCCGAGCGGCGAGACCCGGCCTGGATAAAGTTCCACTTCGCTCATGTGATGATTTCTCTCGCGGCGGTTTCTCCCGACAGGCCTTTTGTCGTGTGGTGCTTGCGCAGCGCGGCGAGGAAGCCGGAGCGCGCGTCCGGCTGCTCGATGCCGCGCGGCTCGTAGACGTGACGGGTGAAGAAGAAGCCGGTGAGCCGGAAGGCATCCTGGATCGCCGCCGGATCGGCGCGCAGGCCGGAGCCACGCAGGAAGGCCGGCAGCGCCAGCATCTTGTCGCGCCAAGGCGCGCCGGCTTCCCGCGACACCGCTCGGCCCGATTTCGGCGAGACATAGGCAAGATCCTGCCGCGTGCCGGTCGCGGCGCACTGGCTGAGATCGAGACCGAAACCCAGTTCGTCGAGGATCAGGAGCTCGAAACGGGCCACCAGTTCGCCGGCCGCATCGACGTCATCGAGATGCACGATCATCACCGACAGCGCCTCGTAGAGGCCGCCATGGGCGTCGCGCTCGGGCAACAGGCGCAGATGCGCGGCCATGGTCTGCAGGCCATACACGGCGACCGCACTCTCCATCAACCTGGCCGCATTCATCTCGATCGCTTCGGCCTGGAACGTGCCGAGGTGCTCATCAAGGCGCGCCCGCCAAAGCAGGTCGACACGGTTGCCGGGCTGGAGAACAGGCTGCTGCTTGCGCGAGCGCCCGCCACGCACGAGGCCGAGATGGCGGCCATGCGCACGCGTCATCACCTCGAGGATGGCGCTGGTTTCGCCATGCTTGCGGGTGCCGAGAATGATTCCCTCGTCGCGCCATTCCATGCCTGGAGCATTTCACCGATCGGGTGGCGAAATCAAGGTACGGGCTTGGTGCCTGGGCTGGCTCTCGCAAGGGTGCATAAAAAGCCGCCCGCAGCATAGCTGCGGGCGGGTCTGGTGGGGTCAGTCGATCCGTTAGAACGAGCGCTGGAAGCGGAGGATGCCGCCGACGCTGCTCTTCTTGTCGGCCTTGGTCCAGTTGTTGAAGTCGGCGTCGTCGAATTTTCCTGCATTGAGGTAATCGACTTCAGCCGTGATCGTGTAACCGGGCACAATCGTGTATGCGACGTTGGCAGCGACGCCGAGGTTCTTCCAGTCGTCATAGGAGATCTGGGCGTTGAACGAGGTCTTGTCGTTGAACTTGTAGGTGCCGCCACCCCAGATCGCCCAGTTTCCGCCCCACGGCTTGTATTGGGTGCGGCCCGTGCCGAAGTCGTTGATGTTGTCGTTGGTGCCGTAGCCGCCCATGACGAACAGCGTCAATTCCTTGCCGACATTGACGTCCAAGCGAACCTTGCCGGCCACTTCCTCGTAGTTGCTGTCATAGGCGACGACGCCGGTGACCGCACCCCAGTCGCCCTTGTACTTCAAGCCGCCGACGACATGCGGAACATAGCTGTCGATCGTGTTGACGCCGGTACCTTCTTCGAGCGAGACCACGGCCGAGAAGCCGCTGCCAGCGTCGAAATAGTACTGCACGACGTTGGTATCCTTGATACCGTACGGGATGATCGTGTCCTGGATGACGTTGCCGGCATAGCCGATAAACGAATCGTATGCCGTTTCATCCTTACCGACGCGCAGGCCGCCGAGCTGAATCCAGGCGAAGTTGAGGGTCGTCGCCTTGTTGCCGGCCTGCCAGCCAGTGCCGCCAGTCTCATAGTCGCCGCTGCTGTTGCCAAATTGAAAGCGAGTCTCGGTGTAGGTCTTCAACGTACCGAGCTCGGTTTCCTGGCCGGTCCAGGTCTTCAGCGCGAAGCGCATGTTCTTGTAGTAGGTGTCGTGGCTATCGCCGTCCATGTGATCGGCAACGTTGTTGACGCCATCCAGCGTGCCGCTGTCCCCGACGCCTATGTCATAGCGGAGATAGCCGCCGATGCGCAGGCAGGTCTCGGTGCCGGGGATATAGAAGTAGCCGGCGCCGTAGACGTCGCAGATCCTGACGTATTCAGCGGGTTCCGGCTCGGCGACGACGACAGCGTCGGCGGCGCGAGCGCCGGAGACCGCGATCAGTGCCGCGGCTGAGCCGAGAAGAAGGCTCTTGATGTTCATTTTCTGACCTCTCCAGTCAAAGTTAAAAATGGCTTCGGATTTTGGTTGGCGGATATATTTTCCCGCCTCACCACAACGAAAAAGGCCCGCACCGCGTCCCCTTTTCGCGGCGAACATACCCATCAATCTTCCGCCTTCAATGACAATTCCACAAACATTCGGGATTGATGACATAGATTAAATCCGTGTTGCAGAAATATCACTGGAGAATTCACTTCAAATTACGGCACCGCACAAGTGGAACATTGTCATATTTCCGTAATAATTCCCTGTATGTTCCAATTTTATGATGATATTCTACGAACACCAATTGTTTGAGAAACTTCGCGTAAATAAACCCACTTCCATGGTCGTTTCTACCTAGCCATTCCCCAGCCACGTGAAACCGAAGCCGATCCCCTCGAAGGAATCTTTTCAGCGGGTCACGGGCACGCCGGAACGGACCACAGGCCATGATGGGAAGATCAATCCGACGTCGGCGGACTCGTCTGCAAGAATCCGCGCTGGCCAACTGAGAAGTCTACCCAACGGAACCTCGGCGTCCCTGGTCGATAGCCACCAGCCAACGGTTTGGGTCATTATTACCGGCGCTTGTGGTCGGCCAGCACCGCGTCGATCACGCGCCAGGATTGTTCGATCTCGGCCGAGTTGACGTCTATCTCGCCGGCGGCGGTGATCAGCGCCTTCCACAGTGCCCAGCCGCGGCCGCGCGCCCAGGTCGCGTCGTCGACGCCGAGGCCAGCGCGGAAGGCCCCCCTGCTCTTTCCCTCGAACAATGTCCAGGCAATCGCCAGATCGCATGAGGGCTCGCCGATGCCGGAGGTGCCGAAGTCGATCACCGCGCTTAGCCTGCCGTGTTCAACCAGAAGATTGCCCCAGCTGACATCGCCGTGGAACCAGACGGGCGGGCCTTGCCAAGGGGCGGCAAGAGCCGTTTCCCAGACAGCGCTTGCCGCGCCGGCATCGATACGGGTGTCGAGCGCCGCGATCGCTTGTCTCGTCTCCCCGTCATAGACGTTCAGCGGCCCGCCGCGAAAGAAATTGTGTTGGCCCGGCCCCGGTCCGCCAGCCGGGTCGATCCGCTTCAGCGCAACCAGAAAGCCGGCCAGGTTCGCCGCGAATTCCGACAGGTTGGCGATACGCTCGCGCTTTGCAGTCTCACCTTCGATCCACCTGTAGACGGACCAATGCCACGGATAGCCTTCGGCCGGGGCTCCCATCGCCAGCGGTATAGGGATGGGCAGCGGCAACAGCGGCGCCAGCCTCGGCAGCCAGCGATGTTCCTTCTCCACTTGCAGGGAATAGGCGGCGGCACTGGGCAACCGAACGGTCATCTCGTCGCCGAGACGAAAGCTTCTGTTGTCCCATCCGCCAGGTTCAATCGGCCGAACCGCAAGATCCCTCCAGCGAGGAAACTGCGCCGCGATCAACCGGCTGACCAAAGCTGCGTCGGTATTCGACTTGCTATCCATCCATCCTAGTGCGGAAACTCGAGCCCCATCTCACGGTAGCGTTCGGGATCGTCGCCCCAGTTCTCGCGCACCTTGACGAACAGGAACAGATGCACCTTTTGCTCGAGGATGCGGGCGATTTCCATACGCGCCGCCTGGCCGATGGCGCGGATGGTCTCGCCCTTGTGGCCGAGCACGATCTTCTTCTGGCTGTCGCGTTCGACATAGATGACCTGCTCGATGCGCACCGAGCCGTCCTTCTTCTCTTCCCATTTCTCGGTTTCGATGTGCGAGGAATAGGGCAGTTCCTGATGCAGCCTGAGATAGAGCTTCTCGCGAGTGATCTCGGCGGCGAGCTGGCGCATCGGCAGATCGGAGATCTGGTCTTCCGGATAATACCAGGGCCCCACCGGGAGCGCCTCGGCAAGGTAATCGAGAAGGTCCTTGCAGCCGGAGCCGGTCAGCGCCGAAACCATGAAGGTGCGCTTGAACGGCACTCTTTCGTTCGCTGCTGCCGCCAGCGCCAACAACGCCTCCGGCTTGACGCGGTCGACCTTGTTGAGGATCAGCGCCATCGGCTGGCGCACATCCTTCAGGCGTTCGAGAATGGCGTCGGCATCACCTCTAATGCCACGCTCGGCATCGATCAGGAGCAGCACGATATCGGCATCCTTGGCGCCGCCCCAGGCTGTCGTCACCATTGCCGTGTCGAGACGCCGCTTTGGCTTGAAGATGCCCGGCGTATCGACGAAGACGATCTGCGCGTTGTCGTGCGTGGCGATGCCTCTGACGATGGCACGCGTCGTCTGCACCTTGTGGGTGACGATTGACACCTTGGCGCCGACAAGCTGGTTGACCAGCGTCGACTTGCCGGCATTGGGCGCACCGATCAGCGCTACGAAGCCGGAATGCGTAACGGCCGCAGGCGCGGCCGGAACCGTGTCTTCCGTGGCTGTCATGCCGCGTCTCCCTGATCGATCCAGACACCTTCACGAATCAGAAGGGCGGCGGCGGCGGCCTGCTCGGCCTCGCGTTTGGAGCGGCCGCTGCCGACAGCCGGCTGGAACCCACCAACCATGACACTGACGGTGAACAGCGGATCGTGATCCGGCCCCTCGCGGCTATCGATGCGGTAGACGGGCACGGCGCTTGCCGCCTGATGCGCCCATTCCTGCAACTCGGTCTTGGCGTCGCGTCGGCCGGCGCCCGACGCCTGCGAGCGCGGCTGCCAATATTTGTGGATGAAAGCGCGCGCCGCTTCCAGCCCTCCGTCGAGGTAGAGCACGGCGATCAGCGATTCCAGTGCGTCGGCGCGCAGATTGACGCGCTTGCGTCCCTCGAGCCCTTGAACGTCGGATCCGGCGCGGATCAGCTCCGGCAGACCAATATGTTCGGCGATCTCCGACAGCGCCTCGGCATTGACCAGCGCGTTGAAACGCAGCGACAATTCGCCTTCCGCCGCATCGGGAAACGCGGCCAGCAGCATATCGGCCACCACCAGGCCGAGAACCCGGTCGCCTAGGAACTCAAAGCGCTCATAGTCGGTGCCGGCATTGGCGCCGCGGGCGCTGGCATGGGTCAAGGCACGCTGCAGGCGCCGGCGGTCGGCAAAGGCATGGCCCGTGCGTTCCACCAGCGCTTCGGCGAGCGCGTCGGCGGTCAGCCGTCTTGTCGCCGCCATGACCCTAATTAACGAAGTGGAAGAGGCGCGAAGCACGCATAAGCGACGGCCATTTCCAAATTTCGAGCGGGCTCGCCTTGCCGGCGATCGAGAAGAAAACAAGGTTGGCCCGGCCAACCAGGTTTTCGGCCGGAACGTAGCCGACGGAGAATCGGCTGTCGGCGGAGTTGTCCCTGTTGTCGCCCATCATGAAATAGTGACCGGGCGGAACATCGAACTCGCGCGTGTTGTCGCCGATCGAGTTCGGCGACAGATCCAGCGTGTCGTAGCTGACGCCGTTGGGCAGCGTCTCGCGATAGACGTCGATCGGATAGTCCTTTTCGGTGATGTCGGGATTGTCGATCTGACCGGTCTTCACGCGCGGGACTCCGACGCCGTTGATGAACAGCTGCCCGTCCTTCACCTGAATCTTGTCGCCGGGCAGGCCCACCACACGTTTGATGTAGTCAACGGACGGGTCCGGCGGGAACTTGAACACCACCACGTCGCCGCGCTTCGGCTCGGAGCCCCAGATGCGGCCCGAGAAGATGTCCGGGCCGAAGGGCAGCGAATAACGGGAATAGCCGTAAGACCATTTGGTGACGAAGAGATAGTCGCCCTCGAGCAGCGTCGGCCGCATCGAACCCGACGGGATCGAAAAGGGTTGGAACAAAAGCGTGCGAATGACCAAGGCAAGCAAAAGCGCCTGGACGATGACGCTGACGGTTTCGCCAAGCCCGCCGGATTTCTTCTGGGGTTTTTCAGCCACGCTCATGTCGTCCTCGATTGTGCGTTGGATGGTATAGAGTCTCGGCGCGCGCTGGGCAACGTCATGCCGGTGGTCAGATGCAATCAATGTGGCGCTTGTTCGACGGGCAACGCTTCGATGATCACAAAGGCTTGAGCAAGCGGAAAATCATCCGTGATGGTGAGATGGATCATCGCCCGATGGCCCTTTGGCAGAATCGCGTTCAGCCGCGCCTCGGCGCCACCGGTCAGTGCCATGGTGGGTGCGCCGCTCGGAAGATTGACGACACCCATGTCGCGCCAAAACACGCCCTGCGCCAGACCGGTGCCCAGTGCCTTGGCGCAGGCCTCCTTGGCGGCGAAGCGCTTGGCGTAGGAGGCCGCCCGCGCCCGACGATTTTCGGAGCGGGCCTGCTCGACCTCGGTGTAGATTCTCTGGATGAAGCGCTGGCCATGGCGCTCCAAGGACTTTTCAATGCGTCTGATATCGATCAGGTCGCTGCCGATGCCGATGATCATCGCGCGGTGGAACCGATGCTTGCGCTTGGGTGAGACGATTGCTCATGGCGGGCCGCGCGCTCTGCCAGCCGTTTGCGCCGCTGCTCGCGAAAGGCGTTCATGCCCCAGCGCGTGATGGCGTAGAACAGAAGCCCAAACGCCAGTCCAAGCGGTATCGCACCGATCAGCATCGGCTTCAGCACCGGGGCCCACAATTGCGCGAAGGAAAGGTTGTGCAGCATCTCGCCCAGATGCGCGGGCGGGCCGTGCGCCGGCAGGCGGTTGTGCAGGATCAGCTTGCCGGTCTCCCAGGAGGCGCCCCACAGCAGCGGGAACGTCAGTGGATTGCCGAAGAATACGGCGCCAAGTGCGGCCGCCACCAGATTGCCGGCTATGAGCCAGCACAGCACCGCGGCAATGGCGAAATGGAAACCCACCGGAAAGAACGAAGCAAAGACGCCAGCGGCGACGCCGGCCGCCACCGCATGCGGCGTGGCCTTCAGCCGCAGGATGCGCTTGGAGAAGTACTGCAGCGAGCGCGAAAACGACCGGCGCGGCCATAGATAGGTACGCACCCGCTCCAAGAGGCCATCAGGCTCGCGGCGTCGAAAAAGCACTCTATTCCAATTCCTGATCTACCAATACCCGCCGTCCTGCCACCCCAAGCCAGGTCACAGCAACTTATCTTGCGCTTCCGGGGCGCAGAAAGGCAACAACGACTTTGATATAGCGACAGGCTGCCTTCGGAACAACGAAACACTGCCGCGATGGTCTGCCGCAGGGGGTAACAAGATCGCCATTGAGGCGAAACTGAGGAAAAGAAGGACGGCCGGCATGGCCACCATTCGACCAGCGCGCGACGACGAGGCGAAAGAGTTGCCCGATATCGAGCAATCCGCCGGGCTGGCGTTTCGTTCCATACCGGACCTCGCCTGGATCGCCGAAGACGGCAATATGAGCGTCGAGCGGCACCGCGCGCTGATCACGGAGGGCACATGCTGGGTCGCCACGGACAAGCGCGACCGCGCCATCGCCTTCTTGAGCGCCAGCGTTGAGGACGATGCATTGCATATCCTGGAATTCGACGTTCGTTTTGAGTGGCAAGGCTCGGGCATCGGCCGAGCCCTGCTGGAGACCGTCATCGAGGAGTCCAGGCGGCGCGGCCTTGCAACGATCACGCTGACGACATTTCGCGATGTTGCTTGGAACGTGCCGTTCTACCGAAAGTTCGGATTCCGCGTCCTGGAGGATGCGCAGATCGATGCGCGGCTCGCCGGGTGGCTGAGACAGGAAGCCGCGCACGGCATGCCGGTGAGCCGGCGCTGCGCAATGCTGCTCGATCTCGCGCGGATTTAACGGCGGCTATTCCAGATATTCACTGACCTCGATCAGATTGTCGTCGGGATCGCGGAAATAGACAGACATCATGCGGCCGCGTGCGCCGATCCGCTCTACTGGTCCAAGTTCCACCGCCACACGATCGGCTTCGAGACTGGCGAGGAGTTCGCCGAGCGGCCGATCGGTGATCAGGCAGAAATCACCGGATCCGGGCGTCGGCGACTTCGCCTTCGGCTCGAAGGTGCGGCCGACCTCGTGGACATTGATCTTTTGGTTGCCGAAAGCCAGCGCTGTCGGCAGGCCCGGCATATCGATGCGCCGAAAGCCCAGAACGCGCTGATAAAAGGCGCAGGTGGCCTCGATCGACGCCACTGTCAGCACGAAATGATCGATACTGACGATCATCCCGCCCCTCTCAGATATTGCGGCTGCCCGGCTTGATCGCCGGTATGGCGGCAAGTTCCGGCGGCAGCCGATCGGCCGGATAGGCCGGCACCTCGTACTCGGCGAGGGCGATCAGCGGCACGCCGACATCGGTCTTGCCGGCGGAGCGGTCGATGATGCAGGCCGCCGCCGTGACCTCGGCGCCAAGTTCGCGCAGGCAGTCGATGGTCTCGCGGATAGACAATCCAGTGGTGACGATGTCCTCGACAATGACGACACGCGCGCCGCGCGCGATCTCGAAGCGGCGCAGCCGGAACTCGCCCCCTTCCCGCTCGACCCAGATCGCCGGCACGCCAAGATGGCGCGAAGTCTCGTAGGCCGGGATCAGCCCGCCGATGGCCGGGCCGACGACATAGTCGATTTTGCCCGGCACGGCGGCGCGGATCTTTTCGGCCAGCGCCTTGCACAGCCGCTCGGTCTTATCGGCATGCATGAACACGCGCGCCTTCTGCAGGAACACCGGACTGCGCAGACCCGACGTCAGAATGAAATGCCCCTCCAGGACAGCACCAGCCTGGCGAAAAATATCCAGCACTTCGTCCGTATTCATCCGTCTATCCCCATGTAGATCAGTCACGTTAGCCATTGACACGCCGTGCATCGCTAACGCTCGAATTGTCCTTGAGCTGCGACAGCAGCCGGTTGAGATGCTTCAGATCCCAGACTTCGAGATCGATCAGCATTTCGGTGAAATCGGGCGCGGTGCGCACCATTGACAGCGTATGGATGTTGGCATCGTTCGAGGCAACGACCTGAGCGATGTCGGCGAGCGATCCCGGTGCATTGATGGCGGTGACGGAAACACGAGCGGGAAAGCGTTCCTTGGTGCGCTCGTCGATGTCCCAGCGCACGTCAATCCAGCGCTCGGGCTGGTCGTCGAAAGCCTGCAGCGCCGGCGACTGGATCGGATAGATGGTGATGCCGGTGCCCGGCTGTACGATTCCGACGATGCGGTCGCCAGGCACCGCCCCTTCCGGCGCGAAACGCACCGGCAGGTCGCCGCGCACGCCACGGATCGGCACCGCGCCGTCGCGCGGCTGGTCCTTGTCCTTGCGCGCGGCACGGCCCGGGATCTGGAACAGCATGCCGGCGGCGTTGCGAATCTTCGACCAGCCTTCCTCGCGCTGCTTGGGCGCCGCCGGCGTGACGCGCTCGTCCTTGTAATCGGGGAAGACGGCTTTCATGACGTCGGTGGACGCCAATTCGCCGCGGCCGACGGACGCCAGCACGTCCTCGATGTCCTTGCGCGCCAGCCGGTGCAGGACGGGCTTCAGGTTTTCCTTGGTGAAATTCTTGCCGGCCCGCTCGAAAGCCCGTTCGAGAATGCGCGCGCCGAGACCCGAATACTGCTTGCGGATGGCGTTCTTGGTGGCGCGGCGAATGGCGGCGCGCGCCTTGCCGGTGACGACGACGGATTCCCACGCGGCCGGCGGCACCTGCGCCTTGGAGCGGATGATCTCCACCTCGTCGCCATTCTTCAGCTCCGTCATCAGCGGCATGATGCGGCCGTTGACCTTGGCGCCGACGCAGGTGTCGCCGACATCGGTGTGAACCGCATAGGCGAAGTCGATCGGCGTGGCACCTTTCGGCAGCGCGATCAGCATGCCCTTGGGGGTGAAGCAGAACACCTGATCCTGGAACAGTTCCAGCTTGGTGTTCTCGAGAAAATCCTCGGGATTGTCGCCCTCGGCGAGTTGTTCGATCGTGCGCCTCAGCCAGGCATAGGCATTGGTTTCCTTCGAGATCGAATGGGCCGTGCCGTTCGCCTTGCCGCCGGTATCCTTGTAGATCGAATGGGCGGCGACGCCATATTCGGCGATCTTGTTCATCTCGCGGGTGCGGATCTGAAGCTCGACGCGCTGACGCGACGGCCCGACGATTGTGGTGTGGATCGAGCGGTAGTCGTTCTGCTTCGGTGTTGAGATGTAGTCCTTGAAACGGCCGGGCACCATCGACCAGGCGGTGTGGATGGCGCCGAGCGCGCGATAGCAGTCCTCGACATTGTCGACGACGACGCGAAAGCCGAAAATGTCGGACAATTGCTCGAAGGAGAGCGCCTTGGCCTCCATCTTGCGGAACACCGACCACGGCTTCTTCTGCCGGCTTTTGACGCCTGCATTGATCGCGTGTTTCTCGAACAGAGCCGACAGCGCTTTCTCGATCTCCGACAGCACACCCTTGTTGCGCTCGAAAATCTCGGCGAGCCTGGCGGTGACGGCGCGATAGGCTTCCGGATTGATGTAGCGGAAGGCGATCTCCTCCAGTTCCTCGCGCATGCCCTGCATGCCCATGCGCCCGGCCAGCGGCGCATAGATATCCATCGTCTCCTCGGCGATGCGCAGGCGCTTGGCTTCCGGCACATGGTCGAGGGTGCGCATATTGTGCAAGCGGTCCGCGAGCTTGACCAGAAGCACGCGCACGTCTTCCGAGATCGCCAGCAGAAGCTTGCGCAGGTTCTCGGCCTGCTCGGCCTTCTTGGAGACGAGGTCGAGCTTCTTCAGCTTGGTCAGGCCCTCGACCAGCTTGCCCATTTCGGGCCCGAACAGTTCGTCGATCTCGGCCCTGGTCGCCGTGGTGTCCTCGATCGTGTCATGCAGCAGGGCGACGGCGATCGTCGCCTCGTCCATGTGCATTTCGGTGAGGATGGCGGCGACTTCGAGCGGATGCGAGAAATAGGGGTCGCCGGAAGCGCGCTTCTGGTGGCCATGCTTCTGCATGGCATAGACATAGGCCTTGTTGAGCAACGCCTCGTTGACGTCAGGCTTGTAGCGCTGGACGCGCTCGACAAGCTCATACTGACGCATCATGGGCGGAATCTCTCGGCGATGAAATGAATCATGCGCCGCACTGCTGCACGGCGCATGTCATAGATAGCCACGAAACTGCCGGGACGGAAGTGCCGGAAGATTGTTCCAGGCGCCTCCGCAAAGCAGTCTTAGTAGTCGTCGCTCTTTTCCGGCGGCACCAGGCCTTCGATGCCGGCCAGCAGGTCTTCCTCGGTCATGCGATCGAAGGCGATGTTGTCCTCGGCATCATCGGTATCGGCGGCCGTGACGGCTGCGCCGGTCTGATCGGCGATCGCCTCGCCATCGGCTTCGGGCTCGTCGACCTCGACATGCTTCTGCAGCGAATGGATCAGGTCTTCCTTGAGGTCGTCGGGCGACAATGTCTCGTCGGCGATCTCGCGCAGTGCGATGACCGGGTTCTTGTCATTGTCGCGCGGGACGGTGATCTGCGCGCCTTGGCTGATCTGACGAGCACGGTGGCCGGCCAGAAGCACCAGCTCGAAGCGGTTGTCGACCTTGTCGATGCAATCTTCAACGGTTACGCGGGCCATGGATTGCCCCTTTCATGCCTGGATTTAATGGAAAACAGGCGCGGTCAATAACCCGAACGCCGCCGAAATACAAGCATTATGGAATGCCGGGGCCGGAGAACGCAGGATCTGTCATTGCTTCGTCGGATTCCTTCGAAACCGTTTCGGTCGAGCTCCGGTGCGCCCGGTACCAAGCCGGCGATCACAATTGCTTGCAGTGCGGCAACGAACCCTTGGATTGCCACAAAACTGGCGTTATTTCGAAAAGCGTAAGGTCAGCCGGTTTATTGCGAACCCTACTGATAGTCGCATTTCGTTTTGACGGCCGCTTATTTCGAAAAGGAATTTTTCCATGTTCGACCCCCGTGAAAAGATCGCCCTGTTCATCGACGGCGCCAATCTCTACGCCACGTCGCGCGCGCTCGGTTTCGACATCGATTATCGCAAGCTCCTGTCGAGCTTCCAGAAACGCGGTTACCTGCTGCGCGCCTACTATTACACCGCCCTGGTCGAGGATCAGGAATATTCCTCGATCCGGCCGCTGATCGACTGGCTCGACTATAACGGCTTCAAGGTGGTCACCAAGCCGGCCAAGGAATTCACCGACTCGACCGGCCGCCGCAAGATCAAGGGCAACATGGACATCGAATTGACCGTCGATGCGCTGGAACTGGCCGATGTCGTCGACCACTATGTCATCTTCTCCGGGGACGGCGATTTCCGCACGCTGGTCGAGGCGCTGCAGCGGCGCGGGCGCAAGGTGTCGATCGTCTCGACCATGGCCTCGCAGCCGCCGATGATCTCCGACGATCTGCGTCGCCAGGCCGACCATTTCATCGACCTGATGACGTTGAAGAACGAGGTGGGCCGCGATCCCTCCGAAAGGCCGGTGCGCCGACCCGAACCGGCCGAGACGGAAGAGGACGAGTACTGAGGGCGGCTGCGTTGGCCGCACATCTGGCCGCCTCCCCGGAACCCGATCGCGATTGCCCGCTCTGTCCGCGGCTGCACGGTTTCATTGCCGAGTGGCGGCAACGCGAGCCATCGTGGTTCAACGCGCCGGTTCCGACCTTCCTGCCGCCCGAAGGCGACGATTCGGTCCGGCTGCTGATCGTCGGGCTTGCGCCCGGCCTGCGCGGAGCGAACCGCACGGGCCGGCCTTTCACGGGCGACTATGCCGGCGACCTGCTCTACGGCACGTTGATCGCGCACGGCTTGGCGCGCGGCGAGTTCAAGGCACGGCCTGACGATGGGTTGGAGCTCGTTGGAACGGCAATCACCAACGCCGTCCGCTGCGTGCCTCCCGAGAACAAGCCTGTGGGCGCCGAGATCGCCACCTGCCGGACTTTCCTTGTGCCGACGATCGCACGGTTTCCCAATTTGCGGGCCGTGCTGACACTTGGTTCGATCGCGCACCAGTCGACCGTGCGGGCACTGGGCCAGCGCGTCGCCGCCTATCCCTTCAAGCATGGCGGGCGGCAGGAGGCCGGTGGCATCACGCTGTTTTCCAGCTATCACTGCTCGCGCTACAACACCAACACCGGCGTGCTGACCGAAGCGATGTTCGTCAGCGTTTTCAGGGAAATTGCGGGGTTCCTGGATTCGTAGGGTCTGGAATTGCCTTACAACGCCGGCGCGAACAACGCGGCCAGCGTCTCCTGACCGCCTTGCAGAACGTTCAGGTCGACGTCACCGACGATGCCCTCGACGCGGCCCCTGTTGTGGTACTGCCAGTAGACCCAATCGTCGCGACCCGGCTCGAGCAGCAGTGAGCGAAGCCAGAGCGGACGGGCGGCGATCTGTCCTGCATAGGCCGTTGCCGCATCGTCGGCCAGATAGATGATGGCCTTCTTGCCAAAGGCGGCTTCAACGGGACCGAGGAAGGCCTGGAGTTCGGCATCGAGTTGTTCGGGCGAAGGGCGCTGCGGGCAATTGCCGCCGAACTCGATGTCGACAACCGGCGGCAGCAAAGGCTGGTCGTGCGGCACCACGGCGATGAAATTCTTTGCCTGGTCGGCGCCCGGCCGGCAGAAGGTGAAAAAGTGATAGGCGCCGACAGCGAGCCCGGCAGCACGAGCTTCGCGCAGATTGGTGACGAAGGCATCGTCGACATGATCGCCGCCTTCGGTCGCCTTGATGACCGCAAAGGCGACGTCGTCGGCGGCAACGCGCCCCCAGTCGATCCGGCCCTGATGATGGGAAACGTCGATGCCCCTGACAGGATATTTGCCGCGATCCGGAGAAAACGCATGGAAATAGAAGAAGCCGCCAGCGACCATGAGGATTGCAAAAACCAGGCTGACCGATCCCCAGAGGATGATCCGGTTCTTCAAGACTGTCCCCTCCGGTATTCTGGCTCCTTGGCTAGAACCCTGAAAGCCAAACACTTATCCGCTTGGCTACCGCCTGATGGCTGTCACCCGCGCTCTTTCAAGAGCCTGCCCTTCTCACGCGACCAGTCGCGCTGCTTTTCCGTCTCGCGCTTGTCGTGCAGCTTCTTGCCGCGACCTACGGCGAGCAGCAGCTTGGCCCGGCCCTGTTCGTTGAAATAGATCTTCAGCGGCACCAGGGTCATGCCTTCGCGGTCGACGCTCTGCGACAGCTTGGCCATCTCGCGCTTGTTGAGCAGCAGTTTGCGGCGCCGGCGCGGCTCGTGGTTGAAGCGGTTGGCCTGCAGATATTCCGGTAGATAGGAGTTGATCAGCCAAATCTCGCCGCCCTCGACCGAGGCATAGCTGTCCTGGATGTTGGCCTGGCCCTGGCGCAGCGACTTGACCTCGGTGCCGGTCAGCACCAGGCCGGCCTCGATCGTGTCGAGCACCTCATAGGAAAACCGCGCCTTGCGGTTTTCCGCAACGGTCTTGTTGTTGGGATCGGCTTTTCTGACTTGATTCATAATGCGGAGAGGTGGCGCCTCATCCCTAATTTATCAAGCCGGCGTGCTTCATCGCCGCGTCGATCTTTTCGGCCGTCGACTGTTCGACCGTGACCAGCGGCGAACGCAGCACGTTCTCGACCTTGCCGAGCTTCGAAAGCGCATATTTGGCGCCGGATACGCCGGGTTCGATAAAGATCGCCTTGTGCAGCGGCAGCAAGCGATCCTGCAATTCCAGCGCCTTGGCGCTGTCGCCGGACAGCGTCGCCTCCTGGAATTCAGCACAAAGCCGCGGCGCGACGTTGGCCGTCACCGAGATACAGCCGACACCGCCATGCGCGTTGAAGCCGAGCGCGGATGCATCTTCGCCGGAAAGCTGGATGAAATCCTTGCCGCAGGTCATACGCTGCTCGGAAACCCGTTCGACCTTGCCGGTCGCGTCCTTGACGCCGACGATATTCTTGAAGTCGTGCGCCAGCCGGCCCATCGTCTCCGGCATCATGTCGATGACCGAGCGTGGCGGGATGTTGTAGATGATGATCGGCAGCTTGGTTGCCCTTGCGACGGCGGCGAAGTGCTCATAGAGGCCGCGCTGCGTCGGCTTGTTGTAGTAGGGAGTGACGACAAGTGCAGCATCGGCGCCTGCCTGTTCGGCATATTGGACCAGGCCGATCGCTTCCGCGGTGTTGTTGGAGCCAGCGCCGGCGACGACCGGAGCGCGACCCCTGGCCGCCTCGATGCAGACCTTGACCACCTGACGATGCTCGTCATGCGACAGCGTCGGCGACTCGCCGGTGGTGCCAACGGGAACAAGGGCTGTCGTGCCCTCCGCAAGTTGCCAGTCGACAAAGGCGCGAAAGGCTTTCTCGTCGAAACGCCCGCTCTTTTCGAACGGTGTCACGAGCGCGGTCAGCGAGCCTCTCAGCATGTTCGTCCAACTCCTTGGGACTTCTTGTTCACGCATATCGTTATCCCAAAACCGGTAGCCACTTTTGGGCGATAGGCATGGGTGTTTTCGTCTCTGGTCTTAATGTCGCGCCTTCTAACCGAAAGCGAGGCGGCGCACCATAGTCTCGACATGGTTGCGCGGCAAGCATTGCCATGCTGCCAGCAAACGCAATTCGAACGGCCTCGATAACCTTTTGTTAACTGGCCCTTCATGACCTAAGTTTACGGTCTGGTCCAGGTCGCGAAGCTTCCGCGCCTGCTGGTGATGTGTAAAGGCTGAACGATGCCGACTAGGCGGCCTCATCTTTTCGCGCTCCTGGGCGCGGTCGTCGCGCTGATGCCGGAGATGGCGATCGGCGGCAGCGTCGACGTGCAGTTGACATCGGCCATTCCGGTGCCCGGCATGCAAAGCTCGCAAGATGCGGGTCCACGCGATACGGCCCCCTCTGCCAGCATCGTGCAGTTGAAGAGCGGTCTGGACGCACTGGCGGCGGGCGACATTCCCGGTGCCCGCGCCGCGCGCGATGCCCTTTCCGCCGGTTCGCTCGACCAGCACATCCTTGCCTGGGCAATCGCGCTGTATGGCGGCGACAAGATGCCGAGCGGCGACATTGCGGCCGCAGCGAAGATGTTGCCCAACTGGCCGGGGACAACCGCGCTGCGCAAGAACAGCGAACGCGCACTCTATCGCGAGAACCCCGCCCCCGACATCGTTGTGCAGGCGTTCGACGGCAGCCAGCCGCAGACATTCGAAGGCGTGATGCTTCTTGCCCGCGCCTATGTGGCCCTGGGCAAGGCAGAGGCGGCGCGTTCGGTGCTGGTGCCGTTCTGGCGCACCGCGATCCTGGAGGCCAAGGACGAGACAGCGCTGATCAAGGAGTTCGGCGGGCTGATCCCGGCCGCCGATCACCGATTCCGCATGGAGCGCATGTTCTACGCCGACCGGGTCGGCGCGGCGCAGCGCGTCGCCGGCCCGGCGCAAGCGGAGCAACTGGCCACCGCCTGGGCGGCGGCCGACAAGGGCGACAAGAACACCCCCAAGCTGCTCAAGGCGGTGCCGGCTTCACAGCGTTCTGCCGGCTATTTCTTCGCGCAAGCCGAATATCTTCGCAAGCAAGACAATATTGCCGACGCCGCCGCCATCGTGATGAAGGCGCCGACGGATCGCGAAGCGCTGGTCGACCCGGATGCCTGGTGGGTGGAGCGCCGGGTACTGTCGCGCGAGCTGGTCGACAAGGGTGACATGAAAGCCGCCTACAGGATCGTCGCCATGCATGCGGCCGAAAGCACAGCGAACGCCGCCGAAGCCGAATTCCATGCCGGCTGGTACGCGCTGCGCGGTCTGAACGATCCCAGGCTTGCCGCAACACATTTCGCGCGCATCGCCGACCTTGCGCAGGGGCCGATGACATTGTCGCGCGCCTATTACTGGCTCGGCCGCGCCGCCGAAGTTGGTGGTCCAGGTAACGCAAAGGACTATTTTGCGCGCGCGGCGGCCTATGGCACGACATTCTACGGCCAGCTCGCCGCCGAGCGCATTGGTCGCCCGACGCTGAACATCGTCTATCCCACACCGAGTGCCGCCGACCGCCAGAGTTTTGCCGGTCGCGAAGCCGTCGCCGCCATCAAGCGGCTGCAGGAGGCGGGCTACGACCGTTATGCCGAAACGCTCTATCGTGACCTTGCAGGACAGTTGACCAGCCCGGGCGAACTGGCGCTCCTGGCCGTGCTGGCGGAAAAGCAGGGCAACCACTTCATGTCGCTCAAGATCGGCAAGATCGCCGGCGCGCGTGGCATCGATGTCGGCGCGCTGTCGCATCCTTTGGGGGTCATCCCCGATAGCGCCGATATTTCCGGTTCGGGCAAGGCGCTGGCCTATGCCATCGCCCGCCAGGAAAGCGAATTCAACATCGGCGCCATATCGAGCGCCGGCGCGCGCGGGCTGCTGCAGCTGATGCCGGCAACCGCCAAGCAACTGGCGAAGAAGGCCGGGCTGCAATTCTCGCAGGCACGCCTGACCACCGATGCCGGCTACAATGCGACGCTGGGCTCGGCCTTCCTCGGCCAGCAGCTCGACCGCTTCAACGGCTCCTATGTGCTGACCTTCGCCGGCTACAATGCCGGCCCCAGCCGCGCTGCCCAATGGGTGGCGAAATACGGCGATCCGCGCGGCAAGGACATCGACGCCGTCGTTGACTGGATCGAGCGGATTCCTTACACGGAAACAAGGAGTTATGTGCAGCGCGTGATGGAGAACTACGAGGTGTACAAGATGCGCATTTCCGGCAAGTATGACATTGTGGGAGATCTTGTGAACGGGCGAAGTTGACGGCTTTCGTTTCCTTGCGAGAGGAGTTGGCCTCGCGCGGATCCACTCGCCTTGGCTGAGTGAAGGGCCTCGCCACCTTCGGCCCGCAAGAGGAGAAGTAACTGCTCCATTTGACCATCCCTTCCCTCGCCTGTAGCAGACGGACCATCCGGCGAGAGCAAGGGGCAGCATTCCAATGGCGAGCGAAGGTTTCTCCGATTTCTTCTACGCGGGACCCAATGGGCTGAAGCTCCATGCCCGGATCTATGGCGACGCAAATTCGCGACATTGGCCAGTCGTCTGTCTGCCCGGGCTCACCCGCAATGCACGCGACTTCCACGAACTCGCGCTCTATTTGGCCGGCAAAGCGGGAAGCCCACGCAAGGTCGTCGCCTTTGACTGTCGCGGCCGCGGGCAGTCCGATTATGATCCCGATGTCAGCCGCTACAATGTCGGCGTCGAAGCCGGCGACATTCTTGCCGGACTGGCGGCATTGGGAATCGAGGAAGCCGCCTTCGTCGGCACCTCGCGCGGCGGCCTGGTCATTCACGTCCTGGGTGCGCTGCGGCCGGCCATATTGAAAGCGATCGTGCTGAACGATATCGGACCGGTGATCGAGCCGGCCGGCCTTGCCTATATCCAGTCGTATCTCGAACGCAAACCGAAGCCGAAGACCTTCGCCGAAGCAGTGGCAGCCCAACGCCGCGTTCATGGCCGGGATTTTTCAGCGCTCGCCGATGCGGACTGGGAGCGCATGGTGCTGGCGCTCTACCGCGAAACGGATCAGGGCCTGCTGCCGGATTTCGACCCGAAGCTGGTCGACACTGTTGCAAATCTCGACCTGACGCAGCCGCTGCCGGCGCTGTGGCGGCAATTCGACGCGCTGTCGGCCCTTCCCATGCTCGCCATACGCGGCGCCAATTCGAGTTTGCTGTCGGTGGACACACAGCGGCAGATGCGGGAGCGCCATCCGGCAATGCAGACGATCACCGTCGAAGGCCAGGGTCACGCCCCTTTTCTCGAAACCGGAACCTTGCCGGGCGACATCGCCGCTTTCCTCGACAGAGCCGAGCGGCTGCCGACCCGCCTTTAAAAACCGTTGCCGGCGAGGCAAACGACAGCAGGGCGACCAAGGTAGGTTCCGAAGCCGGAATAGCATGCCTGAAATAACCCGCAGATCGGGGGATCCACGGAATTGGTTGTCCACAGCGTCTTCAAAGCGTGAACTTATCGGGACTTTGAGGCCTTCTTCATTGCCTTAGCCGTGGTCTTCACGGCTGCCGGCTGGTCTGCCGCACCGCGCGCGGCAGCGCGCGGGGACGGTTCGGGCGCTGCCTTCACGCTGTCGGCGCCGCCAGACCGGGGTACTTCCAGCACGGTGACGCAGCCGTCGAGGTCATTGGTGGCCAGATGCGCATAGCGCATCGTCATCGACAGGGTCTGGTGGCCGAGCCACATCTGCACGCGCCTGATGTCGATACCGCCCTGAACAAGACGCGAGGCGCAGGTATGGCGCAGAATGTGCGGCACCACCTGGTCGTCGGCGGCCAGACCGACTTCGGCCTTCGCATCGTTCCAGATGGCACGGTATTGAGCCTGGCTGAATGTGGTGAACGGGCCTTTCGGCCGACGGCCTTCGCCGGGAGGCAGCTTGATCACTTCCTTGACACGCTCGGTCATCGGAATGGTGCGGCTTCGGCCGGACTTGGTGATCCAGAAGGAGACGCGATGCTCCTGGATGTCGTTCCAGATCAGCCCGAGCGCCTCGCCAAGGCGGCAGCCAGTGTCGACCAGGAAGACGGAAAGCCGGTAGGCATTCTCGCTGCGGCTCCTGATGGCAGCAAACAGCCTGGCCTCCTCGTCCCTTTCAAGGAAACGAATCCGTCCCGACCGCTCCTTCTGGCGGCGGAACTCGGGCAGGCTGTGGATATCTCCCATCTTGTAGGCCTTGCGCAGCAGTTTGCTGAGGGCAGCCATCTTCCGATTGATGGTTGCGTTGCTGTTGCCGCGCTGGCGCAAGGTGCCGATAAGGTTGTCCAGGGTACTCTGGTCAAAGGCGCTGAAACGCTCCCCGAGCAGAATCTCGTCTATCTCGCCGATGAACGAGCTGACATTGTATTTATGTCGCCCATCATCCCACAATATATCTCGATATGCCGAAAAAAGATCTCCAACCCTATGCGATTTTACTTCTCGTATCCTATTGTAGGTGTAGTTAAACTTTGAGTTCTGAGAAGAAAACATCGAAAAATGATCGGAGGGCTCGCCCTCTTGAATCGCTTCGGTCGTCATCATTTGCCACACCCCCGAGTGGGATAGATTCAGCCCTATCCGCTTGGGAGCGTCCTTTCAAGAGATTTGAATCACGCAGTTGTGATTTCATCCGCCATCAGCGGATCCCACGAAACCATCCCACGGACTCTATTCAGCTACCGTTACCCCCTGTTCCTTCTGTTTGCCTTGATCCAGTCACGAAACAAAAACAGCCCGGGCGTTGATGCGCCCGGGCTGGATTTCACCTGTATGGAACCAGCCCTTAGAACGAGCGCTGGAAGCGGAGGATACCGCCGATGCTGCTCTTCTTGTCGGCGCCGGTCCAGTTGGAGAAGTCGGCGTCGTCGAACCTGCCTGCATTGAGGTAGTCGACTTCGGCCGTGACCGTGAAGCCCGGGACGACGTCGTAGGCGATGTTCGCCGCGATGCCCAGGTTCTTCCAATCGTCATACGACACCTGCGCGTTGAACGAGGTCTTCTCGTTGAACTTGTAGGTACCGCCGCCCCAGACAGCCCAGTTGCCGCCCCACTGCTTGTAGAAACCGCGACCATGGGCGTCGACAAAATTGCCGGCGTCGTCGTTGAGGTTGTCATCGGTGCCGTAACCGCCCATGACCCACAGCGACAGTGCGTCGTTGACGTTCACGTCCAAGCGAACCTTGCCGGCAACTTCTTCGTAGTTGCTGTCATAAGCGACGACACCGCTGATGGCGCCCCAGCCCTGCGTCCACTTCAGACCGCCGACGACATGCGGAACGTAGCTGTCGATCGTGCCGACAACGCCCGCGCCTTCTTCGAGCGAGACCACGGCCGAGAAGCCGTTGCCAGCGTCGAAGTAGTACTGGACGACGTTGGTGTCGAAATCGCCGTAAGGAACCAGCGTATCCTGGATCACGTTGCCGGCGTAGCCGACGAACGTATCGAAGGCCGATTCGTCCTTACCAACGCGGAGACCGCCGAGCTGGATCCAGGCGAAGTTCAGCGAGACGTCCTTGTTATGGGCGGTGTTGAACGGCTCGATTGCGTTGTCGTTGCCGAAGTTGAAGCGGGTCTCGGTGTAGGTCTTCAACGTGCCGAGCTCGGTTTCCTGGCCGGTCCAGGTCTTCAGCGTGAAGCGGGCATTTTTGTGCCAGGCATCATTTACCGAGCCGTCCTGGTGGTCCGCAGTCTTCGAACCGTTGAACGTGCCGACGTCGCCGCCGCCGATGTCATAACGGATGTAGCCGCCGATGCGCAGGCAGGTCTCGGTGCCGGGGATGTAGAAGTAGCCAGCGCCGTAGACGTCGCAAATCTTGACGTATTCAGCGG